>JAODMI010000032.1 GCA_025464755.1 Homoserinimonas sp.
TCTTCGGTAGATGCGTTGTCGCTTGTGGGTGTTCTCATCCCGATGCACAACCACAAGCGACAACCGCATGTGTCGAAGGTGGACGCTAGTCGCCAAGCTGCCCATGCAGCTCGGGGCAGCGCAGCGCGCGCAAAGCCCGCTGCTCAATCTGGCGAATACGCTCGCGCGAAACCCCGAGGCGCGCACCAACCTGATCAAACGTCATCGGCGTTCCATTGGTGAGGCCGAAACGCAGCCGCAAAACTTCTGCATCACGCTTGGGTAGACCGTTGAGCTTTTTGTGCAAGAGGTCATGACGGATTCCGGCGCTCACGATATCGATGACGGGTGCACCGTCACCATCTTCGATGAGTTCCCCAAATTCCGACCCTGCGTCGTCGCCGACGGGGGTGTGCAGCGATATGGGGTCGCGGTCGGCCTCCAGAAACAAGCGCACGTTCTCGACCGAGAATCCCGTGGCGTCGGCGATCTCCAAGATGGTGGGCTTGCGGCCCATGTCTGTCTGGAACTCGCGGATGACCTTACGCACAGTGGAGGCCTTCTCTGAGGCGTGCACGGGAAGGCGGATCAGGCGTCCCGAGTCGGCGACACCTCGGGACACCGACTGCTTAATCCACCAGGTTGCGTATGTGGAAAACTTGTAGCCCTTGCGGTAGTCGAATTTCTTCACCGCGCGGTCCAGACCGATGTTGCCCTCCTGAATGAGGTCCATGAAGGGCACGCCCGTGGCCAGGTGATTCTTCGCCACGCTGACAACCAGGCGTAGGTTCGCTCGAACGAACCGGCGATATGCAGCTTCGCCCTCGGCCACTAGTGTCTTCAACTCTCGGCGGAGGGTGTCGTCCTCCACGCCCTTGTCGAGCTTTTCCTGGGCGAACAGGCCAGCCTCAATCGCACGAGCGAGTTGCGGCTCCTCCTCTGCATTCAGCAACGGGATTTTGGAGATTTTTTGAAGATAGTCCCGCACCGGGTCATCTGAGGCTCCAGGGATAACAGTCGCGGGGCGCGGAACGGCGCTGAGGCGGGGCTTGTGAACAGGCGGTTCAAGGATTGCTAATGACACGTGAATCTCCTTCTCTTGCCGGCGTTAGGCGTCAATAAAGTGTTGGACGGCATCCGCAAAGGATGTGAAGGTGAAGCGCTGGAAGCCTTGCCCAATGCGCAGGGCCTCGTAGGTGTCGTTGTCTTTCTTCGCGATCACGCCAAGTACGCAGAGCGCGTCGTGCTCTGGCAGGCGGCGGTCACGTACTCGCCAATCGGTCTCAGAAATGCTGTGAACATCGAGAGCTTCGAGCGTCAACTCGGTCATGCCGTACTCAGCGACCGTTGGCTTCCAGCAGTCGACTGACCTTGCGTTTGTCACGATTCCCCCTCACTTACAAAATGAAACAGAACGTTATCTCTACCACCTTTTTAGGGGTAGAACGCATTCTCTGTCAAGCGGTAGTATTTTTTACTAATGAATGAGTCACCGAAGCCAAGCGCGCGGGAGCGCATACTCCAGACTGCCTATGAGCTCTTCTCGCGGCGCGGTCTGAGGGATGTCAGTGTTGACGAGATCATCGGGCAATCGGGGGTCGCCATTGCCACGTTCTATCGACACTTCTCCTCGAAAGACGAACTTGCGGCGGCCTTCCTCGACCGGCGTGAACAGGTGTGGACATCCGACGGCCTCGTTGCTGAAGCGCGCGCACGGAGTTCGGTGCCCAAGCAGCAAATTTTCGCCATCTTCGATGTCTTCGACGAGTGGTTTCACCGCGACGACTTCGAGGGGGACTCGTTCGTCAACGTGCTTTTGGAAATGGGGCCGCAGCATCCGCTCGGCCAGGCGAGCATTGCGCACCTCGACAACGTGCGCAAATCAGTGGCCACTATGGCGACAGAGGCCGGGTTCTCAGATCCGGACGGGTTTGCTCACTCGTACCAGATTCTGATGAAGGGCTCCATCATCGCGGCGACGATGGGCCACGTCGATGCTGCGCGTCGAGCGCGCCACATGGCGGAACACCTGATTGCTGAGCACGAGCCAACCTAGGCTCATGCGCACGCACGCAGGCAACATACACCAAGGCATGAGAGAATGGGACGTTATCAGTGCGCGCTGACACGTCTGTGTCGCCCCGCATGAACGAGCGTGCGGCGACCGAAGTGGGCGTTCTGCTCGCTCACGGCTAGCCCGGCCGTGACGCAGAAACCGGATTTGCCTGCAGTAAACGACTGAGAGTAAGGAAAGTTTTACATGATTTTTGAAGTTGGCGAGACAGTCGTTTACCCGCACCACGGAGCCGCGACCATCACGGCGGTCAAGACCCGCAACATAAAGGGAACCGATAAGCAGTACATAACCCTGAACATCCACCAGAGCGAACTTGTCATCGAGCTTCCCATTGACAACGCGGATCTCATCGGCTTGCGCGACGTGATCGACAGTGCCGGAGTTGAAGCCGTTTACGAAGTTTTGCGCGCGGACGTCGAAGAAGAGGCCGGCAACTGGTCGCGCCGGTTCAAGGCAAACACCGAGAAGATGGGCAGCGGCGATGTGCACCGTGTCACCGAGGTCGTTCGCGACCTCTGGCGCCGTGAGCAGGGTGCCGGTGTTTCGGCCGGTGAGAAGCGGATGCTCTTCAAGGCGCGCCAGATCCTTGTCTCCGAACTCGCGCTCGCACTCAAGTCCTCCGATGAGGATGCGTCGGTCGCACTCGATGCTGTGCTGGTGTCAACTATTCCTGCTCCGGTGGCGGCGGGCGTGTAACAACTGTCTAACGAGAACCGCCCTCTGCCTTTGGCTGGGGGC
>JAODMI010000086.1 GCA_025464755.1 Homoserinimonas sp.
TGAGACACAGGATGAGGCGACCAACGCCCTCGCGCTAGGCCGTGCCGACGCGATGAGCGCGGACTCGCCCATCACGCAGTACGCGGTCTCGCAGGTCGACGACAAGATTGAGCTTGCTGGTGAGGCATTCGATGTTGCGCCTTACGGTATCGCGGTGGCCAAAGACTCCGACGGACTCCTTGACGCAATCCAGGCAGCGCTGCAGTCACTGGTCGACGACGGCAGCTACCAGGAGATCCTCGACAACTGGGGTGTTGCCGACGGTGGAATCGATGAGATCACCATCAACGCTGCTGGCAGCTAACAGAGATGACCGGTGAACAGCCAGAGGTGATTCAGGCCATCCGGCTGCGGCATCCATGGCGCACCGTTGTGGCGGTCATCCTGTTGTCCGGGCTGGCGCTCTTCATCATCGACGCGGCGCAACGCCCGGCCTACAATTGGGGCACTTTTGCGACGTATGTCTTCGACAGGCGAATTTCACAGGCTGCGCTCAACACGCTGCTGCTGACCGTGTACTCCATGGTGATCGCCCTCGTGCTTGGTGTCACTTTGGCTGTCATGAGGCTGTCAAACAACCCGGTGGTCAAAGGTGTTGCCTGGTTGTACTTGTGGATATTCCGCGGCACGCCGGTGTATGTGCAGCTCTCGTTCTGGGGTCTGCTTGCCACCATCTATTCGACTATCGACATCGGCATTCCGTTCACGGCTCCGTGGGTCTCCTTCGAGACCAGCGAAACGATCGATGTGTTCTGGCTGGCTGTAATCGGCCTGGCCCTGAACGAGGCGGCGTACATGGCCGAGATTGTGCGTGCTGGCATCCTGTCGGTAGACCGCGGGCAGGAAGAGGCAGCTACCGCCCTAGGGATGTCTTGGTTGCAGACGATGCGCCGCGTGGTCATTCCTCAAGCGATGCGCATCATCATCCCGCCCACCGGCAACGAGGTTATCTCGATGTTGAAGACAACCTCCCTTGTGGCGGCTGTGCCTTTCAGCTTCGACTTGTATGGCAGGCAACGCGACATCTCTGCCGCAATCTTCGATCCGATTCCTCTGTTGCTTGTAGCGTCTGCTTGGTACCTGCTGTTCACGTCGATTCTCATGGTGGGCCAGTACTTCCTCGAGAAGCGTTTTTCGCGCGGAGTCGGTCAGGTGAAGCCAGACAAGAAGGGTGCCGAGACAGTAGTGCTTGATGTACCGGGGACCGTTGCCGACAACCATGGAGGCAAAGGATGACCGACACTTTCATGGTGCACGCCGACCGGGTGTCCAAGAGCTTCGGCTCCAATCACGTACTCAAGGGAATCAGCCTTTCGGTCAATCGTGGCGAGGTTATGTGCCTCGTCGGTCCGAGCGGTTCCGGTAAATCAACTTTCCTTCGATGCATCAACCACCTTGAGCAGGTCGATGCTGGCAGGCTCACAGTGGACGGGGTCTTGGTCGGTTACGAGGAACGTGACGGTAAGTTGTACGAGCTGAAGCCGCGCGTGGCTGCAAAGCAGCGACGTGACATCGGCATGGTTTTCCAGCGCTTCAACTTGTTTCCCCACATGACGGCCCTGGAGAACGTGATCGAAGCTCCCATGCTGGTCAAGAAGGTGTCCAAAGCGGATGCCCGCGCCAAGGCACTGGATCTGCTCGACAGGGTGGGTCTGTCCGAGAAAGCCGGCTCCTACCCTTCCCATCTCAGCGGTGGACAGCAGCAGCGGGTTGCCATTGCCCGCGCGCTTGCCATGGAGCCCAAGCTGATGCTCTTTGACGAACCGACGTCGGCGCTCGACCCGGAACTGGTCGGTGAGGTTCTTGATGTGATGAAGTCACTGGCAGCTTCTGGCATGACGATGGTTGTCGTGACACACGAGATGGGGTTCGCCAGGGAAGTGGCTGACTCGCTGGTGTTTATGGACGACGGAGTGGTAGTCGAGGCTGGCAACCCTCGGGAGGTCCTATCAAACCCCAAGCAGGAGCGCACTCAGGCATTTCTGTCTAAGGTGCTTTAGCTTCCGGCGAGGACTCTCGAGATGCGCTGCAGGCTGACCGGCTCGGCTGTGCCCAGGTGCTGAGCGAAAAGGCTGAGCCTCAGTTCCTCGAGCAGCCAGCGCGCGCGAACCACATGAGGCGCGGCATCCGGAGCCTGCGGCAGTTTGCCGCTCGAATTCAGGTAGCGCTCCCTTGCCGTCTGCACCTCGTTCATCCACACTCGGTCGCGCCCCACATTGTCGCCGAGCTTGCTGACGCGGTGAGTGATGCCCTCCAGGTAAAGCGGCAGCCGCCGCAGCTGGGTCGCGCCGGTGCGGGAAACGAACCCGGGAAAGACGAGTGCGGCCAACTGCTCGCGAGCGTCCGCTAGTGGAGCCAGCAGTGCGATGTTGGACGCTGACTTGATGGCTTTCTCGGCCTCCCGGGCTGCGGCGATCGTGCGAGCAACCAGGCTGACAGTGGCGAAGAGGTCGTCCATGATGCGCGAGGAGACTTCGTCGCGCAGCCGCTCGAAATCGGGCCGCGACCACACCGGAGTGTCTCCGATAATGGCGTCGATGCATGCGACCATGCAGTCCTCGAACAGAGCCTGTGTGTTCTGGTAGGGGCTCGCTGCCAGGGTCAGCTTTTCTGTGTGTGTCAGATGCTGCTGCACATAACTAGTGGGGGAGGGTACGGCGAGTTGCACCAGCCGTCGCAAACCTGCACGCATCGCGCGAGCCTGATCGTTCGGTGTGCTCATCAGCTGGATTGAAACGGATGCGCCACGGTCGACGAGGGCGGGGTACGCGCGAATCGTGTTGGTGCCTTGTCGGGCGTCCAGGGTGTTGGGCAGCGCGTCGAAGTCCCATGAGGTGAGGCCGTCGCGTTCGAGGGAGTTGGGGGTTTTCACGATCACCTGGGCGATGGACTCGCGCGCCCTGCTTCGCAGTTTGTTTTGCAGGCCGACCAGATCTTTCGACCGCGCCACCTGGCGCCCGTGTTCGTTGATGACAGAGAAACTGATCTTCAGGTGAGGTGGGATCCGCTCCAGATCGAAGTCGTCCGAATCGACGGGCGTGTGGGTCTTGCGTTGAATCTGGGCAGCGAGATATTCGGTCAGGGCCATTTGGTCCAGGTCGTCGGGCTCTGCTGGCAGACCTTCCAGAAGCTTCCGCGCCCAGTCTGCAGCAGGGACGACGTTTCGGCGGACGGCTTTAGGAAGCGACTTGATGAGAGCGGTAACAAGTTCTTCCCGTAGCCCGGGAACTTGCCAGTCGAAACCGGCCGGCGTTAAGCGCGCTAGCAGTGCGATAGGGACCTGAGCGGTGACTCCGTCGTCCTCCGTGCCGGGCTCAAAACGGTAGCTAAGGGTGAGGCGCTGGTCGCCTTGGTGCCAATACTTGGGGAAGGACGTCTCGACATCGTCGAAGCGCCCGCGAGGTTTCTCTGCCTGAGGTGTGGCCTCCTCATCGAGAAGATCAGACGCGGTCATAGTCAGGAGATCGGGTGAGGTCGCACGCGCCTTCTTCCACCAGGTTTCAAAGCTCCGCTGGCTATAAACGTCTGCCGGTATGCGGCGATGGTAGAACTCGAACACGGCTTCGTCGTCGACCAGGATGTCCCGGCGCCGGGTACGTTCCTCGACATCAGCCAGCTCCTTGCGCAACTTGCGATTGTTGCGCTCGAACTCCGAGAGGCGCCGGTCAAGCTTGTCCAGATCCCAGTCTGCTTCGACCAGTGCATGACGAATGAAAAGCTCGCGTGCGTAGGCAGGGTCAACGCGGGAGAACTGCACACGTCGTCGGGCAACAATCGGGACGCCATACAGGGTGACCCGCTCGTAGGCGACAACGGCACCCTGCTTTTTCTCCCAATGGGGCTCGCCGTAGCTGCGCTTGGCCAGGTCTCCGGCTAACGGTTCGGCCCAGGAGAGGTCAATGGCAGCGTTCATTCGGGCGAAAAGGCGAGACGTCTCCACCAGTTCTGCGCTCATCAACTCTGCCGGCTGCTTTCTGGCGAGAGCAGATCCGGGAAATATGCTGAAGCGAATTTGCCGGGCACCGATGTAATCGCCCTGTTTGTTCTTCTGCTTTTTGTCCGTTGCGAGATCTTTAATTCCGAGCTGGCTGAGCAGCCCCGCCAGCAGCGAACGGTGGATACCGACGGAATTCATGCTCGCCTCCCCGACGGTGAGTCCCAGAGGCTGGGCCATCCTCTCGAGTTGCCGGTAAACATCCGTCCATTCTCGAATGCGCAGGAAGTTCAGATACTCTGCCTTGCACAGCCGCCGGAATTGGCCGCTTGAGAGCTCTTTTTCCTGCGTTTTGACGTAGTTCCAGAGATTCAGCAGCGTAAGGAAATCGCTGGTCGGGTCGAGGAAACGCGCGTGAGCGGTGTCGGCTTGCGGGCGTTTTTCGAGCGGACGCTCGCGAGGGTCCTGAATGCTGAGGCCAGCAACGATGGCCATGACCTCGCGCGTGGTCCCATGCTGCTTCGACTCGATGACCATGCGAGCCAGTCGCGGATCGATGGGCAGTTGCGAGAGTTGCTTGCCGATCTTCGTGATGGTGGGTTCACCGGTGGTGCTGATGGCGGCAAGTTCGCGCAACAGGTCCAGGCCATCCTTGATGCCGCGAGAGTCCGGTGGCTGCAGGAACGGAAAGTTTGCGATGTCGCCCAGCCCGAGCGAGATCATTTGCAGGATGACGGCGGCCAGGTTGGTG
>JAODMI010000101.1 GCA_025464755.1 Homoserinimonas sp.
ATGGGGGTCACCGCCCAGACCATGCAATGACAAGCATGCCAAAGAGGCCGAAACTGATCACTGCGAGCCAAGCCACGAAGACTATTCTCATGAGGCGACGTTAGCGCCCGAAGGTAGAGTGTCACAGGGTCGCAGAGACATGTCGATTGATGGAGAAGGTAGGCGTGCACCTGATGCGCTGTCCATGCTTAAGTGGCGAGACGTACGACCAGTGCTGTGGGGAATTTCACCGCAGTACTGCTTCGCCGGCAACGGCTGAGCAGCTCATGCGCTCGCGGTACTCCGCGTTTGCGGTCCGGGACCATGCCTACCTTCTTGCCAGCTGGCATCCGAGCACCCGCCCCACACTCCTTGAGCTGGACCCAGACATTCGCTGGTATCGGCTTGATATTCTGCGCACGAGCCAAGGAGGCAGAGGGGACACCGAGGGGAGTGTCGAGTTCCGCGCGTACTTCCGCTCCGATGGCGGCGCCGGGGATCATTACGAGAACAGTCGTTTTGTGCGAATCGGAGGCCTCTGGGTATATCTGGGTGAACTCAGACGGTGAAGACAAAGGTAAGGGAAATCGTGTCGGGTCAGCGGCGCATGTAAACCGCACGCGCCGCAAGGTACAGCCCATGTGACATCAGCCCGAGGGCGATGACGAGCAGCGGCCAGGCGCCTGTGGGCAGCGCGTCAAGGTAGCGCACCGCGCCATCAATGCCGGTTGCCCAGTTTGCGTCTGAAAAGGCCGCGCTGCCGGCAAAGAGGGCGCCTACCAGGAGAAGTGCGAGACCCTTGGTCACGTGTCCGAAAACACCGAGCGTGATCACGGCGGTTCCACAGATGCCTTTAGGGCGCTCAATGTCTTCTCGGAAGTTGCGGGACACTCCGCGAAAGACGAATGCTCCGCCGACAGTCCCAACGACCACCCCAATACCTAACAAGACGAACACGCCTCCTGGCAGATTGAGAAGCCAGGCACTTACGTGATGTGGTGCCGTGCTGGCATCGCTGCGTCCGCCGATAGCGAAGACCAGGGAGGCAAGGCCGACAGCCAGGAACCCCAAGGCTTTGGCGCGGTCACGAACACGTCGCGGGATTGCAGTACTTGGACGCCAGGCCATCGGACCGGTCCACTGCCACAGGGCCAAGCCGATAAGGGCGATGGCAGCGGCCCAGAGAACCAACGGCCCACCCGGCACAGCGGCCACGGCCGACAGGGCGCCAAATTGATCCGCGTGGCCCCCCAAACCGCTGGTGACGTTGATGGCGATGACACCGATCAGGATGTGCACCACGCCACTGGCGATGAGACCTATCCTTGCCAGCGATCGCACTGCACGCGTATTCGTGGCTCGACGAGCGGCATCTCGTCGGCTGCCCGACTCTCCCGTGTCTTGTTTGGTCACCTGCCCTTGATACCACGCTTAGCGCGACATGCATTCATGTCGAGGGGGCGGCCATGCTCACGTTGTTGACCACGCTCAGGAGAAGCCGGGTTGGGGCCCGCGCATCACCGCTTCGGGACCACAGTCAGCACTCGAGTGATGAATTCGTAGAATTCGCTCATAAACATGCTGAGGAACTGCTTGGTTCCCTCGTTATTGACGTCGCCCTCGTCTGATATCAGACCTTCAGTGATCTGTATGTACGCCTCAGGCGAGTTCATCTGGGGTGAGTTGCAGAAGCTGAGGACGCTGCGCAGATTCTGCTGCGCCACAGCCGTGCCAATTGCCCCAATAGAGCCTCCGATAACGGCTGAGGGTTTGCCCGCGAACGAGTTTTGCCCCCAGGGGCGGCTCGCCCAGTCGATGGCATTTTTAAGGCCGCCCGGGATGGCACGGTTGTATTCCGGTGTTACGAAAAGGACGGCATCCACCGAGGCAATAGCCTCCTTGAGCGCCACGCCCGCGGGCGGGTAGTTGGCGTCGAAATCATAGTTGTATAGCGGGAGATCGCGGATGGGTATTTCCGTAAATTCCAGCTCTGGCGGGGCTAAACGGATGAGTGCCTGCGACAGTTTACGGTTGATGGATGCCGCCGAAAGACTGCCGACGAAGTAACCGACAGCGTACGGGGGCTCGTGGTGATGGATTTCGGCCATGGTGACTCCTTCGTTCGAGGGCCTGTGCCAGCCACGCTAGATCTGTCTTGGGAGAGGTGTCTATGGGGCACCGTATACTCCCGCCCAGTTCCCAGTTCCCAGTTCCCAGTTCCCAGTTCCCAACTATCCGCGCGGATGGTCCTTGCGGGTAGAGTCTGCGAAGAGTGGGACCTCCCGTTTCAGCTCATCGATACCTCAACAAGGTCACCAGCATCAAGCAGCCATTTGAGCAGATAGTCGCGCAGCACGGTGCGATGGTCTTTCGGGTGTGTCGCGCGGTCCTGGCGCCGCGCAGCAATGCCCGTGACGCCTGGTATGAGATCTTTTTGCGGCGTTGCGGGTCTACCCAAATCTGAGCGAAGATGCCAACGTCGAGGCGTGGCTACTGCGCTCGACATACAAAATCGTTGCAGCGTAGGCGAAAGGGCTGGACCAATGACAGATATTACTGAGTCCGTGCGGCTTGAGGGACCCACGTCAGTGCACATGGCAGACATCACCATGCTGCACGAAAGGCACAAAGCGGGCGCAACTGCCGAGCGACCTCTGGACATCGCCTACCGCACGATTGATTCCCCCGTCGGGAAGATGCTCATAGCCAGCACAGTGGACGGCATCTTGCGAGTCGCCTTCGACAGCGAAAATCACGAACGAGTGCTGGAAGACTTAGCCAAACGTGTGAGTTCCCGCATCCTTCGGGCGCCGAAGCAACTCGACGATGCCGCGAGCCAGCTCGAGGAGTATTTCTCCGGTCGGAGGCGCAGTTTCGAGCTGCCCCTGGACTGGCGGCTGGCAAGCGGCTTCCGGCGAACCGTTCTTCGGCACCTGGCCATGATCGGGTACGGCGATACTGAGAGCTATACGGAGGTAGCCGCCGCGGCGGGCAGCCAACGCGCGGTGCGAGCGGTGGGAACCGCGTGCGCCACCAACCCTCTACCCATTATCATCCCGTGTCACCGAGTGTTGCGTTCTGATGGCTCGCTCGGGGGCTACCTCGGCGGGCTTGCAGCGAAACGCACCCTGCTTTCGTTGGAGGGCGCGTGAGCATCATTGGAGATGATGGGCGAGCAAGGCCAGCGTGGGCCGCCGTTGATCCGCTCTTGCGTGAGTACTACGACACAGAATGGGGTTTGCCCGTTCGAGATGAACGAGGGCTGTATGAGCGCATCAGCCTGGAGGGCTTCCAAGCGGGCCTTTCGTGGGTAACGATCTTGCGGAAGCGCACCGCGTTTCGTGCGGCCTTCCACAACTTTCAACCCGACGTCGTCGCAGCCTATAGCGAAGAAGACGTGCAGCGGCTGCTGACTGACAGCACAATCGTGCGCAACCGGCTCAAGCTGACCGCGGCAATCACAAATGCGAGGGCCACCATTGCCCTGCGAGAAGAGGGCGGACTGGTGGACTTCGTATGGTCGTTCCAGCCGCAGCGCACTCCCCAACCACGCACCCTCGCAGAAATTCCCACCACTTCTCCAGAATCGGTTGCCCTCGCGAAGGCGTTACGCAAACGAGGTTTTGCCTACGTCGGACCTACGACCATGTTCGCCCTCATGGAAGCCATCGGCATCGTTGACACACATTTAATGGATAGCCACAGGCGGGGGAGTTCTGGGCTTTGGCCGACCGCGTAGCGCCACAGCAAAGCGCTCAAGCGCCGCATAGCCGGGTGCCGGATGGCCGAGGATTCCCCTCACGCCGGTGATCGGTCTGGCCCATCAGCCCGCAGCACGCTCGAAAATGTGCGATCACGAGGGCTCGGCGCGCTTTGTCACGGACCGGTGCTAGGGCGGCCCGCCGCCGAACGTGCCGGCGCTCCTCCAATAAGTCAAGGGCCATCCCTGGGTGCGAACCTTGCCTAGCCTGAAATCGGATAGCCGCAACAGAAGCAGTGACCACTGCACGAGCAAAAAGGGAGGCAAGGGCGGGCGAGATGGACACGAACGATGCGAGTTTCGTTCCACGTACTGTTGGCGTGGAAGAAGAGTATTTGCTGGTGAACCCGCGGAATGGGCGTCCGTTGGCGGTCGCCGAATCCATGCTCGTGGCAGGTCAATCCACGGCCCTTGAGGGCGCGGGGGATGGGGGCGTGTGTCCCTACGGGACGTCCCTGGAGCGGGAAGCAAAGCAAGAGCAAATCGAGGCCGTCTCGCCGCCGTGCACGACGCTCGATGAGGTAGCGCGCGCCCTCATCACAGGGCGCCGTATCGCGGACGAATCTGCACGCAGTGTCGGGGCGCGAGCGGTTGCCCTTGGTACGAGTGTCATCCCGGTGTCTTCTCGCGTCGCTCATGTCGCCCGCTACGACGCAATGTTGAGGCAATACGGGCTGACCATGACGGAGCAACTGACGTGTGGTTTCCATGTCCACGTGGGCATACAGGGCGAGGACGAAGGTGTCGCCGTGTTAGACCGGATACGCCCGTGGCTTGCAATACTGCTGGCGCTAAGCAGCAACTCGCCGATGTGGATGGGGCAGGACAGCGCGTACTCAAGCTACCGATATCAGGCCTGGGGGCGCTGGCCGTCCGCCGGGTGCTACGAAATTTTCGGGTCACCTGATAACTACCGCCGATCAATCGCTGCGATGGTCGCCACAGGTGCTCTCCTCGATGAGGGAATGATCTATTTCGACGCCCGCCTGTGCAACCACTACCCGACAATCGAGATCCGGGTGGCCGATGTGTGCATGGAAGTCGATGATGCGGTGGCAATTGCGGCACTCATTCGAGCATTGGTGGAAACTGCATCGCAAGAGTGGCGCGCCGGCATTGCTCCACAGCCCATACCGGTATCGCAGCTGCGTCTCGCAATGTGGTCTGCCAGCAGGTACTCCGTTGATGACCAACTAGTGCACCCTATTCTCGCTCGGCAGTGTGCAGCTCGAGTTGCCGTTGATGCCCTTCTGACGCATGTCAAGCCCGCGCTCGTTCACAACGGCGATTACATTCGCACGGAGAACATCATTGACCGCATTTTTGCCAGCGGAACGGGCGCGCATCGGCAGCGGCGGATGCTATGGCAAACAGGCAACGCTCGTTTTGTTGTCATGGACGCGATCGAGCGCACCCATTTGGCAGAAGCCGCGGTTTTAGCCTAACTTCGGTCGTGCCTACGGTGTTGGATCGAGCGCGTCGTAGTGGCGGAAGGTTGGCGTCAATCGTAAGCAAAGCGCAATCAGAGCGATGATCAGCACACCACCGAGGAGTGGTGGGAACCACAGTGCAGTGAAGGCAGCCAGGGCGCCGACATAGAGGTCGCCGAGACGGGGGCCGCCGGTGACGACCACGGTGAAAAGGCCCTGTACCCTGCCTCGCATATTGTCGGGAACTGCTGTTTGTAGCATGGTGGTGCGGAAGATGGCACTGACATTGTCCGAGGCGCCGGTACCAGCCATCATGATGGCGGCGGCGACCAGCGCGGGCACGTGCACTCCCTGATCCACTGATGTGGCAGAGCCGAACCACCCCAGGCTCACCAGGGCCAGAACCAAACCGAACGCGGCGACGAAAACACCGTAGAGGGCGATGGACCAGCCGATGGCCATGCCATGTCGCCGAACGCGACCGAGACGCCCGGAGAGGAGGCTGCATAACAGCGTTCCAGCGGCGCCTGAGGCGGTAAGGATGCCCACCGTCACGGCACCTCCGCCGAGCAGGAGCGCGCCGACGGCGGGGAATAGTGCGTGTGGGCGGCCGAAGGTCATGGCAATGATGTCAACGATGAACGACATCCGAATGTTAGGAGCGTGTCTAAGAAACTTCAGGGCCTGGCGGATGGACGCCAATCCAGGGCGGTGCACGTCACCTTCTGGCTTGATCGACGGCAGAGTGAGGATACCGAGGAAGGCAGCGCTGAACAGCACCACGTCAATCGTGTACGTCCAGCTAAAACCCACCGTGGCCACCAGCACACCGGCCAAAGCGGGGCCGAGAGTGATCATGATGCCAACACTGATACCGGTCAGGGCGGACGCCGCTGGCAACATGTTTCGAGGAAGGAGCCGAGGCAGAATAGCTTGCCGAGAGGTTCCGATGATGGTCGCCGAAACCGAGTTCAGGGCGGTCAATAGGTAGAAGGGCCACAGACTCTCCGCACCAGTCCAGGCGACCAGCGCAATGCCGGCGGTGGACCCCCAGGCCGAAATTGCGGCGGCGAGCGCGACGAGGCGACGGTCGAAAGCATCCGCTAACATGCCGCCGTAAATGCCCGCGATGATCATCGGAAGCAAAGCGACAGTGCCCACCATGGCCACGGCGAAGGTGGAATCGGTCAGCGCGTAGATGTGCAAACCAACGGCAACGATTGTCATCTGGCTACCAATGCCTGCGATGGCGTTGCCGATCCACAGGCGGGCGAAGGCAGGGCTGTGTCTGAGTGGAGTTAGGTCGATGAGATGACTGCGGCGAACGGATGGAACGGGGGCATACGGCACCGGCCGAGTTTAGCTGCTAGCGCGGCTGGGCGTCCGAGGTGCGGCGACGGTGCAGAGGCGAGCGTGCGCGCTGCCAGAGTCTCAAGGGTGCGGGACTTAGGGTTGATGCAATGTTGGGCATGGGTTGGTTCGGGCGAGCGGTCGAGAAGTTTCGGCACTCACGGGGAGTGCTCCACATTGCCGACGACCAGGGCGAGGGCCCGGTCGTCCTCCTGATTCACGGTATTGCCTCAACATCCGTCACCTTCCAAAAACTTGTGCCCCTGCTCACCGAACACCACCGTGTTATCTCCGTTGATCTTCTTGGTCACGGGGAGTCACCGGCTCCGCTGGTGGCGAGCTACACGATCGAGGAACATGTCGCCTGGTTGGATCGCACCATCCGCTCCCTTCAATTGGATGCACCTTTCGTGATCGTCGGGCATTCACTTGGAGCCTTGCTAGTGAGTCGCTACGCGAGGCAAAAACCAGACAAGGTTTCGCACGTGGTTCTCATCAGCCCCCCCATATATCTCACTCCCTCACAGATTGCCGACCCTGTTGAGCGGGCCGCGGTCGGCGCGTATCTCAAGGCCTACGAATTCCTTCGCAGTAACAAGACTTTCACCCTGCGCAACGCCGCCATTATCGCCAAGCTGATGCCGGTCAAAAATCTTTTCGCGGTGACGGAACGCAATTGGAATGCGTTCGTCAGGTCGCTGCAGAACTGCATCGAATCGCAAACCACCATTAGTGATATCGCGGGCATTACGGCGCCGGTCGACATCGTCTACGGGACACTGGACCACTTCATCGCCCCGGGCGCAATGCGCATCGTGCAGCAGCTGCGTCAGGTCAACGTTCACCCGGTGGACGCCAATGATCACCTGGTTCGTAAGCGGCTGGCCCGCGTCGTGGCGTCTGTGATCCGGTAGCGTTCCCCCATGGACACGCGCATTTTGGGACGTACAGGCAAGTCAGTTTCGGCGATCGGGCTGGGAACCTGGCAGCTTGGAGCAGACTGGGGTGAGGTTTCGGAGGAGGATGCGCGCGCGGTACTCGACACCGCGGTCGACGGTGGCGTCACATTTTTTGATACAGCGGATGTCTATGGTGACGGACGCAGTGAGAAGTTGATCGGAGACTATCTCATCGATCGACCCGAGCTCCGGCTCACTGTCGCCACCAAGATGGGGCGGCGCGAAGCACAAAATGCTGAGAACTTCACGCTGCCGAAGTTTCGCGAGTGGACCCGTCGTTCCCGCGGGAACCTCGAAGTTGACACCCTGGACCTCGTGCAATTGCACTGCCCGCCCACACCTGTATTCTCCACGGACGCCGTCTACGACGCGTTGGACACCTTGGTCGGGGAGGGCGCCATCGCCCATTACGGGGTAAGTGTCGAGACCGCTGAGGAAGCCTTGGCCGCGATCGCGCGTCCGGGTGTTGCCACCGTGCAAATCATCCTTAACGCTTTCCGGCTTAAGCCTCTTGATGAGGTGCTGCCGGCCGCGCGCGAAGCCGGCGTCGGTATCATCGCGCGGGTGCCTTTAGCCTCGGGCCTTCTCAGTGGCAAGTACACCGAGCAGACAGTTTTTGCTGAGAATGATCACCGCAACTTCAATCGCAATGGTGAGGCTTTCGATGTCGGGGAGACCTTCTCTGGGGTTGATTACAACAGCGGCGTCGCCGCAGCTCAAGAGTTCGGGGCTTTACTGGCCGCGGAACCGGCTGCGGAGGGTTTCTCTACAGCGCAGGTAGCGCTCGCCTGGGTATCCCAACTCGATGGCGTGAGCACGGTCATCCCGGGAGCCAGGAACATCGAGCAGGCCCAATCCAACGCGGCCGCCGGCTCTGTGCCGAAGTTGAGTGACGCATTTACTGATGGCGTGCAAGAAATTTACGATCGCTACTTTCGGGTGGCCGTACACGGTCGTTGGTGATGTCTGCTGAGCGCCTGCTCCGCTGGTAGATGTGCCGGCGCGGGTACTTGAACGCGCGCGCTGAGTCAAAGATCTGGCACGTGTTTCTTGCCCAGAATCCGGTCGCCTAGCTCACTAGTCAACCGATGGTCTGGATCGGCTCTGTGTCGGGGATCGAGCTTGCATCGCGTCCGCGCAGGTCCGGGCTAGCCCGGCGAAAGACCACGGGCACAACAAAGCCGACAAGAGCGAACGCCGCCGCGACCCAGAATGCTCCCGGAGCGTCGAAAGCGTCGATCAGGAAGCCGGCGATCGCCGAGCCAATTGCAGCACCGATCAGCTGGCCTGTACCCATCCATCCGTAGGCCTCAGCAGTCTCGGAAAATTTGACGCTCGCGGAGACGATGGAGAACATCACCGCGAGGGCGGGCGCGATGCCGATACCGGCGATGAATAGGGTGACGGCTAGCCCCCAGAAATCGAGGAAGAGGCAGGCGAGGCCCATCCCGACAAAAACGATGAACATGCGACGGCCTAATGACCACGGACTGATGGGAATGTGGCCGAAGGCCAGCCCTCCCGCCAGCGACCCGACGGCAAAAATGGCCAGGACGATGCCGGAGCTTGGGTCTCCGTGTCCGAAGGATGCGACGACTCCAGCTTCGAGCGCGGCGGTTGCGCCGACGAGGAGAAAACCGACGACTGTGGACAACAGCACAGGAGGGCGGCTGAGCACGACTCCGAGCTTGCGTCGGCTGCGGGGAATGCGTACTCTGCCAACTTCGGGCGAGAGAACAAACCAGGCACCGCCGCCTACCAGGAAGAGGAGTGCGAGAGCGATGGCCTCCACGGTGCCGATCTGGGTGGCGATCACAGTGGTGATGACCGGCCCGACAACCCAAATCAGTTCCTGAGCTGATGCGTCAAGGGAGAAAAGCGGCGTCAACTGCTTTGCGTTGACCATCTTGGGGTAGATGGTTCGGACGGCCGGTTGGATAGGAGGGGTGCTGAGCCCCGCGCTAAAGCCCACCAGCATGTACAGCGGCACCGACATCTCGATGAACGCGATCGCTCCGATAGCCACAGCGGTGACGGCGATGGTTGTCACAATCACTTTGCGCATTCCCCAGACGCCCATCCAGCGACTGGTCAGTGGCCCGGCAATGGCCTGACCGATGCTGGTCGCGGCCAGCACGAGTCCGGCGGCGGCATAAGAGTCGTGCACACGCTCTATGTGCAGCAGGAAGGCGAGGGACAACATTCCCGAAGGGAAACGGGCTACCAACTGAGCCGACATTATTCGCGCAACTCCGCGCGTTTTCAGAAGGTTCAGATAGCTGTTCACAAGTGGTTAAGTCTATTCGCGAAGCACCAAAATCGCCGCTGGCCTGCGCGTGAATCGAATGTCGGTAGGTGGGTAAACAATAGTGAACAGCCTGTGGAGAAGTCGGACAAGTTATGCACACCTGTGGATGACACGCCCACTAGATATGGGATGTCGCGCCGCAAATAGACCCGCTATATAGTGGTGTGACGGGGAAGCGATAGGCCGGAGCGCCCGCAAGATGCAAGCAGTAGGGCCAGCAAATGAGGAGCACAGGGTGGGAATTACCGTAGTCAAGCGCAACGGGCAGCGAGAGGCGTACGACGCCAACAAAATTAACCTTGCCATTGAAGACGCCAGTGCCGGTCTCGACGACAACATCACCTGGGTGACTCAGATCGCCAGCGAACTCGAGCTCACCCTGTTTGATGGCATCACCACCCAGCAGCTAGACGAAGCCGTTATCCAGGTCGCGCTTCAGAACGTCAAGGACGACCCGGCATTCGACGTCGTAGCGGCCCGCCTTCTCCTGAAGACCATCTACAAGCGCGTTCTTGGCGACTACAAGACGGCGGAGGAGCTGAAGTCCCTCCATATTGAACACTTCGCTCAGAACATTGCCCGCGGGGTGGAGGAAGGCCTACTCGACTCGCGCCTCACACAGCTCTTCGACTTCGACCGGCTGGCTGCGGCGCTCGACCCGAGCCATGACGAGCTGCTGAAGTACATCGGCGTCGTTACGTTGAACAACCGTTATGGCATTAAGGGCCGTAACGGCGACTCGCTTGAGGTTCCGCAATACTTCTGGATGCGCATCGCCATGGGGCTCTCGCTGAACGAGGCAGACCCCACCGCGCACGCGATCAAGTTCTACGACAAGATGTCGAAGCTTGAGTACCTCGCGGCCGGATCCACCTTGGTCAATGCGGGCACGGTCTACCCGCAGCTGGCGAACTGCTTCGTCATGGAGATGCAGGATGACATGGAGCACATCGCCAAGACGACGCGCGACGTCATGTGGCTCACCAAAGGCACCGGCGGTATCGGGCTCTCGGTCACCAAGCTGCGCTCGCAGGGCTCGCCCATCCGTTCGAACAACACCACCTCCACCGGTCCCATCCCATTCATGCACACCATCGACTCGATCCTGCGGGCGGTTAGCCGCGGCGGTAAGAAGTTCGGTGCTCTCTGCTTCTACATGGAGAACTGGCACCTCGACTTTCCCGAGTTCCTAGACCTCCGTCAAAACTCCGGCGACCCATACCGTCGTACCCGTACGGCCAACACGGCCGTCTGGATCAGCGATGAGTTCATGAAGCGCGTGCACAATGACGACGACTGGTACCTCTTCGACCCTCTTGAGGTCACAGACCTCAACGAGCTTTACGGCAAAGAATTCTCTGCGCGGTACAGCGAATATGCGGCACTCGCCGACGCCGGCCAGATGCGTATGTTCAAAAAGATCAAGGCGCGCGAGCAGTTCAAATCAATCCTGATGTCGTTGCAGACGACCAGTCACCCCTGGTTGACCTGGAAAGACACCATCAACAATCGTGCGCTGAACAACAACACCGGCACGATCCACCTCTCCAATCTCTGCACTGAGATCACGCTGCCGCAGGACGAAGACAACGTGTCTGTCTGCAACCTGGCATCGATCAACTTGTCGCAGCACATGCTCGGGTTGGGCGACACGGCGAAGGTCGACTTCGCAAAGATCGAAGAGAGCGCTCGCCTGGCGGTGCGCCAGCTGGACAACCTGATCGACATCACCCGGTCATCCGTTAAGGAGGCAGACTTCTCCAACGCGCAGAACCGTGCCGTTGGACTCGGCGTCATGGGCTTCACCGACATCGTCGAAAAGCTGGGGATCAGCTACGAGAGCGAAGAGTCGTACGACCTGATCGATGAAATTATGGAACACGTTTCCTATGCAGCGATTGATGAAAGTGCCAACCTCGCCCAGGAGCGCGGCTCTTACCCTAACTTCGAAGGAAGCGGCTGGTCGAAAGGCATGGTTCCGCTGGATTCCATCGCCACCACAGAAGCGGACCGTGGCCTTCCCATCAAGGTGAACCGTAAGACCCGGCTCGACTGGGATGCGTTGCGTCTTAAAGTCCAGGGCGGTATGCGCAATGCGACGTTGATGGCCATTGCCCCGACAGCGTCCATCGGCTTGGTGGCCGGCACGACTCCCGGTCTTGACCCGCAGTTCTCGCAGATTTTCAGCCGTTCGACCAGCTCGGGCAAGTTCCTTGAAGTTAACCGCAACCTGGTTGAGGAACTGCGTTCACGTGGACTGTGGGAGGCCGTCCGTGAGGACATCCTGCGCAGCCAAGGCGACATTCAGAACATTGCTGCCATCCCCGATGAGGTCAAAGCGACGTACAAGACGAGCTTCCAGCTCTCGCCCTACGCTTTCCTCGAGGTCGCAGCCCGGGCTCAGAAATGGATCGACCAGGCCATCAGCCGCAACATGTACTTAGAGTCGCGTGACCTTGGCGAGATGATGGACATCTACTACGCGGCATGGGAACGTGGAGTCAAGACCACCTACTACCTGCACATGAAGCCACGCCACCAAGCGGAGCAGTCCACCGTCAAGGTGAACAAGTCGGAGGAGGTTGGCGCGGGCGCGAGGCGCGGTTTCGGATCGATGACGGCGGCCACCTCACATGCGCCAGGCTCGCCGGCTCCGGTCAGCGCCGTACCTGCAGCGGAACCTGCCGTTGCGGCCCCCGCCCGCAAAGGCTTTGGTTTCGGCGGCCTCGCACCCAAGAGCGGTGAGTAGCCAGATGGTGCACGAGAAAATAGATCTTCCTGTACGTTCAACCGGGCAGGCCATGGTATATGAGGTTCCGGTAGACCCCATGGATGAACTGCAATGTGATAGCTGCCAGTAGGCGCTGTCACCACAAACGGAGAAAGAAGAACAACATAATGGGCATCCTCGGAACCGGAATACAGGAAGGTCTCCTCCTCAAACCGATCAGGTATCAGTGGGCGATGGACCTCTACGACCAGGCTGTGGCCAACACGTGGTTCCCCAATGAGATTCAGCTCGGTGAAGACATCGCCGACTTCAAGAAGATGACGGATGAAGAACGTCACGCCGTCACCTTTCTGATGAGCTACTTCAACCCGAACGAGCTTCTGGTGAACAAGGCGCTGGCATTCGGTGTCTACCCCTACCTGAACGCTGCCGAGGCGCACCTCTACCTCGCCAAACAAATGTGGGAAGAAGCGAACCATTGCATGTCGTTCGAGTACGTGCTCGAGACGTTCCCGATCGACCGGGCGGCCGCCTACGGTGCACACGTCGGCATTCCGTCGATGGCGAAGAAAGAGGCCTTCGAGGTCAGCTTTATTAAGCGGATGACCGAGCAGACGCTCGATATCACCACCACCGCGGGTAAGCAGGACTTCGTACGCAACCTGGTCGCATACAACGTCATCCTTGAAGGCATCTGGTTTTACTCCGGTTTCATGGTTGCCCTGTCGTTCCGCCAGCGGAACTTGCTGCGCAACTTCGGATCCCTTATGGACTGGGTTGTGCGGGATGAGAGTTTGCACCTGAAATTCGGTATCAACTTGATTCTGACGGTGCTGGAAGAGAATCCTGACCTGCAGACGCCAGAGTTCGCCGCGGAAATTCGCCAGATGATTCTGGATGCCGTCGAGATGGAGGAGGAGTACAACCGTGACCTTCTCCCGAACGGCATACTTGGTCTGAACGCCAACTACATCAACCAGTACGTCAAGTACCTGGCAGACCGTCGCCTAGAGGAGCTCGGGTTCGAGGCGCACTACAAGGTGTCGAACCCTGCCAAGTGGATGGCGACAGCCAACGACACCCTCGAGCTGGTCAACTTCTTCGAGTCGACCAATACGTCGTACGAGGCCAACGCGAAGGCGACCACTGCGGCCAAGGTGTGAAGGTCCGGGAGCCTAAGGCGTCGGCAGAACTAGGGGGCAAGCTGGTCGGTGTTGGAGCCAGCGGTGATTTGAGGGCGGGGCTGCCACCGCTAGTGCTGACGCGTAAGCTGTCACGATGCGAGAATTATGGAACCGTCTCGCTCGATTTCAAGGAATATAGAAGACAATGCGCACCAGGTACGGAATAACTGCTGTCGCCGCCATTGCGGTTCTTACGCTGACAGGTTGTGTTGACAACAGCACTCCTGTTGCGGACACCGGTAACAAGGTGGAAGTGGCCATCGATCAGGAAGCGGCCAGCCTGCTGCCTGATGACATTCGCGACGCCGGCATCCTCGTCGTCGGTATGGATCCGAACTACGCTCCCAACGAGTACAAGGATGACGACGGCAGCCCGATCGGCTGGGAAGTGGACCTCGGTGATGCGCTCGGGCAGAAGCTCGGCTTGACAATGGAATATCGTGCTTCCGGGTTCGATAAAATCATCCCCAGCATTGTGGGCGGGTCATACGACATCGGAATTTCGTCGTTCACCGACAACCCGGAGCGCGAAAAGGTGGTCGACTTCGTCAACTACTACAACGCGGGTATCCAGTGGGCTCAGCCCATTGGTGAAAGTGTCGATCCCGCGAACGCGTGCGGTTTGACCGTCGCAGTCCAGGCGACAACGTACGAAGAGACAGATGAGCTTCCGGCTAAGTCAGACGAGTGTGTTGCAGCGGGAAAGCC
>JAODMI010000102.1 GCA_025464755.1 Homoserinimonas sp.
AGGGCTCATACTCGACCCCCGACGCAACAGCTTCGGGGCTGGCACCTGCCGGCACCGATCCTCGCGTTGCCGAGTGGGTCCAGTCAATTGCTCAGCTCACGCAGCCCGACGACATCATCTGGTGCGATGGCTCCCCTCAGGAATGGGACCGCCTCACCCGCCAGATGGTTGCCAGTGGAACACTCACTCGCCTCAACCCGGAACACCGCCCGTACAGCTTCCTCGCCCGCAGCAACCCGCGCGACGTGGCTCGGGTGGAAGAGCGCACATTCATCTGCTGCGAGGATGAAGCGGATGCTGGCCCAACCAACAATTGGCGCGCGCCTGCGGAAATGCGGGCCACCTTCAACGAGCTTTTCGCCGGCAGCATGCGGGGGCGTCCGATGTACGTCATCCCGTTCTCCATGGGACCTCTTGGCAGCCCACTGGCCAAGCTCGGCGTTCAGGTCACCGACTCCCCATACGTTGTTGCGAGCATGGCAATAATGACGCGCATGGGCAGCCAGGCTCTGCGCCTCATCTCCGAAGGCGCCGACTGGGTGCCTGCAGTGCACAGTGTCGGCGCGCCCCTTCTCGATGGAGCAGTCGACGTACCGTGGCCGTGCAACGACACGAAGTACATCTCCCACTTTCCTGAGACGCGTGAAATTTGGTCGTTCGGTTCCGCCTACGGCGGCAATGCACTCTTGGCGAAGAAGTCGTTCGCCCTCCGAATCGCATCGGTTATGGCCAAAGAGGAGGGCTGGCTCGCCGAGCACATGCTCATCCTGAAAATGACAAACCCCCGCGGGAAGGTTTTTCACCTAGCGGCGGCGTTCCCTTCCGCGTGCGGCAAGACCAATCTTGCGATGCTGAAGCCGACCCTTCCCGGCTGGACAGTCGAGACGATAGGTGACGACATCGCCTGGCTCCGCCCCGGACCCGACGGCCGGTTGCGGGCAATCAACCCGGAAGCAGGATTCTTCGGCGTCGCACCGGGCACCAGCCCGGCAACAAATGCCACGGCGATCGAAACAATCTGGGGCAACACCATCTTCACAAACGTGGCCCTGCGCGAAGACGGCGACGTGTGGTGGGAGGGGCTGACGGACAAGGCACCTGCCAACCTCATCGACTGGCAGGGGAACCCGTGGACACCCCAATCGGGTACCCCCGCAGCACACCCCAACTCACGGTTCACCGTGGCGGCGCATCAGGCACCGTCGATCGCTGACGACTGGGACGCTCCGGAAGGTGTCGTCATCGATGCGATCATTTTCGGAGGACGCCGCGCCACCAACGTTCCCCTCGTCACGGAGGCCAGAGACTGGGAGCACGGAGTCTTCCTCGGTGCAACAATCTCCTCTGAACGCACCGCCGCAGCCGAAGGCACTGTGGGTGAGCTTCGCCGCGACCCCTTCGCCATGATGCCCTTCTGCGGTTACAACATGGCGGACCACTGGTCGCACTGGCTGAATGTCGGCAAGGAACTGCGCAAGGCAGGTTCCATGCCGCGCATCTTCCAGGTCAACTGGTTCCGCAAAGGTGAAGACGGCTCCTTCTTATGGCCGGGCTTCGCCGAGAACGCGCGGGTACTGGAGTGGATCCTCAACCGGGTCGATGGTCAGACGCCTGCAGTTGAAACCCCGCTTGGCCTTTCACCGGTCGAGGGCGGCATCAACATCGACGGTCTCGGCCTTTCTGAGCACGACTGGGAACAACTTTTCGAGATCGACCCTGAAGCGTGGCTCGCCGAGCTCGATGACACCGAGAAATACTTCTCGATTTTCGGCGAGCGCCTGCCGCAGACGCTAACGAACCAGCTGGCGAGCATCCGTCAACGCCTCAACGATTCCCAGCAGGAGTAACCGCAGGTCGGCCCCACAACGTTTAGCGCACTCATGCGCCTATAGCTACGTTCTGTAGCTATAGGTGACGTACCTATCTTTCAGGTGTGAGCACGGGTAAGGGAAGTGGGGCCGGAAGTGGGCGCAGCAGTGCGGGTGGAAGCACGTGAGCTGGCTGGCACTGTCACGCAGACCGATAGCGCCCCTGAACGGACAGCCGGCACCGCGTCCACCCTTCGCGCCACAACGATCTCCCAAGTGCTGCAACGAAACGGCACAGCGCAGCCGGTCACATCGACGCTGGCACCGCTTAGCATTCGGGAGAGCCCCCGGGGCTAGAATCCTGAGTTACGAAGCCGCCGGTTGCAGCCCCCAATTCGAGCTCGAAGGAGTCCGTCATCCGCACGCTCAGGTCAACCCCCGTCCGGTCTATTTTGGTCGCCGCAGTCTTGTCCGTTTCGACAGCGGTGGCCGTGCCGCAACTTGCCCATGCCGAAGGTCCGGTACGGCTCGGCGACAGTGACATCTACGATTCGACGGGTGTCACAGACGGCCGCACCGGGGAAATCGAGCAGGCATTTTCTGCACTGTATGACCAAAAAGGGATACAGCTTGTGGTCGTGTTCGTCGACTCGTTCACCGGCGTTGCCGACCCCGCGGACTGGTCGGATGCCACAGCCAACCTCAATGCGCTCGGAAACGACGATGTGCTGCTCGCCATTGCCGTGGAAGACCGCAACTACAGCGTGTCTTACCCCCCAAGCTTCAGCCTGAGCGAAAGCGACACCCTCGCTGTCGAAGCCGATTACATCGAACCGGCGCTGCGGAACAATGATTGGGCAGGTGCCGCGATAGCCGCCGCCGAAGGATATACCGAGGCGGGCAAAACCAGTTTTGCGTGGCTTCCCATCCTAGGTTTTCTCGCCCTCGCAATCGTCGGCACCCTGCTCTTTTTTACCCTGCGCCGCAAGCGCACGAACAAGCAAGTCGAGCAGCAGCACGCGCACACGCAAGCAGAACTTGAGCAACGCGCCGGCACCCTACTGGTACAACTCGACGATTCTTTGAAGACCAGTGAGCAGGAGCTTGGCTTCGCCGTCGCCCAGTTCGGCGAGCCAGCGACCGCACCTTTCGCTGCTGCCCTGCAATCCGCCCGCGCTGCCGTCATGGAAGCATTCAGCATCAAACAACAACTCGACGACGCGTTCCCGGAAACGGACGAGCAAAAACGCGCCATGACGGCCCGCATTATCGAGTTGTGCGAGCAGGCCGATGCCACCCTCGACGACCAGGCAGATGCTTTCGATGAGCTCCGTCAGCTGGAGAAGACTGCACCGGATGCCCTGGCAGCCACACGAGCGGCCGCCCAACAACAGGCGGCCCGACTGGCAACCGCGCGGCAGACGCTCGGAGCTTTACAGACCACCTACTCTCCCGCGGCTCTCGCCAGCGTTGTGGGAAACCCGCAACAGGCCGAGGAGTTGCTCGAGTTCGTCGCCGAGGCTTCGGCCCGCGCGGACACCGCACTGGCCGAAGGGAAGCCGAGTAGCGCCGCGGTGAACGTGCGCGCCGCTCAGGCCAGCGTCGGCCAGATCACTCAGCTGATCGATGCTATCCAAACCGCCAGCGCCGACCTCGCCGATGCGTCAGCGCGACTGGACGCCGCCACGGCCGACGTCGCTCAAGACCTCGCCGCCGCACTCGCCCTCCCCCCTACCGCAGCTCTTGCTGCTTCGGTGGCGGAAGCGGAATCAACCTTGCAGGCCGTGAGCGCCGGTGACGCGGCGCGCAACCCGGTGGCAAGCCTTGCGCGGCTGCAGGAGGCGGATAACCGGCTTGACCAAATTCTGGCCGCCGTGCGGGATGAGCAGGAACGGGTGCAGCGGGCGCAGGCACGACTGGACACTGCTTTGACCGTGGCCCGCAGCAAGGTGTCCATGGCGAACGACTTCATCACGACCAGGCGGGGCAGCATTGGTGAAACCGCGCGAACGCGGGCCGCTGAGGCTGGCAGGCATTTGCAGGTGGCCGTCTCGCTCGTCACAACAGACCCGATCGCCGCCCTCGCCGAAGCCGAATCAGCATCGTCCCTCGCCGATAACGCTCTCCATGCTGCACAGGCTGATTTTGGCAGCTACTCGTCGCCCGGGTACGGGCGCGGATCATCCGGCGCCGACCTTGGCGGCATTCTCACCGGCATGATCATCGGAAGCCTCGGCTCCGGCGGGTTCAACGGTGGAGGGTCCCTGGGCGGTTCCGCGGGAGGATTCGGCGGGGGCGCGTCACGGCGCTCCGGCAGCTTCGGCGGCAGCTCACGTCGCTCAAGCAGCGGGGGCGGTAGTCGCCGTAGCAGCGGCGGCCGTTTCTAGCCGTTTCTCACAGCATCCGTGCCGGGCAACCATCTTCTCCCGCACAGCCCCCTCCAGTACAGTCAAACAGCAGGCCTGTATCCAGTGAAAGGACGACGCATGACAAAGCAATCGATCTTGGGACGAATCGCCCAATTGGCAAAGGCCAACATCAACGCGCTGCTCGACTCAGCGGAAGACCCCGCGCTCATGCTCGACCAAATGGTTCGCGACTACACCGCCAGCATCAGTGAGGCTGAAAGCGCAATAGCCCAGACCATCGGCAACTTGCGGATGCTCGAACAGGATCACGCCGAAGACGTGGCGAATGCTGAAGACTGGGGACGTAAGGCGCTGGCAGCTAGCCGAAAAGGCGATGAGCTTCGCGCATCCGGCAACACCACCGACGCCGACAAGTTCGACAACCTCGCCAAAGTTGCCCTCGGCCGCCAGCTCTCTGCCGAGCAGGAGGCACGTACCGCCGAGCCCACCATTGCGTCGCAGACAACTGTTGTCGATCAGCTGAAGCAGGGCCTCGACGCGATGCGCGGAAAATTGAACGAGCTCTCCTCCAAGCGTGACCAGTTGATCGCCCGGTCGAAGACCGCCGCCGCACAGTCACAAGTCATGAACGCCATGAAAAGCATCGACCTTCTTGATCCGACCAGCGAAATCAGCCGGTTTGAGGAGAAAATTCGCCGCGAGGAAGCGAAGGTACTCGGTCAGCAGGAACTTGCCGCGTCAAGTTTGGATGCGCAATTCGAACAACTTGAATCATCCGACAAAGAAGTTGAGTTGGAGGCCCGATTGGCTGCCCTGAAGCTCGGTACGGCACCATCCAAGGCTGTCACCAGCGGCGAATAGCCCGTCACACCATGCAAACCCCGCGCATCGTCGGCATCGACGCTGCGCGGGGTTTCGCCATTCTCGGAATGTTCGTCGCCCATGCCATTCCCCGTGCGGATGAATCCGAACTTCTGGTGGATGGCCGCTCCTCCGTGCTCTTTGCCACCCTCGCCGGTCTGTCCCTCGGATTGATGTGCCGCAGCACGCTCGCCCGAGTCGCCCTGACAATGTCAGTGGCGCAGCGCGGGTTGTTCCTCTGCGTACTGGGCGGTGCCCTGTCGTTACTGCCGAGCGAAGTGGCCGTCATCCTCGACTATTACGGCATCATGTTTCTGCTACTGCTGCCTATGCTATTCGCGCCTCGCTCTGTGCTGGCCGCGCTGACCGTTGCTCTTGCCGTGGCAATGCCCGTCCTCGCCGAAAGCTGGCAGAATACGGAAGTTTCGGGATGGGCCCGGTTCGCCGGTGAATACCTTTTGACCGGCCACTACCCTGCCCTCGTCTGGTTGCCCTTCCTGCTGGTAGGTCTGATCTGCGCGAAGTCGGATGTGACCTCGCCTCGCACCCAGCGGTGGATGGTCGGCGGAGGGTTGTCGATGAGTGCCATCGGATACGGCGCCGCCTGGCTTGTACCCGGAGTGTCGACCGAAGCTCATTCCGGTTCGACGGCTGAGATGGTGGGCACGGGCGGTTTCGCCCTCGCCGTGATCGGTACACTGCTGCTACTCACTCAGCGGTCGGGGGTGACACGCACCCTGCTTGCACCTGTCAGCGCTGCTGGTTCCATGCCGCTCACCGTCTACACACTGCAGATTCTGGTGCTGTCTGCCGCTTCGGCCCTGCGCGGTGCCGGCGGTTGGGTGCCAGAGTATCCGGGCTGGCCTTTACTACTCGGCATGACGACGAGCTCCCTGATCGTTGCGTCGCTGTGGCACCGATACATCGGTGCGGGGCCGCTGGAACACTTGTTGAGATGGATGACCGGTCCACGGATAAGACTTTCGGCATCAAAGACGGCAAACTAGCTTGGTGCCGTCAACTTTCTTCGTAGTTCCCCAGTGGCAGGGCTCTGGGTCTTCGCGTGCCATGCAATTAGCCGAGGGTACTGAGGTGCTCCGGCAGGACCTCCCCGCGTCATCGACCGTGCAGGTTCCGGTTCCCCTTGGGGCCGGAAGCGATCAGGGAAGCGGAGTGAACCGCCTCACTGCTATCCAACTGGTGCGCAACGAACTAGCCGATGCCCTGGAATCGTCGCGCGGAGTGCCCATTGTGATTGGCGGTGATTGCGGAGTTGAGCTCGCCAGTGTTCAGCACGCGGTCAAGCAACAGGCAGTCGTGGGTGGCCGCCTTGCGGTCGTCTGGTTCGACGCGCACGCCGACCTGAACACACCGGAGTCCTCAACTTCGGGCGCATTCCATGGCATGGTTTTGCGCACACTCCTCGGCGATGGCCTCCCTGCCCTTCTTCCCGATCGGCCGCTTGAGCCCGCCCAGGTCGTCCTGGCCGGCGTTCGCACATTGGATGACGCCGAGGTCGCCTACATCGACCACGCCGGAATTCCCCTTCTCCCGCCCGACACTGTTACGCCGGAATCCCTCGCTGCGGCCATCGCAGCAACAGGCGCCACTGCTTTGTACGTACACGTGGACCTCGACATCCTTGACCCAGCCGAGTTTGGGTCCGTGCACTTTCCGGAGCCATTCGGGATCACAGCCTCCCGCCTCACCGGCTTGATCACCGCAGCCAGGGCGTGCCTTCCCCTGGTTGGTGCGACGATTACCGAGTTTGCCCCTAGCTCCCCTGACCAGGCCAGCGACGACGTGCCGACCGTCCTGCGGATCCTCGGGGCGTTGACGGCATGATTGCACCGCGCTCCACCAGGCGCGTCACCGTTGAACGTGACGGACATGTTCTCTTGATGGGCTTGAATCGTCCGGAGAAACGTAACGCTGCCGATATGCAACTGCTGCACGAGCTCTCGCTTGCCTACGGTGAACTGGAACGAGACGCTGAGCTTCGGGTCGGGCTCGTGTTTGCCCACGGCGACCATTTCACTGCGGGGCTCGACCTTGCCGATATCACTGCTCACGTCGGCGGAGAAGGGCTAAACATCGTTCCTCAAGGCGGCTCAGACCCGTGGCAGGTTTCCGGTTCGGCGCGAACCAAACCCGTCGTCATCGCAGTGCAGGGAACTTGCCTCACCCTCGGCATCGAGCTTATTTTGGCCAGTGATCTTTCCGTAGCTGCCGAATCTGCACGCTTCGGGCAGCTCGAGGTGGCTCGGGCCATCCTGCCGTTCGGCGGTGCCACTATCCGCTTCCCCCAAACGTCCGGGTGGGGAAACGCCATGCGCTGGATCCTTACCGGCGATCTTTTCGATGCAACCGAGGCCCACCGCATCGGACTGGTGCAGGAAGTTGTGCCAGACGGTCAGCAGTTCGACCGCGCACTGGAGCTCGCTCAACGTATCGGTGCGCAGGCGCCGTTGGCGGTGCAGGCTGCTTTGGCGAATGCGCGGCTCGCCTTGCGTGACCCTGCGGGGGCGGCTGCGCAGTTACAGCCTGCGCTCGTTCGGCTTCTGGGCAGCGAGGATGCCCGCATCGGTATGGAAGCGTTCCTGTCTCGCAAGCCTGCGGAGTTCGTCGGACGTTAAAGCAGGGGTGCCGAACCGTCCAGGCGTCACGCCAGGAGGTTGCCGTACACGCCCATCAAGGCTGTGGCCGTTGTCCCCCAGGTGAAGCCGAGAGCATGCAGCCTGGCCGTCTCGGACAACCGAGAACGAGTGTCCGGATCATCGAGCAGCACTGCCATAGCCTGCGCCCACGAACGCGGCTCCCGGGAAGACAGTAGGAGCCCAGATTTTCCCTCTGCAACGGACTCGACAAGCCCCGTGCCTCGATAGCCGATCACCGGCGTGCCACTAGCTGCCGACTCCAGGGCAACCAGCCCGAAGGTCTCAGAGCGCGATGGCATCAGGGTGATGGATGCTACGGAGAGCAGGTCAGCAAGCTGTTCCCTGCTTTGGGCGCCAACGAACCGCACATCATCAGCAACACCCAAGTCATGTGCTAGCTGGCGCAGACTGGCGAGGTAGGGCTCATCGCCCGGTGTCGAGTCTCCAGCAATGACCAGGGCAGGCGCCCAACCGCGAAGCCAGTTAAGTGCGCTGAGAGCACGTATCGATAGTTCTTGGTCTTTCAGCGGCTGCACCCTACCAACCATGGCCACGATCGGCCGGCCAGCCGCGATCCCATACCGCTTTCGCACGCGATCCGCAGCATCCGAGCGGTCCGGCCGAAACAAATCCACATCAACGCCTGGCGGAATCACCCAGACGCGATCGGCCGGGCAACCGACGTCATCGATCAAGGTCTCAACCTCTGCGCGGGAACCCGCGACCACGGCATTCGCCTGCGCCGCCAAGTACGACTCAGAGCGCAGTCGTCCTTCCGGCTCCGGGGCTTCACCGCGCGAACGGTGCTTATTTTTCATCGCCCCGAGGGTGTGAAAACTTTGCACGAAGGGGATGCCGAGCTCAATAGCGACGGGCAGCGTAGCCAGGCCGCTCAGCCAGTAGTGCGCGTGGATGATGTCGTAGCGCGGCGCGTTGCGTCCGGTCAGCGCGGCGACCGCTTCTCCAAACTCGTCCGCCAACGCCACAAGGTTCTCTTTGCGAAGAACCGAGGCTGCACCCGCCGGCAACTCGTGCAAGGTCACGCCTTGCGCAACTGGGGTCACCCTGGGCTCCCCTGTGGCCCGAGTGATGAGGTCCACTTCCACATCGCAGGCGGCCAACGCCGACGCCGTGGACATCAAGGCCACATTGAGCCCGCCCGAATCGCCCGTCCCGGCCTGGTGAACCGGTGACGTATGCATCGACACGAAGCCGACCCTGCGCAGTTTGCCTGCCATGCTGCCACCTTATTGCGCCCGAAGAGGTTCAGCCCAGCAGCTTGCAGGCGAGGCGTGCTACAAACAAGCTATGCGACCGCCAATGTCACCGCCGGGACTCAAGGCCGCACGTCTGGTGCAGGCGACGTCGATGGCAGGCCGCAAGTTGGGACGCCACATTCTTCTGCACCCGATTGTCGCAATACCCGGTTATTGGCTGGCGACGTGTGTCGGTCTCCTCTGGGGTGGAATGCTCAGTACCGGCAACCTGCACGCCCGCGGGGGCGTCATCGTCGCGGCTGGGTGTCCCCGTTGGGCGTTCGGCCGTGGCGGCACCACCATCGGCGCCGTATATCTGACACACGACAACGTAGCGCCTGCGGTTCTCCAACATGAGGCTGTGCACCGCGCCCAATGGAAGCGTTATGGCTTGGCGTTCATCCTCCTCTATGTCGCGGCCGGACGGCGAGCCGACACCAACCGCTTCGAAATCGAGGCCGGCCTCGGGAAGGGCGGCTACCGATGACCGTTACAGGTTCAACAATCGTCATCACCGGTGCAAGTTCCGGAATTGGACGCGTCGCGGCATCCGTTCTGGCTGAACAAGGCGCCCAGATAGCGGTCGTCGGCCGCAATCCAGAGCGAACACACGCGGTAGCGGCTGCGGTCGGCGGAACCGCCTTCCTGGCCAATTTCGATCGCCTCGACGACGTACGCTCACTTGCCGAGGCGTTGCTTCAACGATTCGATGCCATCGACGTGCTGGCGAATAACGCGGGAGGCCTCGTCACCAGGCGTGCGACAACCCAGGACGGATTCGAACGGACGTTCCAGTCCAACCACCTCGCTCCGTTTCTGCTGACCACTCTGCTACTTCCCCGTCTCATCGCAAGCGAAGCACGGGTCATCTCAACGGCCAGCGTGGCCAACGTTTTCGGATCTTTGAAATTCGACGACCTGAACTTCGACCGGCGCCCGTGGCTCGGTGGCTGGCGAGCGTACGGAACCAGCAAACTGATGAGCATCCTCTTCATGAGGGAACTGGCACGCCGGACGTCCTCGACGAAACTGCAGGCTTTCTCCTTTCACCCCGGCTATGTCACGACCGGATTCGGACAAGGATCACCCCTGCTGCGGCTCACCGGTGCACTCGGCCCGCGGTTCCGCATCGCGCCCGAACAGGGCGCGGCACCGCTCATCCATCTCGCATCCACAGCAGACGTCGGCATGCCGAGTGGAACCTACTTCCACCAGTTCGCACCAGAGCAGCGGCTACATCCCCGGGCCACCGATAGCCGAGCCGCCGCCGAGCTTTGGGAGCGTTCAGCAGCATTGGTCGAAGCCGCCGGTGTTGACCCCTGACTGTGGTGGCGTGGCGGTGCTCGACCTGCGTCGAGATAACCACAACCCGCAAGCTACATCGCACGGTCGGGTTCTGTCCGCGGCCCACCCTCGGCTCAGGGTCTCGCACCCAAAACGCAGGACTTTGGTGGCGGCATCCCCCTAGTTGGGGCAAATCGTGCCCTTTTGGGGCGAATCTCCTGCGTTTTGGTGCTGCTATGGTCGGCAGACGGCGGGCCGGCGGTACCTTTGTACAAATGACTACGGATGCCGCGGGAGCCCTGCCCTGATCGCGCTCGTCTTCGTGGCCGTCTTTTTCGGAGTCATCGCCCAACGCATCACGGGCATGGGCTTTGCGCTTGTCGTTGCCCCATTTCTGGTCCTGCTGCTTGGTCCCTTCAGCGGAATCATGATTCTCAACCTGTGCGCGGCTGTATCGGCCAGCATCATCCTCGGTCGGGTCTGGCGGCTGGTGGATTGGGCCATGTATGTGCGCCTGGTGATTCCGGCCGTTATCGGGATCGTGCCTGGCTCGCTTCTGGCCGCCCGTTTGCCGGCAGCTGTTCTGGAGCTCTCTGTGGGCATTCTGCTCTTCATCGCCATCATGACCTCGCTCGTCATTTCGAAATTGAACTACACCGTGCATAGTCCGATCGCCCCTGCCATCGCCGGTTTCACTTCGGGAGTGATGAACACCTCTGCTGGGATTGGTGGCCCGGCGATCAGCGTCTATGCGGTTCTCACCCGCTGGGACCAACGGACATTTGCGGCAACACTGCAACCGTATTTCGCGACCATCGCGACGGTATCTGTCATCACTAAGCTCATCATCTCTCCCGGCGACTGGCCTCAGCTCGAGTGGTGGGTGTGGGTCGGTATCGCCGTGGCACTTTCCTTAGGTTTACTGCTCAGCGAGCTACTTTCCTCCCGCGTGAGCCACACCGCTGCCCGCAGCGCAGTTATCATCATTGCGTTCCTCGGATCCATCACCGCCATCATGAATGGCCTCATGGGGCTGCAGACCACGATCCCGTAACGACTTGCAGCTCGGCGTCAGAGGTGCCTGCAGGTGTAATAGCCTCAACGCAGCAGCTGTTGGTTTGCGAAGTGGAGTGTAATGAGGATTAGCTTGATTGCCGGCACCGCATTGGCCGTCGCTATTACCCTCTTCGCTGCAGGCTGCACCCCCCAGGCCGATCTGGAACCGCCGAAGCCCACCCCGACCCGGACCACCACAGCGACCCCGACCCCCGCACCCACAGCCTCGGCAGAACCTGGGCTGGCATGCGAAGATATCGTCGCTCCAGACACGCTTGAACTGCTCGACGCCCAGGGCTACGTCCTGATGGAGGAGCACGAAGACGATGTGCGAGCGGAAGACCGCATCGAGGCGTACTTCTTCGACTACGGCGGCTTGGACTGCCTGTGGGGTGTCCCCAGTAGCGACCTTCTGGCCGTTTTTGGCTATTCCGAAATCACCGATAGCCAAGCCTTGCCCGTCCAAAACAAGCTGACAGCTGCTGGGTATGTGCGCGCCGAGCAGGGGGCCGACGTGACGTTCTCACTGCCGCCAGACGAGAGCGCTCCAGACCACGAAGATTGGTTCCTGTTCACTGAGGGCGCCTGGTTCCATTCCAGCCGCCTTGCCGGTATCGAGGAGATCCGGCAAACGGTCCAATAGTGCCCTTTGAACCTCGCGAGCTACCACTGGGGTGGGTGGCGACGCTCCCAGCGCAGGCGTTGTTCCAGTTGCGCGCCGAGAGAAAGTAGTACCGCCTCACCTCCTGGCCGTCCGATCAACTGGACGCCCATAGGCACACCGTCATCCGTTTGGGAGACCGGCAGGGTGATCGCGGGAAGCCCTGTCACATTCACGAACGATGTGAACGGCGTGTATTGGACTTGCTGCGCAAAGTTGCGCTCCGGATTTTGGTTGTCATACCAGCCGACCGGCCGAGGGGGCAGGGCAAGCGCTGGTGTGAGAACTGCGTCGACGTGGGCGAATTGGCCGATAACGGATCGCTCGTACACTGCCAGAGCTCCCAGCGCTTCGCCTAGTTGTCGCGCGCTCATGCTCCTACCTTGTGCCACCAGCCACCGCGTCAGTGGCTCAAGCAGCTGCAGGTCATCGCCTTCCGCCGGGATACTGGCAGCGCCGGCCTGCCAGATCGTGCGGAAGTTCAGCGCATAATTCGGGTCGGGCAGCAGCGCCAAGTCTTCAAGGCCGTGACCGAGCACATCCAGTTGTGCAACGGCGAAATTGAGAGCTGCGGATGCCTCCGGGGAAACGGTGATGTCATACGCATCATCCCAGGGCGACGTCGTCATCACACCGAGCTGATAGCGTCCCTCGGCGCGGACAGCGGCGTTCAGCAGGGCACCGCCATCCCACCGCGGGGCGCGTACCGAGAATGGGACCTCACCATCTCCTATCATCGCGTCGAGCAGCATTGCCGCATCCGCCACGGTGCGTGCTATCGGCCCGGGCACTGGCAGGCCGCCCAGCTTGTCTAGGGCTGTACCGGACGGCACAAGACCACGGGACGGTTTGAGTCCTACCAGCCCCGTCGCAGCGGCGGGAATACGAATGGAGCCACCTCCGTCGGAGCCGGGGGCGAATGGCACTAGACCGGCCGCGACAGCGACGGCAGCTCCACCGCTCGAGCCGCCAGCTCCCAGGCTCAGGTCGTACGGGTTGCGGGCAGGTGCAGCGACGAGAGATTCGGTATATGAAGCCAGCCCGAATTCTGGCGCGTTGGTCTTACCGAGGCTGACACCGCCAGCCGCGTCAAGGGTAGTTGTCAGTTCATCTGATGCCTCGGGAACAAAATCTGCCATGAGACGCGAACCATACTTGGTCGGCACTCCGGCTCGCGCGTTGAGATCTTTGTCTGCGAACGGTAGGCCCCACAAGGGCGCTGAGCGCGGTACAGTGCGCTCGAGCGCGATGGCACGGCCGCGTGCGGATTCTGCAGTCACCGTGACGAAAGCGCCCAATTCCCTGTCTAGCTTATGGATGCGATGGAGATAATGCTCCGTCAGCTCGGCTGGGGAAATATCACCCCGCTGCAGCCATTGCCATTGCTCGTGCGCCGTCAGATGGTGGAGTTCGAACACGTGAAGAGCCTAAAGCCCCCGGGCAGGAAAGCGCTCCCCGGTGCCTGCGCACGCGCATGACCCGCATCGGCGGCGTTATGCGCGAGCAAGGATGACAGGTATGCGGTTGCGTATTCCGCCACTTAACCACAATTCGGGGTTTCGGCGCCATCCGGTGCGAATGCTCCCCCAAGCTTCATCTAGGGCAGCTGTGCACCGTCGGCGTCATTTCAAAGATTTTTGCATCAGCACGGTCCCAAGCCAGCGCCCAAACTTGAACCCGACCTTGCCTAGCCGACCGATCTCCTTGAATCCGAAACTTTTGTGCATTCGAATGGACGCGTCGGCGCCAACATCCGCTATCACGGCGACAATCTCCTTAATACCTGCCGCCCTCGCCTCCTCAATGAGGGTTGCCATGAGCGCCCGCCCTAGACCTTTACCGGTGGCGGCCGGGCCCAGATAAATCGAATTCTCGACCGTGAAACGATACGCAGCCTTCTCCTTCCAGGGATACACATACGCGTAGCCCAGCACGTCGCCGCTGGGACTTTCGGCGATAAGGAAGGGAAAGCCGAGCTTCATCAGGTGCTGAAACTTGGAGCGCAAGTCTTTAAGCGTCATCGGAGACTCGTCGAAGGTGACTGTGGAGTTGGCTACGTAATGGTTGTAGATAGCCAGAACATAGGGCAAGTCTTCAACCTGGGCGCCTCGAATTGAGAAGGCGAACGCCGGTTCCGGAGCCGTTTTGGGCCTCAGCCACGCAGGCATCCGCCGCCGCGGCTGGTATTCCTCAGGCAGCATAGTGCTCAGCCAACATCAGGTGACGTCCTTTCGCCAGGAGGTGGCATAACCGATGACAGCGGCAACAACTGCCAGTGCTAGCAGCACTAGGCCGCCCTGCCACCACTCAAGCATGCCCGACGGGCCCGATGACATTCCCAACGCTGAGAAGATACTGGCCCCTACCAACGCGTCACCGGCCGCGCCGGGCAGAAACTTGCCCAGTTCTGCTGCCCATTCTACGAATGCCGCAATCGTGCGCAGGATCGGTTCAACGAACTGGGTGAATGCGATTACGACCACGATGGCGGCCACTTGATTAGGTATTACGGTGCCGACGGCGACCCCGATCACAGCCCAAAGCGCCATGGCAAGAATCGTTCGTGCGAACATGAGCCAGATTTCTTCATCGCCTAACCCTGTACCGTTGTCGCCCATTGCCAGGATGGCTGCTCCGGGAGCCACCGACCCGATCAGCGCTGCCACGCCGTAGAGCGCTCCAAAGGAGGCCATCGTGAGCAGCTTGGCAATCATCACCTGACCACGCCGCGGGGTGGCGAGGAAGGTTGGGGTCAGCGTTTGATGACGGAATTCTCCTGTGACGGCGAGTGTGCCGAGGATGAGCGGGAACACATACCCGATCGTGCTCGCAACGCTATATATGAGGGGTGGCAGCTGGTCGCTCGGCAGCTGAGAGGCATTCGAGGCCGACCCTGGCAGTGAGCCGCCGAAAGCCGCTGCGAGGATCGCCGCGGTAAAGGCGACGTAGCCGATCAAAATGATAAGCAAGATCCACCAGAAACGGGTGGTGATGACCTTGGCGAACTCAGCGCGAATAACACCAATCATGGTTGGTCTCCTTCCCCGACGAGCTCCAAGAAGGCCCGTTCAAACCCACCTTGCTGGGTGTGCAACAGGCTGAGGGGTACACCAGCGTCATGGGCTATAGCTCCGATGTGTGCTGCGGGCAACGCCGTGACAAGCAGTCCAGCATCCGTAATCTGTGGCGAAGCGCCTGCGAGCACCAGCGCCGCCTCCAAAGCTGCCCGTTGCGGGGAATCGACCAGCACGCGGTCATCACTGTCAAATTCTGCTAAACCACCCTCATAGACCAGATTGCCGCGGGAGATGATGACGATTCGGTCGACGCTTTGCTGCACTTCGCTCAATAGGTGAGATGACACCAAAACTGTGCGCCCTTCGGCCGCGAAGTCGTGCAAGAAGGTGCGAATCCAACGGATGCCTTCCGGGTCGAGGCCGTTAACCGGTTCGTCGAGCACAAGCACGCCGGGGTCGCCGAGCAGTGCAAGCGCCAGCCCCAGTCGCTGGCGCATCCCCAACGAATAGCCGCCAACTCGGCGGTGGCTGTAATCTGCAAGTCCCACCTGTCCGAGCACGATATCTACCCGCTCACGCGGGATTCCGGCCGCTAAGGCATAAATATGCAAATGATTGCGAGCCGACCGTCCAGGGTGGAAGCTGGCAGCTTCGAGCGCGGTGCCAACCGTTGCCAGTGGCCGCTCGAGCTCACGGTACGATTTGCCGCCGAACGTAGCGCTGCCGGCGGTGGGCTTCACGAGCCCCAAGAGCATCCGCAGTGTCGTCGTTTTCCCTGCGCCGTTTGGCCCGAGGAAGCCTGTGACCTGCCCGGGCTGCACAGAGAAGCTCAGCTGGTTTACCGCGGTCACGTTCCCGAAGGACTTTGACAATTCTCGGATGTCGATACTTACCCCGGTTGGCATGGAGCCAGTCAAGCAGACTCAAACACCAAGGGACCAGTCGACGCTCGGGGCGCCTTGAGCTTGCAACAGATTGTTCACCCGGCTGAACGGGCGGGAGCCGAAGAAACCGCGCGAGGCCGACAGCGGGCTGGGATGCGCCGATCGAATCACTGGGACGGACCCCAAAAGCGGCTGCAGTGAGGCTGCATCGTTTCCCCAGAGAACTGCGACGAGGGGTTGACGACGCGCCGCTAAAGCGCGGATGGCTACTTGTGTGATCGCCTCCCATCCCTTGCCTCGATGCGAACCAGGGGCGCCAGGCTGCACCGTCAGCACACGGTTGAGTAGCATCACGCCATTCTCGGACCACCGGGTGAGGTCACCGTGCTGCGGCACGGTGATGTCCAGATCGTCATGCAGTTCTCTATAAATGTTCCGCAGGCTGCGCGGAATCGGGCGAACATCCCGGTTTACGGCAAACGACAGGCCGACGGGATGCCCCGGCGTCGGGTACGGGTCTTGACCGACAATGAGCACGCGCACGTCGGCAAAGGGATAAGTGAAGGCACGAAACATGTCCTCGCCCGCCGGAAGATACCCTCGCCCGGCGAACACCTCGCTTTGCAGGAACTCGCCCATGGCCTCGATTTGCGCGGCCGCCGGTTCGAGCGCCGTGGCCCAGCCGGCTTCTACAAGCTCTGAAAATGACCCCATGCTTCCGTTGTCATCGGTCATCTTGGCGCACCTGCCACTCGTTTTGGGTCATATTGCTGCCTCCATTTGACCACTACGCTCGCTCCATGCAGAACATCCTCCGCGGCAAGGGCGGCGCAGTCACCGCGGGGCTGATCGGATACCTTTTCTTCGTAGAAGTTGTCAGCGGAGTGCTGCAGGGTTTCTACGTTCCCCTCATTCCTGATCTCGTCACCTACCTCGGCGTCAAAGATGCCGACTTCAATATTTTCGAGGGTGCTCAACTGCTTCTCTCAGCGCTCGTCGTGCCCATTATGGCGAAGCTCGGCGACATGTACGGGCACAAAAAAATACTGCTCGTGTCGACGCTGCTGACGGCCGCAGCAACCTGGTGGCTGGCCTTCGCCGGAGACTTCACGAGCTTTCTCATCGCCTGGACCCTGCAAGGTTTCTACATCGTGTGGTTGCCCCTTGAAATCGCCCTGATCTTTGACAAGGGCCGCCGCACCGGACATGCACCTTCTGCCACCCGGAAGGCTGCCGCACTGCTCATCGTCGGCCTCGAATCCGGCGCCATCGCTGGAGCCCTCGGTGGCGCTGCAGTTTTCGAGGCGTTTGGCGGGGCCAGCAACCTTGCGCTGTCAATGCCGCAGGCGCTGATGGTGCCGGCCATCGCGGTCACCCTCGTGTTCTTCGTCATTTTGTTCGGCGTAGCAGAGTCGGAACCGCTGCCAGACAGGAGCCTCGATTGGATCGGCTTCTCAGTTTTGGGGGTCGGGTTGCTGTTCATCACTTCAGGGCTGACGTTCCTGAAATTCAACGGTCCCCAAGCTTGGGTGTGGGCCATCATCGCTGTCGGCATCCTCAGTTTCATCCCCTTCACCCGGTACGAGCTGAAACAAGCCGACCCAGCCATCGACTTGCGTGTATTCGCACAGCCGAACATGTGGCCGGTGCAGGTGACTGCGTTCCTGATCGGCATCAGCATCCTCGGCGCGCAGGCCCCTCTTGCCACGTACGTGGGAACCGATCCGAGGGAAGTCGGCTACGGCCTTGGGCTAACGTCCGGGGCTATATCGATGCTCATCGGGACCTACCTCCTCTCGATGATCGTGGGTGCCCTACTGTTCCCCGTCGTATCCCGGGTACTTTCGCCTCGGATAGCCCTGATCGTCGCCGCTTTCCTCGTCGCAGCCGGTTATCTCCTTTTCGTCCCATTCCACCTTGAGGTGTGGCAGGTATTTACGAACATGTTCATCGCCGGTCTTGGCAGCGGAGTGCTCATGGGCGCCATGCCAGCTGCGGCTGCAGCCGCAGCCCCGCGAGGGCAGACGGGTGTGGCCTCCGCCCTCACAAACACGACGAAAACGATCGGCGGGTCGTTCGCATCATCTGTCTTCGCTATCGTGCTCACCATCGGTGCGGTGCAGGTCGCCGGCTCAACGGCAGGAAGCCTGTTCGGCTATATGGCGGTGTGGAGCATCTGCGGCGGCGGGGCTTTCATTGCGGGGCTGCTGCTCTTCGTCGTTCCCAAGCGGGCTTTCGCCGACGTGACTGACGAAGCAGAGGAACCAGTCACCATTGCGACGATGTAGCGCCCGGTCGGGCCGATCCAGACGCTCGAGCCTCCCCGCCTGGCGTTAAACCTGGCGCGGTTGCAACTTGCCGCGGATGATCTTGTGCGGGGCTGCTTGCGCCACCGGCTTGATGGTAACCAGGTCAAGGTTGACGTGGCCGGGCAGTTCAATCGCATGCACAATTGCCGCCGCGATATCCTCGGCGTACAGGGGGTCCGGAACGCTGTCGTAGACCGCATCAGCTCTGGATTGGTCTCCGTTGAAGCGAACGAGCGAGAACTCATCCGTCTTCACCATGCCGGGGGCGAGCTCCAGCACGCGAATCGGTTCTCCCGCCAACTCGAGCCGCAGCACGGCCATCAGCGCATGTGCTGCGAACTTGGCCGCGTTATATCCGCCACCGCCCTCGTAGACAACATGGCCGGCGATTGATGTGACCGTGAGGATGTCCGCGTGCGCGATTTCCCCGCCCACACGCTCGGCCGCTCCGCGTCGAAGCAATGGCAGCAACGCGCTGGTGACGCGCTTGACGGCGACGACGTTGACGTCGAACATGCGAGTCCAATCAGCAGCATCGCTGTCTTCAATGGAGGCCATGCCGAACGCGCCGCCGGCATTATTGACGAGGGCGTGAATGGGACCGGAAGCTTCCAGATACTGGCGCAACGCATCAACATCGGCTTGTACGGTTACGTCAGCTGTGAAGGTGCGGGCACCGGTCTCTGCGGCGAGCGCCTCGAGCCGTTCGGCACGGCGCGCAACACCGACAACGTCCCAACCATGCTTGCGGAATAGTCGGACGCTTGCCGCCCCAATTCCCGAACTCGCTCCGGTAATAACTACACGGCGGGGGGCCTCAGAATATTGGGTCACAGGTAAACGGTAGCGTCAGATCTCTAAGCTGGCATTTCGAGGAGGAGGGTCACGTGGTCGATAGCGCGACAGCTCCTGCTGTGCCCGTGCGCAAGCGCGTACCTGTGTGGGACAACGCACGGTTCGCCTGCGTCACGCTCGTCGTGGTTGGGCACGGAGTTCAGCGGCTCACCTATGACGACGACTACGCCCTCATCGTCTACCTGTTCATTTACGCATTCCACATGCCGGCGTTCGCGATGATCAGCGGATACTTCTCGAAGTCGACACCTCCCACGGGCAAGCAGATGAAGAAGGTGCTCACCGATATCCTGTTCCCGTATTTCATCATGGAGACGATCTGGACCCTGGTGCAGTTCTTGGTGGAGGGCAAGAAGGAGTTCAACCCGACCCAGCCGTCCTGGACGCTCTGGTTTCTGTTGGCACTCGGGATCTTCCGCCTGATACTCCCCTACCTGGCGCTGCTGCGATGGCCACTTTTGTGGTCGGTTGTGCTTTCCGTGGGCGCCGGGTACCTCGGCAACATCGACAGCACGTTCTCGCTGTCGCGCGCCATCGGCATCCTCCCTTTCTTCGTCCTCGGCTGGAAGTTGCGTGAGTGGGGGTTCGTCGACAAGTGGCGGTTCGTCGAAAGCCAGGCTCTGCTCATCCGCCTGGCCGCCCTGACAGTATTTGGCGTGTGGTTGGCGATCGTGTGGGTCTTCATCGACACCTGGCGGGCGGTGGACTTGCGGTTCTGGTTCTTCTACGACGATTCGTATTCAGGCTTGGGCGAATCGAGTTGGTGGGCCGGTCTCATACGCCTGCTGCTCATCGTGCTGGCCGTCATTCTTACAGCAGCATTCTTCGTGCTCGTCCCCCGGTCGCAGACGTGGATGACAAGTTTCGGCCAGGCGACGATGTACATCTACCTGCTCCACAGTTTCTTTCTCTACCCACTACGAGAGACCGGGGTGCTGCGCGGGGACCATCCCACGGTGCTGTGGCTGGGGGGAATGATCGTGGTGTGCGTTCTCATCAGCATCCTGCTCGGCACTAGCCTGGTACGCCGGGTGTTCCGGCCGATTATCGAGCCGAAACCTCGCTGGCTGTTTAAGGACGGTCGGGAGAGTATGGAAGGACCGTCCCGAACCGACCCGACTGGTTCCCGTCGCGACCGCTAACGCGGTGTACGAAACGTCTTCATTACACCGTGTGTCACGACCCTTTGACCGGTCGGGACGCCGTTCCTAAGCTCTCAACCAACCCGCAGCACCAATCATCCGCACCAAGAAGGAGCACACCATGAGCGACTCTTCGGCTAACTGGCAGTTCGAGACGAAGCAAATTCATTCCGGCGCTCAGCCCGATCCGGTGACCAACGCGCGGGCAACACCGATCTACCAGACCACCTCATATGTGTTCAACAACGCCGACCACGCCAAAAATCTTTTTGCGCTGGCTGAATTTGGCAACATATATACGCGTATCCAGAATCCGACGCAGGATGTTGCGGAGCAGCGCATCGCGGCGCTGGAAGGCGGAACAGCCGCGCTGCTTCTCGCATCTGGCCAATCTGCCACAACGTTTGCTGTACTCAACATTGCGCAGGCCGGCGACCACATCGTTTCGTCGTCTTCGGTGTACGGCGGAACCTACAACCTTTTCAAGTACACCCTGGCGAAGCTTGGCATTGAAACGACATTCGTTGAAGATCAAGATGACCCGAACGCGTGGGCTGCCGCGGTGCGTCCAAATACCAAGCTTTTCTTCGCCGAAACTATCGGCAACCCGAAAATCAATATTCTCGACATCGAATCTGTGGCCGAAGTGGCGCACTCCAATGGCATCCCGCTCATCGTGGACAACACGATCGCCACTCCCTACCTGATTCGTCCCTTTGAGCACGGTGCCGATATCGTCGTGCACTCTGCGACCAAGTTTCTCGGTGGCCATGGAACTGTTGTCGGCGGCGCGATCGTCGACGGCGGCAAGTTTGAGTGGTCGAAGAACGCCGAAAAATTTCCTGGCCTCAACACGCCTGACGAGTCGTATCACGGCGTGGTCTACACGCAGGCGCTCGGCGACTCAATTGCGTACATCATCAAAGCACGTGTGCAGTTGCTGCGCGACCTCGGTTCGTCGATCTCACCGGCGAGCGCCTGGCAGCTTATCCAAGGAATCGAAACCCTCAGCCTGCGCATCGAGCGCCATGTGGAAAACGCGCAGGAGGTGGCCGAGTGGCTGGACGCCCACGAGGACATCGATGTCGTGTACTACGCAGGGTTGCCGTCGAGCCCGTGGTACGCCGGTGCCAACAAGTACGCCCCGAAAGGTGTCGGTGCCGTACTTTCGTTCGAGCTCAAGGGAGGGGTCGACGCCGGGCGCGCCGTGGTCAACACCGTCAGCCTGTTCAGCCACCTCGCCAACATCGGCGACGTTCGCAGTCTGATCATCCACCCGGCGTCGACGACCCACGCTCAGCTCACGCCCGAACAGCAGCTCACTGCCGGTGTCACCCCGGGACTCATCCGTTTGTCGGTTGGCCTGGAAAACATTGCGGACATTAAGGCGGATTTGCAGGTCGCTCTCGATGCGGCCCGCAAGGTTGTCGAAGCAGCTCGGGTGTAAACCTGTATCGACCCCCCAGCAGCGCCAACAACCGGTGAGGGACCGTGCGTAACATGCGCACGGGCCTTCCACGTTTTGGGATACTTGCATGACATGGACTGGCAAACTCCCGAAGACAGCGTTCCCCTCAGCTTTGTCACTGAGGCAAACAATCGTGCCCTTCTTGGCAAACCGCCCGCGACCGGAGCTTGGCGCGAAGGAGATCCGGCGGGCAACCGTGAGTTCGTCACGCTGGGACCCATCCAGCTAGAAAGCGGAGCAAGGATACCGGTCGTTCGAACCGCCTGGGAGTCATGGGGGAAACTCAATGACGACGGGAGCAACGCCGTCCTCATTCTGCACGCGCTTACCGGAGACAGCCACCTGATCGGCCCTCCCGGCAGGGGGCACCCAACCGGCGGCTGGTGGTCAGGGGTGATTGGCCCAGGCAAATACCTGGACACGGACAAGTGGTTCGTGGTGGCTCCCAATATGTTGGGCGGTTGCCAGGGGACGACAGGGCCGTCATCCCACACCAGCGACGGGCAGGAGTGGGGTTCACGCTTCCCGTATTTGACAATCCGCGACCAGGTGGCTGCTCAGGTGGCGTTTTCGGATGCCATCGGTGTCGGCCGTTGGGCCGCCGTGATCGGCGGGTCGATGGGCGGCATGCACGCGCTCGAGTGGGCGATTGGCCACCCCGAGCGGCTGGAACGCGTGGCGGTGCTTGCTGCACCGCCAATAACCACAGCAGACCAGATAGCCCTGAACTCCGTGCAAATCGAGGCCATCCACATGGATCCCGCATTCAACGGTGGTGACTACTACGACGCTGCGGACGGGGATGGCCCGTACCGCGGTCTCGCACTTGCCCGCCGTATGGCACTGCTCAACTATCGATCCCCCGCCGAACTTAACGCCCGATTCCAGCGAAGCTGGCAGAGCGGCATTAGCCCGCTTGGAAAGACCGGCAAGTTTGCGGTGGAGAGCTATCTGGACTTCCATGGCAACAAATTCACGCGCCGCTTCGATGCCAACAGCTATGTCGTGCTCGTCGAAGCCATGAACTCGCACGACATCGGTCGCGATCGCGGCGGGGTGACGGAGGCGCTTTCCCGCGTAACGGCTAAAAGTTTGGTGCTCGGCATTGACAGCGACAGGCTCTTTCCTGCGACCCAGCAAACACTCATCGCCCGCCACCTCGTCAACAACATCGACAACGGCGAGGCCGTGATCATCCACTCTGAGTTCGGTCATGATGGTTTTTTGATCGAGGAAGACACTGTGGGTGCCGAACTGTCACGGTTGCTCGCAAGCTAACTTGCTTGTTAACGCAAGAGGGTCGCGGTTTCCCGCGACCCTCTTTGCTATCAGACGACAAGTGCTCACACTTGACGTTCGCCCCCGAACTGCGGCTGTCGGCTCGATGACCGACTAACGCCCCTCTGTAACTGCATTCGACTGTACCCGCAGGCGATGACGTATCTCGATGAGTGTCCGACCCCCAATAGGGGTCACAGTGTGTGACCATGGGAGGGTGGAACCCCTTGCCAAAGAGCGTGATCGCCTCCTCCAGCGATCCGCCAGAACAATCGGCCTCGGATTTTCCGCCCTCTCCCTCATCATTTTCCTCATCCCCGGTGTCGTCGAGCCCGCGTTGCATATCGGGCTCCTGCCCTTGTTCGCCTGCCTGACCGCCTCCTTCATCCTGTTGGCGAAGAGCCGGTCGCTGATAGTGGTTGGTGCCGGCATCATCTCGGGTCTCGGCATTTTGCTGGTTGCGCAGATCCCTTTCGATGGCAACACCAGCCGGGTGCTGCTAAACGCCATGGCTCCGGTTGCTTCCGGCGGTTTAGCCTCCTTCGCGATGGTCCTGCTGACGAGCAAACTTCGTGTCACGATTTTGGCTGTCACATTTCTCGCGTGTTTGACGGTAATGGCGACTGCGGCCCCCGGAGACGGTGTTCCGCGCGTCTGGCTCATCGTCATTCTCGGCTGGTCTCTCATTACCGTCTTCGGTTACTGGCTGACTGCGAGCGTTCCGCGCGCCGCACGCCGCATTTATAGCATCGGCCGGGCACACCGCACCGAACGTCGGGCCAGCGAGACCGAAGCGCAGCGCCGACAGTCCGCCCGACTCCTACACGACACCGTTCTGGCGACCCTCACTCTTCTGGCGCATTCTGGCGTCGGCGTGGCACCGGAGGCGATGCGGGAGCAGGCGGCGGATGATGCCAGGCTGCTTCGGCAATTGCGGTTGGGGGTGGCCCCTGTCCCGACATCCTCCGGCCAGTACAACCTCGAGCCGGTTCAAGAAACAGCTTTGGGGACGACACTTGAATCGGTCAAGCAACGGTTTGGCCGCATGGGACTGGAAGTCAGCTGGCATGGAACCGGGCAGGTGTTGCTGCCGAGTGACGTGCTCGACGCATTCCTGCTCGCCCTGGCTGAATGTTTGGAGAACGTTCGACGCCATGCCGGTGTCACCGACGCGCATGTAACGATCACCGATGATGACACGACTGTTCGGGCAATGGTCACAGACTCCGGTGTCGGTTTCGACATTAAGAACGTCGACGAGGCACGCCTGGGCTTGAAGGACTCGGTAATCGGGCGTCTCAGCGAGGTCGGCGGAAGTGCCCGATTGTTCTCAGCTGCGGGAGCGGGAACCACGGTTGTTCTGGAGGTCCCACGGGTATGAGCATTTCCGACCTCGTCGAAGACACGCTCGGCGTCACCGTAGGCCGACGCAACAAAGACACTGCAGCGACTTCCGCGAACGCTCGAGCGTTGCGCCAGGCTCGCGCCATGGGTGCCAGCCTAGGTACCGGTTATCTCGGTGTCGGCTCCGGTGTCATGGCTGCCATCCAGGTGCTCTACGGCCTGTCTCTGCTCGTCTGGAACTGGGAGACCTATCCCAGCACGCTCATGGTTTCCCTCGCCTGGCTGTTGCTCGTCGCGTGTCTGGGGGCCGTCGCCGTCGCCGTGGCCACGCGCGGCGACAACATGCCGACCTGGATGTTCGGCGGGATCGTGCTCGTGCTGGTTTTCGTCGTTTCCTTGGATTTCATGGCGGTGTGGCCGCTACGCAACATCGGCGCCTACGCGTCCGCGTCCGCCTGCGCCGGGGTCGGTCTTCTGGTCTCGGTGACCATGCGACCAGCCCGCGAGATCCTGCTGGCGGCGGGGGCGCTCGGCATCGCTTTCGTGGTGGCCATTGCCGTCAACACGCCGTTGACCCCGCTCACCCTTCCGGCACAGCTGGGCACGCTTGCACTTGCCGTGGCACCGCCGGTCATCGGTGTCTATGTTGTCCGACGTTTCCGTCACCTCGTGCAGACAGAACTCGACCGCGTTCTTGTGCAAAGCACGGTTTCCGCACCCCGTTTCGCCGTCGGCATGCTGGCATCTGAGGAGCTAGCGCGACTCGACCTGGCTGCGGAGGAACTGCTGGATTCGGTGGCCACCGGCCGCACGCAACTCCCGCTCACACCCAAGATGGCCTCGACCGCTGCCTCCCTAGCCACCGAGCTTCGACTGCATCTCATCGAGGGCCGCCGGGAAACCTGGCTGTACCACGCCGTCACAGAATCAGAAAAGCTCGGCAAGTCGGTCAGTCTGCGAGACCGGGGAAGCCTCGCCGGACTGCTCGACCCCCGTCAACGCGACGGTTTATTCGCAGCCGTCTGGTTGCTTGTAACAGACCGGGACAAGAAACCTGCAAGTTTGGAGCTCACCATCGGCCCCGCCCTTCCGGCAGCCGCCGACACTCCGGCGGGCAAAATTTGTGTACCCATTGTGCTTGCAACGAAAGGCATCTCACGCAGCCGGGTCGACTCATCCACGTGGGACGCCCTTGGCAAAGTGGGACATTACGTAGCATCAACCCAGGATTCCAGCCTGCGTGTTGAAATCGAGTGTTACGTTC
>JAODMI010000106.1 GCA_025464755.1 Homoserinimonas sp.
GAATTGACAGCCAGGATGCCCGGCGCACGTTGTCGTAGGTGTTGAGCTCGCCGGTTTCCAGGATGACTTTCAGGTGCGCATGGGTTCCGTCATCACGACGGCACGCTTCCTTAACCGCAACGATCTGGTCGAAAACCAGGCCGTAACGCCCTGACAAGAACGCTCCACGGTCGATAACCATGTCAATCTCGTCCGCACCATTTGCGACGGCGTCACGCGTGTCGGCAATCTTCACCGGGAGCGATGCGCGCCCGCTAGGGAAAGCGGTGGCGACGGCAGCGACGTTGATCCCTCCATTGTCTAGGCCCTGTGCTGACCCCAGCACCTCAACGGCGTAGGGCACCATGTCGCCGTACACGCAAACCGCCGCCGGGCGCGGGCAGGTCAAGTCACTGGCATCTGGGGTCAGTGCTTTAGTAACAAGCGAGTGCACCTTGCCGGGAGTGTCGGCTCCTTCGAGCGTGGTCAGGTCAATGAGGGAGATGATTTTCTCGAGCGCCCACGCTTTTGAGCTGGCCTTGATCGACCGTGTGCTCAGGCCAGCCGCCCGAGCCTCGAGGCCTACTGCGTCGACGCCTGACAGTCCGTCGAGGTGCAGTCTGAGGGATTTTTCGGTCAGGTCAGCGCCGAGAAGCTGCACTGCCCTCTCAGCTGCAACCAGGGTTCCGGCTTGTTCCACTGTCATCTTCTGCCTTCCGCTGGTGCTGTGGTCGTCAATAGATACTCTGCTGTCGCTTCATCTGTCACAACGACTGTGCAAAGTCCGCTCGCCACAACTGCTTGGGCGACCGCGTGCTTGGCTTCTCCAGCGACAACGAAGATGGCGGTATCTGCGGCACGCAGGGCATCCAGACCTAATCCCACCGTACGCTCATCCAGTTGCGGATCCACTGTGCTGCCGTCGGCGGCGATGTACCGACCGACTACGTCGCCGACTGCACCGTGGGCGACCAGACGTGCGACGTCATCAGTTGTGAGGTACCCGCTGTCAACCAGAACTGAACTCTCGTCGGCGACCCCTGCGCTATACAGGTATGCGGACGCTGCGCCTGCCAGTTCCAGCACGGTTGCGACCGTGCGATCGCCTTCGATCGCACGCTTGGTTTCAAGTTGCTCGAGAATAGCAGGGCTGGGCAGCAAAATAGCGTGCCCATCGGCCTTGTGGGCGATGGTGACGGCGGTCGCCGCCGCGGTGCTGGTTCGTTTATTGAGGCTTACTCCGCCATTGATTTGCACCACGGTGACCCCTGTCGCCCAGCCGGCCGAAAGGTGATCGGCAATATCGCTCAGCGTTCGACCCCAACTGATGCCGAGCGTGCGGGGCACGGGCCGCATCGCGGCAAGGTATTCGGCGGCGGCGCCCGCAACCCGACCGGGGGTGTCGTCCGAGGCCGGAATGACCACGGCGTCGCTGAGACCATAGCGCTCGCACAGTTGTCGTTCCACCCCGACACGACGGGCTCGGGGGTGCACGATCTCTATCCGCACGACGCCGCTCTCCCGGGCTTGGATGAGCAGACGCCCAACCTTCCACCGAGTAATCCCGAGAAGGGAACCGATCTCGTCTTGAGTCTTGCTGTCGTCGTAGTAGAGCTGCGCCGCTCTGACCATAAGCATCTCGGGTGCATCGGACATCGTTCCCCCTTTCTCTACGGCAATCGTAAGCGTCAGCCACCCCACCGGCAACATCTGTGGAGCGGAGCGCTCATATGAGCAAAGGTCCGGTGGTGTGCTCGCCTAGGCAAAAACGTAGGCTCATCGCATGACCAAGCTCGCACTGGCCGTAGATTTCGGCGGAACAAAGGTCGAAGCAGCTTTAGTGAATGCTGACGGTGCGCTGCTACCCGGAACCCGCTTTCGTCAGCCCACCGGCCCAGGCAAGAACTCCACCGAATTGGTCGCCGCCGTGACCGACACCGTGACATCCGCTTTGTCAGCAGCGCCCACCGGCGCCGAACTCCTCGGAGCGGGAATCGGGGCTGCCGGCCCCGTTGAACACGCGACGGGTCGCGTTTCGCCCCTTAACTTGCCGGTCTGGCGCGGCTACCCATTGCGCGACCTGGTGGCAAGCCTTATGCCGAACATTGCGGTGCACCTTGCCATGGACGGTGCCTGTATAACTCTGGCAGAGCGTTGGGTGGGCGCCGCCCGCGGCTACGCGAACATTATGGGGATGGTCGTCTCTACCGGAATTGGTGGCGGTCTCATACTCGACGGCAAGCTCACTGCCGGACCGAGCGGAAATGCGGGGCACATCGGGCATGTGGAGGTCGCCCCCTTCAACGACCCCTGCGCCTGCGGCGGGCAGGGCTGCGTCGAAGCTGTTGCCTCTGGCCCGAGCGCTGTCGCCTGGGCCAGGTCTCAGGGCTGGGTCGGTTCCACTGGAGAGGATCTCGGTAAAGGGTACCGCTGTGGCGACCCGGTAGCGCGTGCTGCGATCGAGCGAGCTGGGCGCGCTATCGGGCAGGCAGTGGCGTCCGCAACCTCGCTCGTAGATCTTGAGATTGTAGCCATCGGGGGTGGATTCGCGCAGGTGACACCCGACTTGTTCGACCACATTCGTGCGGCTGTCGCCAGGCGTCAACAATTGCGCTTCGTCACTAAGGTGAAGGTTGTGCCATCCGGTCTTTCAGCAAACGGGCCGCTGATCGGGGCTGCAGCGCTAGTCCACCAACGCGAGTCACTCGAACAGACCTGAGGACTTACGGTGCGCCAGTTCATCTTCAACGTAGATAGGTTTGCGCAACTGAAGTGCCGGGATGGTGGCCGCCAAAGAAGTAGCCAAAAGGAACACGAGCGGGGCAGCCCACTCCCCTGACACGTCGTGCAGCACGCCGACGACTAAGGGGATCGGCGCGGCCAGGGCGTAACCGACACCCTGCACGAAACCACTGAGCGCCACCGAGCCGGCTTCGGTTCGCGAGCGCAGGTTGATCAGTAGCAGCACAAGCGGGAACACCAACGGGCCGACGCCGATCAACATCGCCCACACCCACGGAGCGGACGTCGGGGCGATGAGGAGACCAAGGTAGCCGAGAACGAAGAATCCGATGCCGACGAAGACGAGCAGGCCGACGTTCTTCATCCGTGATGCCAGTAACGGGATGACCAGAGCGGTCGGCACCCCCATAAGGCTGAGTGCCGCCAACATGCCGCCGGCCTCAAGGGACGTCGCTCCCGCAATGTCGGTCATCATTTCCGGCAGCCACGCTGCAGCGGTATAAAAGTGTCCAGAGGACATCGCAAAGACAACGGCGAGCGTCCAGGCCACGCGCGAATGCCAGACGCTACCGGCGAGGCCAGCCGGAGTGGCGGCGATTTCTGGGGCAGAATCCACCGCTGCCAGTAACGCTTTCTCCTTACGGTGGCCCACCAATACGCCGACCCAAGGCAACATACTCAGGAAGGACAGGAGCGACCAGATTCCCAGCGAAAACTGCCACCCGGCGGAATCTGCGAGGGGAGCGGCAAACGCTGCCGGCAGTGCCGAACTGACCGACAGGAGCAGCGCATACAGTGACGTCATTAGTCCGACGCGGTCAGGAAAATACCGTTTCACTAGCGGTGGCAGTAACACGTTTGCCACCCCGGAGGTTATCAACGCCAATATCGTGCCCAGCAGCAGGATGAAGTACGAGTCGGCTAACGCCCGAAGAACATGACCGATCGTCATGACGGCGATCGACAGCAGCAGTAGTTGTTCCAGACCCAGCTTTTTTGCTGTCTGGGCACCAAAAATGGCTGAAAGCGCGAACGCGATCGCGGGAACCGTGCCGATGATTCCGAGCCCGATGGCTGTCAACGGGATATCCGCATCAATGTGATCGATAATCGGCGAGATCGCGGCTACGGCAGTGCGCAGGTTCAACGCGACTAACAAAATCCCGACCAGGGCCAGAGTGCGTCCCGCCCAAAGCGGTAACGGGCGGGTGTTCGGCACGACCCAACCTTACTTCGGTGTCAAAGCTTCGGCATGCCGAGAAGGTTCCGCGTGCTGTCCACGTCGTTCTCCAACTGGGCGATCAGCGGAACAATCCCGTCAAATTTCACCATGCCTCGGATGTATTCGGCGAATGAAACCTCGACAGTCTTTCCGTACAAGTCAATGTCTTCATCCAGTACGTATGCCTCGACCTGGCGCTCCGGCACGCCGTCAAAGGTGGGGTTGTTGCCGACGGAGATCGCCGCAGGGTAGGTCACGCCGTCGACCGTCAGCCATCCCGCGTAAATGCCGTCTGCTGGGATGAGTCCTTCCAGTTGTGGTTTGAGATTTGCCGTGGGAAAGCCGAGCTCTCGTCCGCGCTTCTCCCCTGGGACCACGACCGAACGAACTGTCGCAGGTTTGCCCAGCAACTCGGCCGCTTTGGCGACGTCTCCTTGAGCCAAAACCTCGCGGATCCAGGTCGAGGAAGCACGGCGTCCCTGACTAGCTCGAACGTCGTCGACCAGCAAAACCTCGAAGCCGAACTGTTGTCCCGCTGCGATGAGAGAATCCACGGTGCCGCGCCCCTTCGCCCCATAGCGGAAGTCGCTGCCAACAGAAACTAGCTTTGCATCTAAACCGGTGACGAGAACTTTTTCAACAAACTCCTCCGGCGATTGCTCGCTGAACGGTCGATCGAACGGCAGCATGAGGGTCGCATGGACCCCAGTTTCCGCCAGCCTCTCCGCCTTCTGCTCGTTGCTCAGCAACGATTCGGGACAAATCGCCGGGTTGAGGAGCGCGAGAGGATGCCGATCGAACGTGACGACTGTCGCCGTCAGGCCACGGTGCTCGGCTTCAGAAAGCAGCTGACGAATGACGGCACGGTGACCGGCGTGAACACCGTCGAACTTGCCGATTGTGACAGCACTCGGCCCATAAGGGTCAGGCACTTCAGCTAGCGACCTGAAAAGTTGCACGGCTAGGCCCTCGGCGCTGCGGCATTGCCTGCGGTTTGCAGGGAAGGGCGGCGAGCATACAACCAGGCGATACCGAGAACGGGAATTACCAGGGGCACGAAGAGGTAGCCCGAGCCGTAGAAGGACCACACCGACGCGTGAGCGAACAAGTCTGGATGCATGAGGCTGAGCGTGCCGACGATGAGGACGCCGAGAAGTTCGAAGCAGATGGTGATCCAGGCGGCGAAATACCAGCCTCGGCCCGGTCGAGTAAGCGCGACCGTAGCCACTATGTAAACGACAGCGGAAACGGCCGACAGCGTATAGGCGAGAGGTGCCTCATCGAAGCGCTCGACAATCTGCACGAATGAGCGCGCCGCGGCGGCAAGCGCGAGTATGCCGTACACAACGATCAAGACGCGGCCGACGCCGACTGCGCGCGAAGATTTGTTTTGAACCATCGCTACAAGATTATGCCAATTGGAAGAACCAAATTTCGTTCATGCGGTAGACCATCACCGCTACGGCCAGGCAGACCATTCCCAGGATGACGGTGCTCCAGCGATTTCGCTCGATCAGGCCCCATACACCGGCGAGCGGAGGCAACAATATGGCGGAGATCAGGTACATGTAAAACTCAAGGAGGCTACCCGTTGGGTTGTTTCCGAAGGCGGGCGCGGCCAGTGAGACAGCCAACTGCACCAAAAGCAGGACCTCTACGAGAAGTGTCGCTCCGAGCGTGTAATCGGACGGCGAGCGTCCGAGCAGTCCGATGATGACGCAGAGCAACCCTGCCGCCGCGGCAATAGCCACCTGGGTGTATGTGAACCATTCGATCATTGGTTCTGCTCCCTGGCTCTCGATTTAGGCCTGCAGCGGACGTCACTGCGGTCGTTGGTTAGGTGGGCTGGTCTTCCGGAAAGTTGACCAACGATTTCGCACCCTCGCTTGTGACCTCCATCAATCCAACCAGACGACCGTCAGGCGCCAGCGCAGCGACAGGCTTGGATTGGCCAGTAAGTTCAGGGGTGAGTATGCGTTTCCCATGCCCGAGGTCAAGCGTTTGCTGTTCGCTGAGGTGATAGCTCATGAACAGATGTGTGGCTACGGCTGCTGGCGACAGTAATGCCGCACCGACGTCCAGGTTTTCCAGTGCCGGCGCTTCGGTTACAGAGAAAGGACCAATGCGAGTGCGACGCAACTGGGTGAGGTGACCTCCGACTCCCAGCGCAACGCCCAGGTCTCGTGCCAGGGCACGGATGTAAGTTCCGGAGGAGCATTTCACGCGCACGCTGACATCCCAGTGTTCGCGCGGTCCGTCGAAAGTGTGTTCGCTGGTGAGGGACATGTCAAGAATCTCGAACGCGGAAATCGTCACCGTTCGCGCGGCCAGTTCGACGGTTTCACCCGCACGAGCCAGGGCGTAGGCGCGCTTTCCCTTGACTTTGATGGCGCTCACGCTCGAGGGCACCTGTTGGATGATTCCCCTCAGGTTTCCGATCGCACGCTCAACATCTATTGGGATGAGGGCGTCAAGGGTTTCCTGGTCCGCAGTCTCGACCACCTCGCCTTCGGCATCGTCTGTGCTGGTTGATGAGCCGAGGCGGATGGTGGCCACGTACTCCTTGTCGAGTCCGACCAAAAAGGTGAGAAGCCTCGTGGAGTGGTTAATTCCGAGCAGAAGAAGCCCGGTAGCCATCGGGTCGAGGGTTCCGGCATGACCGACCTTGCGTGTGCCAGCCAAACGTCGTGTCCTCGACACAACATCGTGGCTCGTGATGCCTTGCGGCTTGTCGACCAGGAGTATGCCGCTGCGCGTACCTTCAATGCGTGTCACGCTAGAACGCTACCTCAGCGCTCGCCCGTAGGCTTGCACTCATGCGAATAGCCGTGCTGGGAGCGGGAGCCATGGGCGGCACTATGGCGGCGCTCCTTGATCGGGCGGGGCACGAGGTCGAGGTGACCGCTCGCGGGCAAAACTTGGCCGCGATCCAACGGGACGGTCTTAGGCTAACCGGCGCCTGGGGCGAGCACACCGCACGAGTAGCAGCCGGCGAGCAGCTGACCGTGCGACCTGAGTTGGCGATCCTTGCGACTAAGGCCATGGATGCCGCACCCGCCGGGGCGGCGAATGCTCGCCTTCTGCGCGGCGTGCCGCTGATCGTCGTGCAAAACGGTCTTGGCGGGCTAGAGACGGTTGAGCGCGCCCTGCCGGAATCGACTACGATCGGCGCGCTGTCACTCATCGCTGCCTCCTACGTTGCCTTCGGTCACGTTGATGTGACGACGGCGGCAGCAACTTGGCTGGGAATCCCCGGCTCCGGCGACGACACCGCCGCCCAAATAGCAGCGTCGGTGCTATCAGAAGCGTTCCCATGCTCTGCCGTCGCCAATTTTGATGGAGCACGTTGGACAAAATTGGTCATCAACCAAGTCAACGCCCTGCCTGCCATCACCGGATTGAGCGTACAAGACGTCATCGCCCATCCCGGACTGCGCCGCATCATGACCCGGAGTATGCGCGAAACGGTGCGGGCGGGCCTGCATGCTGGTGTGCG
>JAODMI010000151.1 GCA_025464755.1 Homoserinimonas sp.
GAATTCGAGGCTCAAATTGGTAGCCGGGCTCAGGGTGGCAATCCACCTGACCTCGCAATTTTCCCTCAGCCCGGCCTTCTCAGTGACCTAGCCAGCCGTGGATACATCCAGGAAGCCCCAAAGAGCGTCGCGGACAATGTTCAACAGTATTGGTCGGAAGACTGGGCCGGTTACGGAACGACTGACGGCACCCTGTACGGTGCTCCCCTGATGGCGAGCATCAAAGGCTTCATTTGGTACTCGCCGGCAATGTTCGCCGAAAACGGTTGGGAGGTGCCAGCCACCTGGGATGAACTCATGACCCTCACAGCAGAAATGCAGGGGACATTGGGTGGCCCACCATGGTGTGTCGGCTTTGGCTCAGACGCTGCAACCGGCTGGCCGGGAACGGACTGGGTCGAAGATCTCGTGCTTCGCCAATCGGGTCCTGAGGTCTATGACCAGTGGGTAAGCAATGAAGTGAAATTTAGCGACCCTGAGATCAAGGAGGCATTCGATGCTGTTGGGGAAATCATCTTGAACCCCGACTATGTCAACGCCGGACTTGGTGACGTGGCCTCCATCAACGCGACGCCATTCGGTGACGCAGCACGAGTTCTGGGAACGGGTGAGTGCGCACTGCACCACCAGGCATCCTTCTTCGACGGCTTCATTTCCGACCCTGAGAACGGCAACGCGACGGTCGGCCCAGATGCTGACATCTGGGCGTTCATGACCCCGTCCATTGATGGGCAGGGAAATGCGGTGACAGGTGGTGGTGAGATCGTTGGTGCTTTTGCCAACGACGAGGACACCATCGCTGTTCAGGAATACCTGTCCAGCCCTGAGTGGGCGAACAGCCGGGTGAAGCTCGGCGGTGTCATCAGTGCAAACACCGGTCTAGACCCGGCAAGCGCCTCCAGCCCGATCCTCCAGGAAGCCATAAAAATCCTTCAGGATCCGGAAACGACATTCCGATTTGACGCGTCTGACCTAATGCCAGGTGCTGTCGGTTCGGCTGCGTTCTTCAAAGGCATGCGTGACTGGGTGAACGGTTCGTCTACGGACGAGGTTCTCGCGGCTATCGACAACGCCTGGCCTTCGGAATAAACCGCTAGCCGAAGGGTCGGGAGGCGTCAACCTCCCGACCCTTCCTTCCCGGTGCATCGTGTCCACAGCTGCACTGGATTAAGGAATCCCCGTGTCACATTTTCTTAACTGGGTTGCAACGTTCAACCCGCTAGTGCAAATCGTCCTGGTCGTCTTGGCCTTCCTCCTCGTTATTGCCGCACTGTTGTTCTTCGTCGAGATCGCCCCGCGGTCCGGCCGGCGGTACACGATCATCCGCCTCGCCGTGTGCATCTCGGTGCCGTTGATTGTGATGCTGGCCCTTGGGTCCGTGTTGTGGGCGGCGGCAATCGCGGCAGTCCTCGGTGGACTGTTCTTCATACTCGACTACCGGGCGAAAGCCGGCTCCGGCTACATGTTCCAGCTCGTCGGTTTTTTGGCACCGGCTGTGCTTCTGTTAGCCGTGGGGTTGATCTATCCGTCCGTCAAGACACTGTTCGACTCTTTTCTCTCCGGACGCGGCAACTGGGTTGGCATTGACAACTACGTGTGGATCTTCACCCAGCCGGAAGCCCGACGAACGGTCTTGAACACCATCGTGTGGGTGCTGATCGTCCCGGCGGTGTCGACCATTTTTGGGCTGGCTTACGCCGTCTTCATCGACAAATCGCGTGGCGAGAAAATTTTCAAGGTCCTGGTTTTCATGCCCATGGCGATCTCGTTCGTCGGCGCGAGCATAATCTGGCGTTTTGTGTACACCGCGCGGCCTGCCGACCAGGAGCAGATCGGCCTCCTCAACCAGCTAGTTGTTTGGCTCGGCGGGCAACCCGTGCAGTTCCTGCAGAATTCGCCGTGGAATACGTTTTTCCTTATCGTCGTCTTGATTTGGATTCAAACCGGGTTCGCCATGGTTGTGCTGTCGGCCGCGATCAAAGGAGTGCCGGCCGAGCAGCTTGAGGCGGCGGAGCTGGACGGCACTAACGCCTGGCAAAGATTCATCAATGTGACGGTTCCAGGCATCCGCAGCTCCCTCATCGTTGTCCTTACGACCATCTCCATCGCCTCCCTGAAAGTTTTCGACATCGTTCGCACCATGACGGCCGGTGCCAACGAGACCAGCGTGATCGCCAACGAGATGTACACGCAGTACACCACCTTCGAGCTGGGCCGATCTGCTGCATTTGCGGTCATCCTCTTCGTACTCGTGACGCCGATCATTGTTTACAACGCCAGACAGATCAAAAAGCAGAGGGAGATCCGATGAGCGCTGTCATCCCTGCCAAACTTCCTATAGACGATGCCACCGAGAAGCAACTCGGCGTCGGAGAGAAACGCCTGGAGCATGGTGTTGCTGTTCGTACGAAGAAACGGTTGACCAGCCGCACGGCAACAATTGCGGCACTCATCATTGCCGCCTTGTGGACCCTGCCGACGTTCGGCCTGTTCATCTCGTCGTTGCGACCCGCGGAACTGGTCAACACGACCGGTTGGTGGACCATCTTTCAGAACTGGGGTTTCACTCTCGACAACTATGCGCAAGTGCTTCAAGCAGGAAGCGGCACCCTCAATCTGGCTGGCGCTTTCGTTAACTCTTTAGCCATCACAATTCCCGCGACGGTATTCCCGCTCGTCATCGCCAGCCTGGCGGCATACGCCTTCGCCTGGATTGACTTCACGGGCAAAAATTGGATGTTCATCGCCGTCTTCGCCCTACAAATCGTGCCCCTGCAGATGGCTTTGGTTCCGCTGCTCAGCCTCTTCTCCCGGGGAGTGCAGGCCGGCGACACAGAAATTTTCTCCGGTTTGAACGCCAGCGGCTCGTATGCGCAAGTGTGGATCGCGCACACAATCTTCGCCCTGCCGCTTGCCATTTTTCTCCTGCACAACTTCATCTCCGAAATCCCACGGGAGCTTGTCGAAGCGGCTCGGGTTGACGGCGCCGGCCACGGGCAGATCTTCTTTCGTGTGGTGCTTCCCTTGACGATGCCGGCCATCGCCTCATTCGGTATCTTCCAGTTCCTGTGGGTGTGGAACGACTTGTTGGTGGCGCTCATCTTCGCAGACGGCGCAGTGGCGCCCATGACTAAGCTGCTCGCCGAGATCACGGGAAGCCGTGGGCAAGACTGGCATCTCCTGACGGCTGGAGCATTTATCTCTATCCTTGTGCCGCTCATCGTTTTCTTCGCGCTGCAGCGCTACTTCGTTCGAGGTCTTCTGGCTGGTTCAACTAAGGGGTAACCGGCCGGCTGCAGCGCAGCTACCGCACTGGGTACGCTTGAGAAGTGAGTGGCGGCGGGCAACCAGGCGGGTACGGCAAGCAGCGCAGGCGCGTGAGCGGGCAGGACGCCGAGGCGCAACGGCGGGAGAACGCGGCAGCGCCGCGCATTCCACATTTGCTCGCACGCATCCGCCACCTCTTTGAACCGCACAAGCGGGCACTGGTCCTGACCATCGCCCTCGTGTTCGTCGGTGCGGCGATCAGCGTTGCCCCACCATTGCTCACCAAACACGCGTTCGACTTCGGCCTGTTCCCGAAGGACGGCGCCCCGAACGTTCCCATCCTCCTCGAATTAGTTCTCATCATGGTCGCGCTGTGGATCGCATCAGCCATTATCGGCGTGTGGCAGACATACCTCACCGCCAGCGTCGGCAACAAAGTCATGGGGGAGTTGCGCATCAAGCTGTTTTCCCATCTGCAACGCATGGAGCTGGGTTTTTTCACCCGCACGAAGACCGGTGTTATCCAGTCGCGGCTGCAGAACGACGTCGGTGGAGTCGCGGGCGTGCTCAGCAACACGGTGGCCAGTGTCATCGGCAACACCGTCACCGTAATGGCAGCCTTTGTGTCCATGCTTATTCTGAGCTGGCAACTCACCATCGTCGCCGTCATTTTGATGCCGGCGCTTATCTTCGCTCAGCGTCGAATCGGTGCTGTGCGAGCGAAGATTGCCGGGCTCACCCAGGAGTCACTGAGCAACCTGACGTCCATCACGCAGGAGTCGCTAAGCGTCAGCGGCATCTTGCTGGCCAAAAGTTTCACACAACAGCAAGCCGAAATCGGTCGCTATGCAACAGAAAACGTCGATCAGGTCAGGCTTCAGGTCAAGCAGACCATGAGTGGGCAGTGGTTCTTCGCGACCGTGCAGGTGTTCCTGTCCATCGTCCCGGCGATCGTTTACTTGGTTGCAGCATGGTTGATTTTGGGCGGGGTCGAAGTTACGGCGGGCACTATCGTCGCGTTCACAACCGTGCAGGCTCGACTCATGTGGCCGCTGATGGGGCTGATGCGAGTGGCACTGGACTTGCAGACCTCCTCCGCGCTCTTCTCACGGATCTTAGAATACCTAGACCTGGTGCCTTCTATCGCTGATAAGCCGCTCGCACGGCCGGTCCCGTCCGAGAATCTGGGCCGCATCGAGTTCGATGAAGTCGTGTTCCGATATCCGGATGCGCCGGAGGGATCGCCGGCGACACTCAAAGGCGTTTCCTTCACCATTGAACCGGGACAGTTCGCCGCCTTTGTCGGGCCGTCGGGTGCAGGAAAGACGACTGTTTCCTACCTCATACCCAGGCTGCACGACGTAAGTTCCGGCGTCATCCGTTTCGCGGGAGCGGACGTTAGAGAACTGCAACAGGAAGACCTCATGCGAAACATCGGCGTGGTCAGCCAAGAGACGTACCTCTTCCACGCGACCATTGCGCAGAACCTGCGTTACGCGAAGCCCGATGCGACCCAGCAGGATCTGGAGGAGGCGGCAAAGCAGGCGAACATCCACAAGACGATCGCATCGTTTCCGGATGGATACGACACCGTGGTCGGTGAGCGCGGCTACCGTCTGAGCGGCGGAGAGAAACAGCGCGTGGCAATCGCGCGCGTACTGCTCAAAAATCCCGCCGTGTTGATCTTGGATGAGGCTACTAGCGCGCTGGACTCCATCTCCGAGCGGGTGGTGCAATCCGCTCTCGAGACGGCCTCGCGTGGGCGTACGACGATAGCGATCGCCCACCGGTTGTCGACAGTGGTGGATGCTGACGTCATCTTCGTCGTGGACGGGGGGCGCATCGTCGAACGGGGATCACACGATGAACTCCTGAACCTTGATGGCGTCTATGCGGCGCTCTACCAACGGCAGGTGACAACTTCTTAGCACCACGGCATGTCGCGTAAGCGTGACATCGCTTGCACCCGTACAATGAAAACGCTGGAGTCACCCGTACTTCTGCCGCCGCTCAAGTCACCCACCCCGTGACTGCGCGGATGACCCGAAGTAAAGCCCGTTCGTTTACCCGAAAGACGTCACCCAATGTCTATCGCTACCTGGCGTTCACGCCCACCTACGCACTCGGCATCTAGCAACGAAAGCATCGACGCTGTCGAATGCCCCAGTTGTGGCTCGGCCATGGAAATGTCGAAAACGTACCGTCATGTCGTCCTGTGCCAGCGCTGCTACGGCGTTGCCCTTGTGCCTGCTCCTCTGCCAGCGGCTAGCGCTAGCGCACGGAAGCGAATATCGGAGCGCCTGCAGCGCCTAGGTAGCGCGCGCGTATAGCTTTCGGTGACCAGTCGACCGCGCCTTGAGGGGCCGACGGTTGAGCAGTAGTCCCAGCGACGCGTTATGAACGCTTCCTGAGCAGGTCCTGCATGTACTCGATCTCGCTCTGCTGCACTGTCACGATGCCGCGCGCCAGTGCGCTGACTACCCTGTGGTCCGATCGGTCCAAAAGCGCCTGTGCCATGTAAACGCCGCCCTGATGGTGCGCGATCATCAGCTCAAGGTAGTAGCGCTCGGAGTCGAGGCCGGTCAGCGATCCGAGCTTCGCGATCTGCGCCCGGCTGGCGAGCCCAGGCATGGCATCGCCAGGAACGTGTGCGCCATCGCCATGGCCGTGTGCTTCACCATCCAGAGCTGGCCGAGTCATCCAGGTCATGCTGGGTTCGGGCGCCGCCTGAGGAACGCCCCACACATTGAGCCAGCCGAACATCTGACCCGCCTGCTGCTGCTGAGAGGTTGCGATGTCGTAGGCCAGCAGTTCAACTTCCGGGTTG
>JAODMI010000001.1 GCA_025464755.1 Homoserinimonas sp.
TGTGTTATCGACGCGCAGCACAGGCAGGGGCACGTTATCTCGTGTGAAATGCTCGGCGACTTGCTCGGAAAGCCACAGTGCTCGTTCATTGGTCCACACGAAAGTATCTGAAACTGCGGCTGCGACGCGTTGCTCTAGCCACGCTGCCGTCTCCTCCCAGATGGGGCCCGGGTCCGCGCCATCAATGGCCCGCTCGGCGTCACGTTGGATGCTCCGCATGCGGTCACGCAAGTCGTATTCCATGTCCGAAATTAGGTCGCCGACCCCGTCATTGAGCGTGGTCTGCCATCTGGAGGAGCGTCGCCTGAGTTCGTCAGCCCGAGCTTTAGCGGCCTCCAGCTCGGCGATCATCTGTGGCATGCTTTCGGGGTTTACAAGGGCGCTGAGCTCAGATTGCAGCGACAAACTTAAATGCTCGGCCACGGAGAGCAGGTCGTGGGCGACCGATCGGTGCTGGAGTTGCTCAACCTCACCGACGATCTGCGTGCGCAAATACGCGATCAGTGGCGGGAAACCAGACTCAGCGTTCAGTTCGGAGTCTTGGAGTCTGGTGGCGTGCATGCGCAGGTCGGATGACACCGGGAACAGCGCGATGTCTGGATCGATTTCGTTCAGACGCGAGCGGTCGGCATCAGCCACTTGCAGCCATTGCGGGTACAGGTCAGTCTTTGACAATACGCATGCCACGTTCGGACAAATGCGCATTGCGTGGCGTAGAAACTGCACCTCTGGCTCGGTGTACTCCTGGGAGGCGTCCGACACCAACAACATGGCATCCGCGGTGGGAAGCGTCGTAAGCGTGGTCAGCGAGTGCACCGAGTCCAAACCGCCCATGCCCGGTGAGTCGACGAAAGTCAAACCGTCGGCCAGGATGCCCCGAGGAAGGAACACTTCGGCGGCCACCAACTGCTGGCGGTTGCCCGGGTTGCCTTTCTCTGAGACGTAGGCGGCGAGGTCTTCGAGTTTGATCGGTCGGCTCTCGAGCGATTGCTCGCCGGTCGAGCCTGCACCATTGTTAGCGATCACGATCGAAGCCGATGGGATGTCTCCATGACGCACGACAGTGGGAACGGACGTGGCAATGTCATCATCGACAGGGCACACCGGAGCATTGACCAGTGCGTTGACCAGCTGGCTTTTGCCTTGCTTGAATTCCCCCACCACGATCACACGAGTGCTGGGATCTAGCAGGCGCTGCCGGGTTTGTTCCAGACGTCGACGCAAGTCTGGCCGCCGTCCCGCAGTCACCAAGTCGATGCCGTGCTCCACCAGCTTGACAAGCTCGACCACGTTAGTTCCTTCAGACTCGGGTGAGTCCATCAGACCACACACTCACGCCCAGAAGGAAGCGAATGCTCCTTCTGGGCGTGGATGCTGCAGCGCAGAGCTAGAGCGCGATTTCCGGCTCTGTGGACTCGAACTCATTGTTTTCAAGCTCGATCGAGTTGTCCGTGGTGTCGATGTCGTTGAAGGACTCCTCGAACTCGACTTCAACCTCAACGTCCGTCTCGGTTTCCGTTGAGTTGTCCGAGTTGTCAGAGTAGTCGTTGGAGTTGTCCGAACTGTCGGTTGAGTTATCGGAGTTGTCCGAGTTGTCGCTGTTATCCGAGTGGTCCGAGTAGTCCGTCGAGTTGTCGGAATTGTCGTTCAGCGAGTTCTCAAGCTCGACTTCGAGATCGACGTTGTTGGAGTCCTCTTGCGAATTGTCCACCGAGTTGTCTGAGTTGTCGTTCAGCGAATCCTCCACCGAGTTGTCTACCGAGTGGTCCGAATTGTCGTTGCCGACGCTCGCCGTTCCGCCAGCCGAGATGGTGGTGGAGTTATCCGTCGAGCTATCCGTCGAGTTGTCGACAGCAGCATCGTTTCCCGCCGCCGCAGCGCCGTGTCCGGAGGCGATGATGGCGTCGTTGTCGAAGAACTGCGAGACGTCGCCATCGGTCCAGATGTTCTGGTTGACCGAAAGGTCGGTAATGGTGTCGTTGTACGAGTAGTTGTTGACAACGTGTGTCAGCTGCTGTACCGCGTGAGCGTGGTCGTCATCGGTGTCGGCCAATGAAACTTGATTGCCAGCGGCCGCTCCGCTTGAGCCGGCAGCGCCGGTGTTACCGGCTCCGTCACCTCCAGTGTTGTACTGACGATCGAAGCTGCTGTCGAACGAGGTGTTAACCGTAGAGGCGTCCAACACGATCGGCATGATGGCGTCGACGTCGTCGCTGGTTACGTCCTCCAATCCGGCATCCTCGAGTGCTTGGTCAGGGTCCCTGACAAACTCAGCAGCGGCTTCGGGGTCCCTGAGCAGGTTCAGCAGGAAATCGAGCAAAATGGTTGTGAGGGGGGTCATCAGCGGTCCTAATCTTCAAATCTTGCACCGAGCGGAATTGCTTGGCTCGTCACGAACCTATTTCGATGAGGTGAGCGCACGCATCGGGGATTGGCCCCCTAGCGGTAAGCGTTGCGTGCGGGCTATCACATACGGCCGTTAGGGGCCTATAGGGGATCCGAAGTCGTCCGAGCCGTCTTGCTTGTCTGGTGAACCCAAGGTGTGGAGCTTTGCGAGCAATTCCGACCGAGTGGCGACACCCAAATGGCGCCGAATCCTCGCTACATGATGTTCAACGGTGCGGGGTGATATGAAAATTGCCTCCCCTATCTCACCGTAAGTTTTGCCGTTCAGAACGAGCTGGGCCACTTCCCTCTCACGAGGGCTCAACCCTGATTCCTCGGAAGGTGGCGACGGGGCAATCTTGGATGTCGCCTCCTGGGTGACCTCCGCGCTCATCGTTGTGCCTGCCCTCGGATGCAAACTGCGCGCGCAGGCGAGTAGCCGGGTCATGTCGACACGCTCGCGCGTGCGCGCCGCTGCGTGCCCGGCTAGTCGCGATCCTTCCCACGACATTCCCACACGAGCTAATGCACGCGCCGCATCCTCCACTGCTGCCACTTGCACATCTCCTGCCAGCACTGATACCCATACTCGACCCGCGGCAGCGAGAACCGAAGCTAGGTGACTCTTCTCGGATGCCCGCACCAGCGCCGCCGCGTGGGGAGCAAGGTCGCCGGGCCTTTCCGCAAGAATGGCGGCCTGCACCGCAGCCCAATGCAGAGGAACCGACCACAGCGGCGGGTCTCCGAGCCTTTTGAGCAGTTTCCATGCATCGGCTAAATGCGGCTCTAACTGACTAACCTCACGTAGGCGGGTGGCCGCTATCAGCAGCTCACCGAGTGGCAAGAGACTGTACAGGTCCACGGACACGTGCAGGATGCGTCTGCGTGCCCGCTGCCAGGCCCGCACCAGCGCAGGCCCGTCGTCGGCACGTCGGGCGAGGGCGACTTCGAGGGCACACAAAAGTAGGGCGTCACGGGGAACAAGGTCACTGCCTGAGGCAGTCGCCTCGTTGATCGTTGATCGCGATTGTTCAAGACGATCCTCCCGCATTGCCACCCAAGCGTGCAAAAGCAGCAGTCGCGGCCGGGCAGCAGCGCCGCACTGCCCGCCGGCGAGGGCGTCACAGATAATCGAGTCCGCGCTTTCGAGATCGCCGCTGTGCAAAGCCACCGTCGCCGCGAGCGCCGCCGGAAACTCCGGGAGCGGAGAGGTTACGGCAGCCGCCGTCATCATGTCCGACGCCCGCACGAGGTGCGTTAGCGCGTGGGAGGCCGAATCATCGAGTGAGTCCTGTAATCCTTGCCCCATGAGAGTCGCCGCTACCGATACCAGCGTCGGAGATCCGCTGGCGGGTGCCGCCTTCAACATGCCCTCTGCCCCTTCACGATCACCTGTGCCGATCATGGCCACAGCGGCCAGCACTGCCGAATGGCCGATCCTTGCCACGCCCAGCCAGCGGTATATCTCGGCACTACGCCCCAGCATGCCCCGTTGGGCCCAGACAGCGGCCGCCACATCAACGGCGCGAGCAAGATCTGGCGGATCTTCACGAGCGAGGAGTCCATCCACGATCTGGGCTGCGCCGTCGAGGTCGCCGACGGCGGAGGCCGCTTGTGCGCGCCTTGCGGCAGTGGCGAGTTCGCCCGAGCCTGCCGCCCTTGCTTTGTCATAAAATACGGCCGCTACGGCCGGTTGCTTGGAAAGAAGGTTGTCGCCTTTTTGTTCCAAAGTGCGAGCGATCCGCTGGTCTTTCAGACCACCCACGGCCAGTGCTTCCGCAACACCGTCAAGGGAGCGACCTTCTGAGACGAAGCCTTCTACCAGCTCGCGTTGAAGCGTGCGGACACGATAAGCGGGAGTCGTTTCTAACAGCGCTCGCCGAACCAACGGAATCACACGGCCGTCTGGCAGCAGCAGACCTGCGCTACGAGCTTGGGCTACGAGGTTATCGATGCCGTCTCGCCTCAGCCCTAGGGCGGGTGGTAATTCGTCAGCGAGGTCAAAACCCACCGTGAGCGCGAGGAGGAGCTGATGTAGATCGTTGCCTACTGTCTTCAGCTCGTATCCGAGCTGATCCATCACACAGCGTGACATCGGCGGCTGCGCGATTGTTCGCCCGCTTTCGTGATGAAGGGATGCGACGACGAGATGGACGAGCCAAGGCACCCCTCCAGTGAGCTCTGCCACTTGCTGCGTGAGGGAGACCGGCGCAGCGGTTCCGAATGCGATCGCTACCTGGTCGGCAATTTCTTCAAGGGACAGCAAACCGAGGACAACCGGCGGATGGTGGCGCTCAAGGGTGCTGGCGAGGCGGCTCAAGGCGGGCGGCTGGGGCCAGAAACCGTAAGCCACAACCACGTTGACGTTGCGGTCTTCGATCAGAGAGTGAATACGAGTCAACACAGAGTCGCTCAACTCGTGAGCGTCGTCAATGAGAACAGCGCCACGCTCCGCTATTGCATACCTTCCGAGGTCGGCATGCCCGCGACGCACCGGGATACCGACGGCGTTATATTGCGCTTCAAGATCGTCTAATAGCGCACTTTTTCCCGAACCCGCGTAGCCGGAGATGCCGGCAAGAAGTCGATTTCGCGGCGCGGCTGCGACTTCGGCGAGCAGCGACACCGCGGCGGTGCCATGACCTGGATACGACGATGTGACGCGCAGAAGACCTGTCTCCGCCACGGTTACCCTTCCTCCGCGGGGAGCACGGGGTCAGGTGCGAGGTCTGGGATAGGCGTTGGGTCCGGAGTCGGGGTTGGATCCGGAGTCGGAGCCGGAGTCGGCGTTGGATCCGGAGTCGGCGTTGGATCGGGAGTTGGATCCGGAGTCGGCGTTGGATCGGGAGTCGGATCCGGAGCCGGAGCCGGAGCCGGAGTTGGATCCGGAGCCGGAGCCGGAGTCGGAGCCGGAGTCGGATCAGCCTTGGGGGCCGGGTGCGGCGCCGGACTCGGATCTGATGCGACTACCCCGGGAGCTGGGGAAACGGCTCCTCGGTCACCTCCAACCGTGGACGGCGCCCGATAGCTCTTCGGAGTCGTGTCTCCCTTCGCGCGAACAGCAGGTGGCGGGAAAACATCCGGCACACCCTTCGGCTCGGTTTGGTCAGGCGCATCGGGCAGGGGCAGAGCGATAGGACCGAGCAACGAGTCTGAACTACTCCCGTTGCCCGTCAACGCTTCCCGCACGGGCATATTGCTTGCACCATTCGCAACGCCGGCACGAGGGAGTAACGCACCCAGGCCGGAAGCAAGCAGCACGGCAACCGTAACGACCAGCCCCGCGGTAACGGCTGCGACCCCGAACGGGGCCATGCGCGAGAAACGGGTACCGCCCGGACTCGCCGGAACGTTATCGCCTTTTCTGCCAGCACCAACCCCCGGATCGGCGGCCACAACAGGGTGCCACCCTTCGAGCATTTCACTGGCAGCGGCGACCGCAGCTCCCCGGCTGATCGAAGCCTTCGGATCACGATCGATCACGATCGGCCTGTCCATTTCCTCCGACAGCAATCGGGCCACCAAGGGAATACGGGAGGAGCCTCCAACCAGGAGGATAGCCGCCAGGTCATCCTCACCGAGGCCCGCAGCCACCACAGACGATTTCAGCACGTCGATGGTCCCACGTACTGAACCGTCGATCATCCCCTCGAATTCAGAGCGCTCGAGACGCACCTGAGTCGTCAGCCCAGGCAGCTGCACCGGGATAGAGGCTTCGGAGTTGAAAGACAACACCTCTTTTGCGTCGATCGATTCCCGGCGCACTTGGGAAAGTGCCTGCAAAACCTTCGGGTTTGTAGTGTCCAGATCGTGGAAGGCTTCGCCGAGACTTGCAGCAACGTGACCGAACACGGCACCATCGAAGTCGGCGCCGCCAAATCCCTCTATTGTGCCGTCACCGCCCAAGGGCTCGAAAGATCCGGAGTCGGTGAACCGCAGGATGGTGACGTCGAAGGAATCGCCCCCCAGATCGTAGACCGCAACCGCGGTGCCGGCGCTGACCGATTGCCTGCTGGCGTAGTGAAGCGCCGCAGCCTGCGATGCAGGCAGCAACGCCGCGCCAGCAAGACCGACGCCTGCCAGCGCTTGCCGCACCAGGGCGATCCGGTACTCGCCCCAGTCGGTTGGATACGAGAGTGTCACGGCACCGGGTGGGGACCCTTCGCTTTCTTCGGCACAGTCGACCACCCAGCGCGCCATCATGGCGAAGATGTCTTCAGGGGCTAACTTCAGCTGCCCAACAAACACCGGTACCGTGTCGCCCACGCGGAGCATGAATCGCCGCACCATGCGATCAGGTTGGTCTATGCCCAACGTCTCGGCGGCTTCCCCCATGACGATGTGCCCGTCTTCACAGACGAAAATTGCCGAGGGAACGGCGTTCGCCTGCACTCCTAGGCTTAATGTCTGCGGCACCGGAGCGGCGCTGCCTGGGTCAAGGCGCGCAATGGCGGCTGCCGTAAAAGTGGTTCCAATATCAACGCCAAGAACGTAGGGCATCGTTCCTCTAACAGGGTAATAGTCATTTGACATTCACAGCACTGATCGGGTGAGCACTGTCCGGGTATGCTCAACGATCAGCCCTGACGGAGTAAAAGTCAACTATCTTGGCCCCTGTTCGGGGGTATTTGCTCGACGCTGCATTTACCCTGAGGTAAACGCACACGTCAGGGACAGCCCTTACCCGTGCTCGGCCTCAATGCTCGCCACGGCGGTTGGGTCCGAATCGGCCAGAAAGGCCGCAAGGCGTTCGACCTCGTCTTCTTCGCCGATCGCATCCGCCGCCCGGTATAGGGCGTAAAGAGCCCGCAGCACACCGCGGTTAGGAACGTGCGACCAGGGAATGGGGCCGTGGCCCTTCCAGCCCGCTTTGCGCAAGGCATCAAGGCCACGGTGATAGCCCACTCGAGCGAAGGCATAAGACTCCAGGGTCTTTCCTGCGTTGAACGCATCGTTCGCGAGGAGTGCCCATGCTAAGGGCGACGTGGGGTGCGCGATGACGACATCCGAGCGATCTAGTCCCGTGTTGGAGATGGACGCGAGTACGTCCGGCTGCTCTGGTAGAAGAGTAGGGGCGGGTCCGAGCAAGTTGTTGGTCATGTCACCACGGTAGCGGCTGCGGATTCCAGTCGCATGAGCAAAGATGCACCATGGCGTTCCATTGCACTGACTGACGTGCTTATGAGGTAGATGATCGTGGCTCGCTGCACCTTCGAAAGGGTATCCGGCGGCCCCTTGGGTTCTCCCATCGGCTCCATGCGAACTGTGAACGTGCGACGGCAGCAAGCTGCTGAACTAGCCTCGCAGTTATGGTGAAACGGTTGCAGCGGGCCCCCCGCACATTGACGGTCTCCTCAACGCGATGGGGCGACGGCACGCTGAGTCGAGTGCTGCTGATCGTGCGCGCTAGTCATGTCTGACTATGGCCCTGACTTTGACACGCAGGTTGTCGCAGGCATCCGCGAGGTTATCGCTCGGGCCATTGACCAGTTGGAAAGCGCTGACGCGCGCGACGAAGCGCTTGCCAGATTTGTTCCGCGCCGCACAGTGCTGGGACTGTTTACCCGGGAGCCGACCATGATTGCATGCGGTCGAGTTTGGCGGCTCGGGGTTTTCTTGCTCGCCCCTGATGGCACCCTTTATCAGACGGGCGTAACGACCCGGGCCGTCGAACCTGGTTATCCGGGTTATCAGTCCCGCTCTGCGGAGGAGCGTCGCCTTTACCGCGCCGCTGCGCTCAAGGCGGGATACAAGCGTGGCGAGACGGTCAACCTTGGCGCCAAGCCAATCGCCTTGGATGCATCGGCCCTGCGTCGCTCTGCCAGCCCGCTCGTCCTTCGCGGCGACACCGCCATGGTGCATTGGAACATGTCGGCGGCGGATGCCTCAGCCGTCGAGTTCGGTGCCTATCTCAGTGAGCGCGTCAGCCTGCTGGTGCATCCGCCGGAGAGTGCGTGATCTGGTCTCCATCGACAGGTAGAGCGATTATAAGTACATGGAAGCCGTTGCCGCCCTGAACGAGATCGCCTTCTGGCTGGAGCGTGAATCTGCTCCCACGTTCAAAGTGCAGGCATTTCGCAAGGCCGCTGTCCTTATCCGTGACCTGTCACCGGAGGACCTGTCCGCCCGCGCACGCGACGGCCGCCTGCAGAGAATGAAAGGCATCGGAGTTCGCACATTTCAGGTTATTGACCAGGCGCAGGCCGGGATGACGCCCGAATATCTTGCCGCCCTGCGAAGCGATGGCGGCCATCCTCTGGTCGAAGGAGGCGAAATACTGGCGGCCATGCTGCGCGGAGACCTGCACAGCCACAGCGACTGGTCTGACGGCGGCTCGCCGGTCGAGTTGATGGCCGAGGCAGCGCACATGCTTGGACGGGAATATCTGGCCCTAACCGACCACTCGCCTAATCTGAAGATCGCTAACGGGCTCAGCATTGAACGGCTGACACAACAACTCGCAGTAGTAGATCGCATCAACGCAGGCGGAACGGAGCTACGGATGCTGACGGGAATTGAGGTCGACATCCTCGATAACGGCGATCTCGACCAAAAGCCGGCGATGCTAGCCAGCTTGGACGTGGTGGTGGCCAGCGTGCACTCGAGGCTGCGCTCTGATGGCAAGACGATGACCACTCGGATGGTTGCCGGCATCCGCAACCCGCAGACAAACATCCTCGGCCACTGCACGGGTCGCCTGGTGACAGGGGCCCGCGGCACCAGGCCACCATCCGAATTCGATGCAACACGGGTTTTCACCGCCTGTGCGGATAACGATGTCGCGGTCGAAATCAACGCACGCCCAGAACGGCAGGATCCGCCGGACGACCTCATCCAAATTGCCCTGGACGCCGGCTGCCTCTTCAGTATTGACAGCGACGCCCACTCCCCCGGACAGCTCGACTTCCTCCAGTACGGTGCTGCACGCGCCGCAGCAAACAGTATTCCCTCGGAGCGGATCATTACGACCTGGCCGCTGGAGAAACTAGTTAAATGGCTGCAAAGGTAAGGGTTGTGAGCTTAACCAACAACCGCTCCCGACTATTCGTCGAAAGCGGTTGTTGGTGGCACTAGCGTCGCTCGTTATGTGAAGATGCTGACGCCGCCAGGTCCGACAAGCAGCCCGACAATGATGAGGACGATTCCCCAGAGGAATTGCCGACGAACAAGGGCGACAATCCCGGCGATGACCAGAACTGCAGCGATGATCCAAAGGAGGGTTGCCATGTTGCTCCATTCAATCGGTCGCCTGCCTGTCGGAAATGACGTGCAGGCGACCTAATCTCTAGTTGCTTAGGACGGTACCCCGAGGATCGCAGGGTGCACAGGGGTAAACGCGAAAAAAGTCAACCCCGAATTCGTGAAGCTAGCGGGTTTGGTTTGCGAGCACGCCGTCGACCTGCCCCATCGCCTCTCGCATGCCCTCTTCCATACCCATAGCGATCATCTGGTCGAGTTGTGCAGTGCTAACGAATTGGCTTACTGAAGTCATCCGTGTCTTCCCCCCTATCCCCTCAAGGGTGACCACACCGTGGATTGGCTCCCAGGCGGCATCGGGCTCACCGTCCTCGTCAGCGAAACCGTCATCGAACTCGAAGCGCCGCGGCGCGTCAATTGCGGTCACCTTCCACCATCCACGAGCCTTTTCGCCACCTGGCCCGGTCATGTAATACAGGGAGCGCCCGCCCGCCACGAACTCATGCTTCTCGAAAGTTGCGGGCCAGCTCGGCGGGCCCCACCACCGCTCCAACTGGCGCGGGTCTGCCCATAATTGCCAGACACGCTCGACGCTCGCATCGAACTCCGCAACGAATGTCATGGTCAAGGTGTCTGTGTCTTTGTGCGTGCCGATGACGGGCATGAGATCATTCCTTTCGATCTTCGGTAAGGATGTGGTCCATTCGTTGCGACCTCTGGCGCCAGATGTGCTCATAATGGCCGAGCAGTTCGGTTGCCTTGCGAACACCATCCATGTTCCCGTGAACGATTTGCTCGCGTCCGCGCCGCTCCTTGGTGACCAGGCCAGCACGCTCAAGAACCGCCACATGCTTCTGCACCGCTGCGAAGCTCATGAGGTAGCCCTGCGCCAGCTTCGAAACGGACAGTTCACCGCGTGCAACGCGCTCGACAATGTCTCTGCGGGTCGCGTCGGCTAGCGCCTGGAATACGCGATCGAGGTGGTCTACCTGCCGTCTATCCACAACCATGTGGTTGTAAGTTACTCGCGTGAGGAGGGAGGCGCAAGACAGCCATGAACAGAGCACTCACCCCAGACATGAAGCCGGAGCTGCGTACGTCATCTCAAATGGTGGGGATGCTCCCTCGGACTCTGCCGCGTGGCCCAGATAGTTTCTGTTCTCTCGCCAGAATCATGACGGAAACAGGGAGGTAACGGCGGAGGAGGACCATAAAGCATGGCCCGGAAAATGGGAACGGCAAGTTGTGCAGGCTCTCAGGTGTGACGGTTGCGAACAACTACCCGAGACAGCCCGTCTTCGGGCCACGTTGGCGAGTATCGCTGCGGTGCTCCCCATCGAACTCGCCGTCCACCTCGTGGTCGTTCAGACCGACCTGGCAATGCTCGCGAAAGTTGTCACACTCGCAGTAACCGCGACAGTGCTCTCGCGAGCCGAGTGGCGTGGAATCCGGAGCTCCTCGGCCCCGCCATAGCAGAGCTACTGCGCGCCGAAGTGTGTGATGGTACTCGAATCTCAGGGAATGTCGCATTACTGAAGGTGCCTCACGTCGGGCAAGGAACACTGACCTTCTCACGTCCCGGTGAACCGTTCACGCCCGCAGAAGCGGCGCGTGCGCACCGACTGGCGGAGCTTGCCGAGGTGGTGACGCTCAGCCACCTTCATCACACACCACGTGATGGTTCAGCCTGAACTACGGGCATATTGCAGGGGGTCAAGACGGGTGCTCTGTGAAGGGCTACCGTTAAAGCATGACGCTCCCTAATACGACCGCCAAAAGCGACGCAGACACCACTCCCACCGCGAAACCCTTCTCTGAACTTGGGCTCCACGAGGGCGTACTTAAGGCGCTCAAGGATGTCGGCTACGAGACTCCGTCGGCCATCCAGTCCGCGACCATTCCCCTGCTCCTGGAAGGTCGCGATGTCGTCGGGCTCGCCCAAACAGGCACCGGTAAGACCGCCGCCTTCGCGCTACCGATCCTTTCCCGCCTCGATATGTCGCAAAAGACTCCGCAGGCACTTGTGCTTGCCCCCACTCGTGAGCTCGCCCTGCAGGTTTGTGAGGCGTTCGAGAAGTATGCCTCGCACTTGAAAGGCGTGCATGTTCTTCCCGTGTATGGCGGCCAGGGATATGGCGTGCAACTTTCCGCTTTGCGTCGCGGCGTCCACATCGTGGTGGGCACACCTGGCCGCATCATGGACCACCTTGAAAAAGGCACCCTCGACCTCTCCGAGCTCAAATATCTGGTGCTCGATGAGGCTGACGAGATGCTGAAGATGGGTTTCGCCGAGGATGTGGAAACCATCCTCGCCGACACCCCGGAAGACAAGCAGGTCGCCCTGTTCTCGGCGACCATGCCGGCGCAGATTCGTCGAATTTCGAAGAAATACCTGCATGATCCCGAAGAAATCACTGTCAAAAACAAGACGACAACGTCCGTAAACACAACCCAGCGCTATCTGATGGTGTCCTACCCGCAGAAGGTGGACGCGCTCACCCGGATTCTCGAGGTCGAGAATTTTGAGGGGATGATCATCTTCACCCGCACAAAAAATGACACCGAAACCTTGGCAGAGAAGTTGCGTGCCCGCGGATACTCAGCCAAGGCGATCAATGGCGATGTCCCTCAGGTACAGCGCGAACGTACAGTCAACGAGCTGAAGTCGGGCAAGTTAGACATCCTCGTTGCAACGGATGTCGCGGCTCGCGGTCTCGATGTGGAACGTATAAGCCATGTCGTCAACTACGACATTCCCATCGACACCGAGTCGTACGTGCACCGGATCGGCCGCACCGGTCGAGCAGGACGCAGCGGTGCGGCCATCAGCTTCGTTACGCCCCGCGAGCGTCGCCTTCTCGACGCCATTGAAAGGGCAACCCGGCAGCCGCTAACGCAGATGCAGTTACCGACAGTCGAGGATGTCAATGTGACCCGGCTGGCGCGCTTCGACGACGCGATAACAGATGCTCTGGCCCAGGCAGACCGAATCGCCACGTTCCGAGATGTCATCAGCCACTACGTCGAGCACCATGACGTGCCGGAGGCCGACGTCGCGGCTGCTTTGGCCGTCGTCGCGCAGGGTGAGACCCCGCTTCTGCTCTCGGCTGAGGACTTCCGATCGCAACGCCCGGAGCGCGCTGACCGAGGTGACCGTGCCGCACGTGCCGCACGTGATTACGAGGCCGGTGACCGGCGGGATGACCGCAGCTCGAGGGCGGAGCGCCCCGAACGCCGTTCACGCACCAACGATAAGCCGATGGCGTCGTACCGCATCGAAGTGGGCAAGCGGCACAAGGTGGAGCCACGCCAAATCGTCGGAGCTCTTGCCAACGAGGGAGGCTTGAGCAGGGAAGACTTCGGGCACATCAAAATCCTCCCCGACTTCTCAATCGTCGACCTGCCA
>JAODMI010000005.1 GCA_025464755.1 Homoserinimonas sp.
GACGGCTGAGCACATGCGTCGGCCACGCTCGCCAGAATGCTCACAAGGGTGAATCAGAACGATGACCTCGTGCGAATGATTGCCGACACATATGGGTCCGCCCGCTCCACCCTCGACCGCGTGCCTCGTGAACGCTTCTTAGCGCTGCAAAGTCCAGGATTTACGCTTGACCAAGACATGGCCGCGCTCAGATGACAGCCGCGTCCACGGACCGGTCTCAAAGATGCCCACCAGATCATTCGCCTTGAGAAAGCCGAGACTCAAGGCAGCGAACGCGGCGCCAGCTGGCACGTGCTCCAACGTCTCGATAGGCCTGCTCCACACTTCGGATCGGATACGGTGCACTAGCTGCTCCCCCGTGCCAGTCGGAATAGCCTCCGCAACCTCGTCAATCCCCGCTTTGGCGACCCGCTCCAAAAGCATTCCCGCCGTCGGATCCAGGGTGTGCCAGCCACCCCGTGGAGGCGATATGGCAGCCCAACTGGCCGAGTTGACCTGCATGGGCAACCCCACCGCCACCGGGTCTGCCTCCTCTCCTGGCGCATCCTGGAGCCTGGTTATACGTTCCAGGAGAGAGCCGACCGGCACGATGACGTCAAAGGTCGCGTCATCCGCCAGCGCAAAAGTGCGAAGACCCAGAACGGTTGGGCTCTGGTCGAGCAAGCCAAGGGGATAAAACACGGCAACGTAGACCGCAAGCACACGAGAGCCTGCAATCAGGCGCACGGAGCCATCCTCGACGCGACCGGCGCGACTCAGGTACACCTGAAGGTCACGGAGGGCGAGGGAATCTACAAGAGAAAATGACTGGCTCATCTGCAACCTAAACTACCTAACAACGCGAGGCATGCGTGCCACCGCGGCTTCTTGCCAACCGCCCACGACACCAGGAGATTGCATGACTCGACTGCTGGAAGGGCTCCTTACGGCCCTGAACCTCGCCGATACCGGTGCCAGAACGAATGAAGATATTTTCACCGGACCCAGCCAGTGGATGCCAACCGGTCGCGTCTTCGGAGGGCAAGTGCTCGCGCAGTCGCTGATTGCGTCGATGCGCACGCTGCCCGAAGAGCGGGTCATCCACTCCATGCATGCCTACTTTCTGCGTCCAGGCGATGTCAACCAACCGATCACGTTCTCAGTGGACCGCATTCACGACGGCCGCTCCTTCTCCACGCGTCGAGTGCAGGCGTACCAATACGGTAACCCGATCTTGTCGCTCATCGCCTCCTTCCAACTTGAAGACGAGGGGCTCGAGCATCAGCTGGAGATGCCAGCTGGAGTGCCCGACCCAGAGTCGTTGCCCACCGCCGCAGAGGTCATCGGAGACATGGAACATCCGGTTGCGCGCAGCTGGGCCACAGAACGGGCCTTCGACATCCGTCACGTCGAGTCACCCATCTACTTCAGTGTCGAGGGCGAGCACGTAGCCCATCAGGCGGTGTGGATGAAAACAGTTGACCGTATGCCCGACGACCGAAACCTGCACCGTGCCGCACTCGCCTACGCAAGCGACTACTCACTACTGGAGTCGATCTTCCGGCGCCACGGGCTGCCGTGGGCAACTCCAGGGCTCAAAGCTGCCAGCCTTGACCACGCCATGTGGTGGCACCGGTTTGGACGCGTTGACGAGTGGATGCTGTACGTGCAAGAGTCCCCCACCGCGATGGGCGGGCGCGGACTATCGCTTGGTCGCATTTATAGCCGCGACGGGCTGTTACTAGCAAGTGTCGCGCAGGAGGGGATGGTGCGTGTGCCCCGGGGGGCTAACGGATGACGGGTCCGTTCACCCTCACTCACCGAACCGCCCTGGCCCTGTACGGTTCGGGGTGGCCGGCGATGGCGTGGATGCACCGGCGCGTGAACGGCCGCGAAGTTGTGTGGTCGAAATCTTCGGTGACACCACCGTGATCGCCTGATGCATCGGTAGCTGTCGTGCTTTCCGTTCGCGTGCCGACTGTGCGCCTGGCTGTTACCGCGGTTCCCCGCCACGAGTCGCCGAACTTTCGTGCTCACAGCCATTCAGCGGGCGCGCCCGATACCGGTACACGGCACCCTCTATCGAGTCTCACGCATAAGTGTGGCGATTCTGCTTTCGCTGGTTGGTGCGATCACCGTCGTGGGACCACCTGTGGCGGCAGTTCGCATCGGGCAGCCGGTCGCGTCAGCAGCGGACAGATAACTTAGGGACCGACCGGTCGAGGGTGCTAGTGCTAACCGCGGTTGAAAAAGGCGACCGGTTCTTCAATGTATGGGCTCCACGCCGCACGGTGCTCCTCGGAAATCCGTTGCGGCTTGCCCGTTGCTGCGGTCACCATCACCAGCGTTGTTGCGGCGCGAGTGAAGAGCACCCGCGGCACCACGCCGACAGGCGAGTACAGCTCGTAGCAAATCTCCAGGCTCGCCCCACCGAGGCGACCTACCCACATCTCAATGTCAATCGGTGCACGCATGTACGGAATGGGAGTCAGGTACTCAATCTCCTGACGAGCAATCAGGGCAATCGCCTCAGCACCAGGCCGGGCGTCCATAATGGCCGTTCCGTTCTCCTCAGTGGTTCCCTCGTCGGGTCGCCAGAAAGCCTGGATGCGCGCCTCTTCGAGGAGGCGCAGCATCTCCGCGTTGTTAACGTGCGCGTACGCGTCGAAATCAGACCATCGCAGCTGGATGGGGATATTCAACCGCATGTCAGTCGCGTGTCAACTTGCGATAGGCGGAACGGTGCGGCTTTGCAGCATCCGGGCCCAGCCGTTCAATCTTGTTCTCTTCGTAAGCCTCAAAGTTTCCCTCGAACCAATGCCAGTACGACGGGTTGGCCTCTGTTCCCTCGTACGACAAGATGTGCGTCGCAATTCGGTCGAGAAACCACCGGTCGTGAGTGATAACCACGGCGCATCCAGGGAATTCGAGCAGCGCGTTCTCGAGGCTGCTCAAAGTCTCGATGTCCAGGTCGTTGGTTGGCTCATCAAGCAGCAGCAGGTTGCCGCCCTGTTTCAAAGTCAACGCCAGGTTTAGGCGGTTGCGCTCACCACCGGAGAGCACGCCGGCCTTCTTCTGTTGGTCTGGACCTTTGAACCCGAACTGGGACACGTAAGCCCGCGACGGTATTTCGGTCTTGCCCACCTGGATGTAGTCGTGTCCTTCGGAAACGACCTCCCACAGGGTCTTGTTCGGGTCGATCCCGCCTCGACTCTGGTCTACATATGAGATCTGGACGGTCTCGCCGACCTTCAACTCGCCCGCGTCCAAAGGTTCAAGCCCGACGATCGTCTTGAACAGTGTTGTCTTACCCACACCGTTGGGGCCAATGACACCGACGATGCCGTTGCGTGGGAGAGTGAAGGAGAGCCCGTCCATGAGAATGCGGTCTTCGAAGCCCTTCCTAAGCTTCTTAGCCTCGATGACCTGTGAACCAAGACGCGGGCCCACAGGAATCACGATCTCTTCAAAGTCGAGCTTTCGAGTCTTCTCCGCTTCGGAGGCCATCTCCTCGTACCTAGCGAGACGCGCTTTGGACTTGGTCTGCCGCCCCTTCGCATTGCTTCGAACCCACTCGAGCTCTTCAGTAAGCCGCTTGGCAAGCTTCTGGTCCTTCTTGCCCTGAATGTTCATGCGTTCGGCCTTCTTTTCGAGATAGGTCGAATAGTTGCCCTCGTAAGGGTAGAGGCGACCCCGGTCGACTTCGGCGATCCACTCGGCGACATGGTCGAGGAAGTACCGGTCGTGGGTTACGGCCAGAACGGCACCGTGATACTGAGCCAGGTGCTGTTCCAACCACAAAACACTCTCGGCGTCGAGGTGGTTAGTAGGCTCATCCAGCAGCAGCAGGTCAGGCTTTTGCAGCAGCAGCTTGCAGAGCGCGACGCGGCGGCGCTCACCACCGGACAGGTTCGCGATCTGCGCGTCACCGGGCGGGCAACGCAAAGCGTCCATCGCCTGGTCGAGCTGCGAGTCGAGGTCCCAGGCATCGGCGGCATCAATGGCTTCCTGAAGGGTTCCCATCTCCGCCAGGAGAGTGTCGAAGTCGGCGTCCGGTTCCGCCATCGCAAGCGAAATCTCGTTAAACCGATCGATTTTCCCCTTGATTTCTCCAACGCCCTCCTGCACGTTCTCGAGGACTGTCTTGGACTCGTCCAGCTCGGGTTCCTGCATCAGGATGCCGACAGTGTAGCCGGGGCTGAGCCTGGCCTCACCGTTGCTGGGGGTATCCAGCCCGGCCATGATCTTGAGAATGGTCGACTTACCGGCACCGTTCGGGCCGACGACTCCGATCTTCGCACCGGGGATGAACGACATCGTCACGTCGTCGAGGATGAGCTTGTCTCCGACGGCCTTGCGGGCGCGGACCATCGAGTAAATAAATTCAGCCATGCTCTCAGTTTAGGCGGCATGCTTGCGTCGCCGCCCGACGCAGCCGTGTCGGGCACCTGCGGACATCCGGCAATGGGAAGAAAGCGCCCGCCAACTACCGGATCACCAGTCGATGGGGCGCGGTTTGCCGATCAGGCAGCCGCCTGTGCCGAGAATCGGGCTCGTGGAGCTGAAATAACCGTCCTTGCCCCACTGGCCGATCAGGCACTCGCCGTTGATGGCGACGGCAAATTGAACGGAGTCAACGTCATGCCCGTTCGGGGTCGTGTCTTGTGTGACCTGCATGGTTGCCTTGTCGAACCCAGCCGATGTGAGGTTATCGATGATCGCCCGCCCGTCCGGGTCCGCATTGGCCTGGATAAGCGCTTCGTTGACGAAGTCGAAGTAGGCAAGGTTGTCACTGGCTGTACCTGCAGGTTGCAATACAGGATCCGGAGCCGCAGTCGGAGTTTGGGATGGTTTAGTCGCGACCTGTGACGGTTTCGGATCGGGTGCCTCACCCATTCCGGTGCATCCCGCGAGGGCGAGGGCGACGCCCACCGTCAACGCAGCACGTAATAATTCGTGAGACCTGCCCATCGCCGTACCCCCTTCGAACAGACACAAACGCAACTGTTCAAAAACGAGTCTAAGACGACGGCAGGTTCACCCTCGGCTAGAACGGCGTATCGGCGAATTCAGGGTGAATGCCGGCAA
>JAODMI010000058.1 GCA_025464755.1 Homoserinimonas sp.
TACGGCGTCGATTCTGCGCACGGCATTCAGCACGCGATCAAGATGGGTGGTGTCCCCCATCTCGAAAACGAACTTGCTTATGGCCAGGCGATCATTAGACGTGTTGACGGTTGCCGACAGAATATTCACGTGATGTTCGGATAGGACGCGAGTCACGTCCGACAGCAATCCCGACCGGTCAAGGGCTTCCACCTGAATCTGTACCAGGAATACGCTCGACGCCGACGGCGCCCATTCGACGTCAATCATCCGCTCCGGTTCGGTCATCAACTGTGCAACGTTCACGCACGAAGCCTGGTGCACCGACACCCCGGTGCCGCGGGTTACGAATCCAACTACGTCGTCCCCTGGTACTGGTGTGCAGCACTTGGCAAGTTTGACAAGGATGTCTGGCGCGCCCTTCACGAGCACCCCGGAGCTGCCGGCCCGCGTCTTGGCGGATCGTCCCCGTGGAGGCAACTCGAATTCGCCGTCGTCCGCTTCCCCGTGGATGGACGCAATCAGCTTCTCCAGCACACTTTGGGTAGAGACGTGCCCTTCGCCGACAGCCGCGTACAGGCTCGAAACGTCTTCGTACCGCAACTGCGATGCGACTTCGTTTAGCGAATCTTGGCTCATCAATTTTTGTAGCGGCAGGTTCTGTTTGCGCATGGCTCGGGCAATGGAGTCCTTGCCCTGCTCCATGGCTTCGTCACGCCGTTCTTTGGTGAACCATTGCCTGATCTTGTTTCGGGCACGAGTGCTCTTGACGAATGTGAGCCATCCCTGACTAGGTCCGGCATCGGGGTTCTTGGAGGTGAAAACCTCCACCACGTCCCCGCTGTTCAGCTCGGTCTCGAGAGGAACCAAACGGCCGTTAACCTTGGACCCCATCGTGCGGTGGCCAACTTCGGTGTGAACGGCGTAGGCGAAATCCACGGGAGTAGCTCCAGCCGGCAACCCAATGACTTTTCCCTGCGGGGTGAAAACGTACACCTCTTTCGCGCCGATTTCGAACCGGAGGGAATCAAGGAATTCGTTGGGGTCGGACGTTTCCGCTTCCCAGTCGGTGATATGGGCCAGCCACGCCATATCGGAGTCGTTCTGCAGTTCCTTACCTGCACTCTTACCGTTGACGCGTTCCTTGTACTTCCAGTGCGCTGCTACGCCGTATTCTGCCCGCTGGTGCATTTCTTCTGTGCGGATCTGAATTTCTACAGCACGCCCATTTGGGCCGATGACGCTCGTGTGCAGCGACTGGTACAGATTAAACTTAGGTGTGGCGATATAGTCCTTGAATCGACCGGGGATCGGCGTCCATCGTGCATGGATGGCACCTAGGACGGCATAGCAGTCACGCAGCGAGTTGACGAGCACACGAATTCCGACAAGGTCATAGATTTCGTCAAAGTCACGACCGCGGACGATCATCTTCTGGTAAATCGAGTAGTACTGCTTCGGTCGACCTACAACCTTGCCCTTGATGCGTGCAGCCTTCAAATCGTCATTGACGAGATCGATGACGTTTTGAACGAACTCTTCACGCTGGGGTGTGCGCTGACGTACGAGACTCTCGATCTCCACATAGAGCTTCGGCTGTAATACCGCGAACGAAAGATCTTCCAGTTCCCATTTGATGGTCTGAATGCCCAGCCGGTGGGCTAGCGGAGCATAGATCTCCAGCGTCTCCTGCGCCTTGCGCGTCGCTGATGCCGACTCCACGAAGCCCCAGGTGCGGGCATTATGCAGGCGGTCAGCCAGTTTGATGACCAGCACGCGGATGTCTTTTGACATCGCTACGACCATCTTGCGAACGGTCTCGGCTTGGGCACTGTCGCCGTACTTCAGCTTGTCGAGCTTGGTCACACCATCGACCAGCATTGCTATTTCGTCACCGAAGTCGTGACGCAACATGTCTAGCGTGTAGGCAGTGTCTTCGACCGTGTCATGGAGCAGTGCCGCGGCCAGTGTCTTCGGCCCTATGCCTAGGTCAGCCAGAATTTGGGCGACGGCAACGGGATGGGTTATGTATGGCTCACCGCTCTTGCGCGCTTGACCGCGGTGCGCTTTCTCAGCGGCGGTGTACGCGCGATCAACAACATCCAGATCGGCCTTAGGATGATTGGTTCGAACCGTCTTCAATAGCCGTTCGACGCCCTCTGACGGCTGCGCTCTCGAGAAGATGCGCGGAAAAAGGCTCCGCCGCAGTGCTGGACTGGGCGTGGCAGCGGGAACCGACGTTGATACTTCAGCCATTCACGACACCTCCCCTGTTCCAGCTAAAAATACCACTGGAGTCTGTCAGTCCACGGAGGGCGGTTCAGAGCCGTCAGACACGACGTCTCCGCCCGCTGCCTGCCAGCCGACCATGCCGCCGGCAACGTTTACAGCGTCATAGCCTGCATCGACAAGCGCAGCGCATACGCGACTTGATCGCCCGCCCAAATGGCATACCACAAGAATTCGCTGATCGCTAGGAAGCTCGTCAAGGCGCTGACCTATCTGCGACATGGGTATGTTGCTCGCTAACGCCGAGTGGCCACGAAACCATTCGTGTGCCTCACGGACGTCTAGGAGAAAGCCACCATTGTGAACGAGCTCCACCGCTTCTGCTGCACTCACATCGGCCATGGTCAGTTCCTTACACCCGCGCCAGTGGACGACTCTCGAAGGGCAAGCGTGCGTTGGGTCTTCTTGCGAATGCCCTCCTCGCGACCCCGCAGCTGTGCGTAGGCGGGGGCGGCGATGAAGATTGTGGAGTACGTGCCTACCAGAATTCCGATGAATAGCGCCAGAGAGATGTCACGAAGCGTTCCGGCGCCCAGGGCGAAGGCACCGATGAAGAGGATCGAGGCGACGGGCAGGACCGCCACGATAGAAGTATTGATCGACCGCACAAGGGTTTGATTAACGGCCAGGTTGACAGACTCGGCGAAGGTTCTGCGTGACTCACCGCTGTCCTCGGTTGTGTTCTCGCGAATTTTATCGAACACCACCACAGTGTCGTACAGCGAGTAGCCGAGGATGGTTAAGAATCCGATGACGGCGGCAGGCGTCACTTCGAAGCCAAGAATGCCGTAAACCCCGGCGGTAACAATGAGGTCGTGGAACAGGGCGGTCATGGCGGCGAGCGACATCTTCCAGGTACGGAAGTAGAGAGCCATCACGATGCCGGCCAAGACAACGAAAATAACCAGCGCGCGTAGCATCTGCGCGGTGATGTCCGCGCCCCAAGTGGCACCGATGAAAGATGAGTTCACCTGGTTGTCTGCTACTCCATATGCTTCGGCCAGAGCGGACTTAATAGATGCTGTCTCGTCGTCGGAGACTTGGTCGGTCTGGATGCGTACCGAGTTCCCGCCAACGACGGTGACGCGCGGGTTGGCGTCTTGCACAACGCTTCCCACTGCTGCCTCACCGATAGTTTGGTCGGTGTCGGCGACCTGCTCTACCTGAAACTGGGAGCCACCTCGAAACTCAATACCGAATTGGAACCCACCCCGCAACCACGGGATGAGGATCGATGCGAGGATCAACACAACCGCGATGCTGTACCAGAGCTTACGGCGACCGACGAAGTCGATAGAGCGCTTACCGGTGTAAAGGTCATTACCGAACTCGGAGAAGCTGGCCATCAGGAATCCTTCCCCTTGGTGCCGGTAGTCGGCTGCTCGGCAGCCTTGCGCTCAGCAATGGTTTGACGTTTGGTCGCCTCTCGGGCACTGGCAGCTCGCTTGGCGGCGGACACTCCAACGGGCTCACGGAAGTGGGCACGACCACGGTAGACGGCTCCCAGCGCGCGAGGGTCCAGCCCACTGAAACGGTGACCGTCTCCGAAGAACTTGGTGCGTGCCAGCAATTGCATCACAGGATGTGTGAACAGCGACACAACAATCAGGTCGATGATCGTAGTGAGCCCCAGCGTCAACGCAAATCCTCGGACGTTGCCGACCGCCAGTAGGAACAGGATCGCCGCTGCCATGAAGTTGACGGCGTCTGATACGACGATAGTGCGCAGTGCCCGCTTCCAGCCGGACTCGACGGCGGACTCCAGCATGCGGCCATCGCGGAGCTCGTCACGGATGCGCTCGAAATAGACGATGAACGAGTCCGCAGTAATACCAATAGCGACGATCAGCCCCGCCACGCCCGCAAGTGAGAGCCGGTATCCTTCACGCCAGGACAGCAGCGTGATAACAAGATAGGTGATCACGGCAGCAACGGTGAGGGATGCCACTGTGACAAGCCCCAGTGTGCGGTACTGGAAGAGCGAGTAGACCACCACGAGGATAAGACCGATCAGTCCCGCTAGCAGCCCGCTGGTTAGCTGACTGGTACCGAGGGTCGCTGAAATAGTTTCTTTGCTCTGTACTTCGAACCCGATGGGCAGGGCACCAAATTTCAGTTGATCAGCGAGCGCCTGAGCTGATTCCTGAGTGAATGAACCGGTGATTTGTGCTTTGCCATCAGTGATGGCGCTATTGGTGGTCGGTGCGGTGATGACCTTGCCGTCTAGAACGATGGCAAATTGATTCTGCGCCCCTTGGAGGCCAACTAATCGCTGTGTTACTTCTCCGAATTGCTGTGAGCCTGCGGAATTGAAGGCGATGTTGACTGCCCACTGCCCGGTGCTGACGCCTTGGCTGTTGGCTGCGAGTCCGTGTGTGGCATCCTCGATA
>JAODMI010000083.1 GCA_025464755.1 Homoserinimonas sp.
AGCGCAACATGGCATCAAGCGCGGCGTGCGTCAGAGCGCACGCGCTGTGCATCTTGAAGTAGTTCCGCGAGATGCCGAGCCTGGCGTGATCGAGGGGGGCAAGGAGCGCCTCCTCGTCGACCAGCGAGCCCGCAATCTCACCGAACGCCTTCTCGAAGGAGGTTGCGGATCCGATGAACCCAGCCTTCACGAGAAGCGACGACCGCACGGCGGACTGCGCGGCGATGCCCATCCAGGTGTTCCGTGCAGTAGCCCCTTCGTAGCATGCATCCCAGATCGAGAGGATGGGTGTGGTGGCGGCGATGCGCGCCGCCTGCACCGGATCCGTTCCGTCGATGAGCGCGACCGCGACCGCACCGCCCACCGCTCCGAAGTGACCGTGGGGGTGCACGGGGTAGCGGAGCCGGAAGCCGGTGAACAGCCTTGCTGCGGTTTCATATCCGGCAATCACCGCGCGAAGAAGTGTTGTGCCGCTGCAGGCCGCCGCCTCGGCAGCCGCCAGTGCCGGGATCACCACGTGCATACCCGGATGCCCGGTCGGGCGCATCCCTTCATCGAGCTCGAGAAAGCTGCCGGCCGTGGCGTTCAGGAACGCTGCCCGCTCGGGCGCAGCGAGGCCGGTCGGGGCCGACAGCACTGTCGCAAAGCGCGGGGTCCCTGTTGTCGTCGTCGCACTGTCCCGCAACGGAAGAACGGTTCCTGCCGCTCGCTCCAGTTCGATGAGCCGCGCGGCCTCGGGCTGCCGGCTGCCGCCGCGGCTCACCGCCACGGTGTCCGCCACAACGTGGCCGGCGTGCTCGATCGTGGCGGCAGAGACCGACTCGAGCCGCACCTGTATGGCAGTCTGCACCACTCGATCCAAGAGCGTCATCGCGGTTACCTTTCCCCGTGCTTGGCGGGAACGAAACGTCCGCGATGCGCTCCGACGGGCTTGCGGTCTTTCATCGCGATCTCACCGCGCAGGATCACCATGGTTGGCATCCCAGTCAACTCGAAGCCGTTCCATGCACTGGTGGGCTGCTTGGCCACGAGCTCTTCGTTCCGCACCGTCCACGTCGCGGCCGGATCAACGATCGTCAGGTCCGCGTCACTGCCCGGCAGGATCGCACCCTTCTTCGGGTAAAGCCCATACAGCTTCGCGGTAGAAGTGGACATCACCTCGGCGAACCGCTCCGGTGTGGTGTCACCACGGAACAGGCGATCCAGCATGACGGGGCCGAACGTCTCACAGCCCACACCGCCCGCCGGTTGCGTGCCAAGGCCCTGCGCCTTCTCTTCCACGGTGTGCGGAGCATGATCCGAACCGACCGACACGATCGTGCCGTCGTTGACGGCCGCCCACAACGCCTCACGATCCTGCACACCACGGATCGGCGGATACACCTTCATCATCGGCCCGATGCGCTCATAATCCTCGGCGCTCAGCGAAAGATACTGCGGGCAGGTCTCCGCCGTCAACGGAAACCCCTGACTCCGGGCCTGACGCACAACCTCTGCCCCCTCCGCGGAGGCCATATGCACGACATGAAACCGGCACCCCGTCGACTTCGCGAACTGGCTCGCGACGGCAATCGAGGTCGCCTCCGCAATCGCCGGCCGCGCTCGCAACAGGTCATCGTAACTCTCGATCGGGTGGCCAAGATCCGCCTCGCTCGAAGCCAGAATGTCCCTGTCCTCGCAATGCGCCGCGAGCAACCCACCCACCTTCGCCACCGCCTCGAACACACGCAACACGGTGCCGTTATCCGGCGGCAGAATCACATTCTCAAGCGGCTCATCACCAAGGTTATAAACCAACTGCTTGGTGTCCTTGCGAAGCGCGTAACCCCAAAAAATCTTGATCGCCGCGGCACCCGCCTCAATCATCGGACCAAGCTCATGCAGGTTGCTGTCCCCAATCGAGATCCCCCACAGGCCAAAATCAACCCACGCCACCTGCTCATGCTGCTCACGCCGATCATTGAGCACCGCCACCGAATCAACCGGCGGAATCGCATTCGGCATCTCAATAATCGTCGTGACACCACCGACCAGCGCCCCCAACGTCGAGTGCGCGAAATCCTCCTTCTGCGTCAACCCCGGATCACGAGAATGCACATGCGGATCGATAAACCCCGGAAAAATCAACTTCCCCGCCGCGTCAACCACCTCATCCGCAGCAACCTCAGCACCACGCTCAAAAAGACCCGCGATCCGACCGCCATCACACAGGATGTCCAACTCCAGCACACCCTCCGGCGTCACCACCGAACCATTTCGAACCAGAAGTCTTTTACTCATTTTCTCGACATGCCTTTCGTGTTTCCGCGCGACCGCGGAGGTGATCGGACGGCTTCGACGTGACCAACGGCGTGCCAGAAAGGTCGTCGCGGTAGCAACCGGGCGCTGAACATCGGGTCACCGAGGACATTAGGCTCTCGAGCCCCGGGGCAGGTGCATGACCTGGCTGCCGTCCGCGACGTGGACTGGCGAGAATTTGGGGCGATGGGAGGTCGGCCATATTGCGAGAAATGGCCGTTGACGATGCTCGACCGCGATGCGCGTTCTCGCAGACTCGGACATGACGGTCACCTCTCCATCGTGGCGTTCGCGGCGGACCCTCTGTCATTGTATACAGCTGTGACCCGCGGCGTCTCACGGTGTCAAGATGGAGCGATATCCGCCTCGCGGGTGTGCACCATGCGTACCCGGATGTCGCGTGCGGCCGCCATGTGCGCTCGACTGAGCCTGGCCGCCTCCTCCTCGTCGCGTTGGCGAATGGACTCGATGATCGCGGTGTGCTCAGCGACCGCTTCTTCCCATCGCCCGGGCTGGCTGACCGTTGGCTCGGGATACCGCCTGATATGCACTTCAAGCCTGGCGAGCAGATCTACGAGCGTTGCGTTGTGGCTGGAGCGCCATAGTCGCTCGTGGAAGGCATGGTTCACCGTTGCCTTTTCGAACGGCGAGGCATCCGCGGCCAACGTCATCTCTTGAAGCGCCAATTCGAGCAGTTCCAAGTCGTTGTCGGTGCGCGCCCGTGCCGCCCAGCCGGCGGCGACGCCTTCGAGCACGATACGGCAATCGTAAATCTCCAGCACCTCCTCGAGGGTCGTTACCCGCACCACAAGGTGGCGACCGCGCTGCTGGAGGATGCCGTCTTTCTCCAGCGCCCGCAGCGCCTCCCTGACGGGCGTGCGGCTCACCCCGTACGCTTCCGCGACGGCGGTCTCGACAAGAATCATCCCGGGCCGGAACTCACCGTTGAGGACAGCCGTGCGCAACCGGGTATACAGCGATTCTTGTGTCGATAATGCCGTCTGTTCCCTCATAACGGGAACTCTACCTGCACATCGGGGCTTGTTCCTGGGGCCGCGTAGGGGCGGAGCGCCGACGTTGAGCCCGTTCGATTCGCCGCGGCCAGCACCGGTCGAGAGGCAGGTCAGCCGAAGTTGATTCCGGCGTGA
>JAODMI010000164.1 GCA_025464755.1 Homoserinimonas sp.
TCGACAGCGCCGAGGGTGCACGCCCCGGTCTCACGGTTCCCCTCGCGCAAGACTTTCTGGCAGCCGTAGGCGGAGTCGCCAAACCCAAGTACGGGTGGACCGACGTCGCCCGTTTTTCCGCACTCGGTGTACCGGCAGTGAACTACGGCCCGGGAGACCCGGTGAAAGCGCATGCCGATGATGAGCGCGTTGCAGTCACACAAATCCTGGAGTGCGAGCGAGGTTTGCGCAGGTGGCTCAGCAACGTCTGAAGCCACTGGCGGTAAGGTGCAGCCTTACCCCGTGGTGGCTCAAAGTCATCGCAATATGGCTTGTCACCCGGATCATCACCACGAGCCTGCTCCTCTGGTTCGCCAACCGACAGGCGCCGAACGCATGGACCGATGGCCAACCTGACTACTTCAGCTACGCATCGATGTGGGATGGCACCTGGTACTACGTTGTCGCCCTCGCCGGCTATCCGTCAGAGCTTCCGCTAACCAACGGAGGGCATGTCGAAGAAAATGCGTGGGCATTTATGCCTGTGTACCCGCTGTTCGTGCGCGCCCTTATGGAGCTGACGGGATCGTCGTGGCATGTCACGTCGGTTCTGGTGTCCCTGCTCTTCTCGCTCGCCGGAGCGCTGATGTTCTACCGGCTGATGCAGTTGATGTTGCCACCGGCATCCGCCCTCTTCTCGGTCGTCTTGCTGTGCGTTGCCCCGCTGACACCCATAACGCAGGTCGCCTACGCGGAGTCGATGCACGCCTTCCTGCTGACCTTGGGTCTCTACCTGTTGGTACGGCGACGCTATGGCGTGCTCGTGCTCGTCGTCGTGGTGATGGCACTGACTCGGCCCACCGGCCTAGCGTTTGCTCTCACATTGACGCTGCATGTGGCTTACCGCTGGGTTACCCGTGACCGGGATCCATTTCCGCGTTCACAAGTGCTCGCCGCCGCCGGTCTCGCGATCTTCAGCGGGATCATGGGGCTTGCCTGGCCGGCGTTCGCTTGGGCCGTCACCGGTTCCCTGACGGCGTACACGGACACCGAATTGGCTTGGCGTGCGCAATACATCGGCTACCAGGAACTTGTTCCGTTCACCGCTTGGGTGCAAGCAGCCGGATTCTGGATGCCCGGGCCGCGGGGAATCGTCGTTCTCGTGATGCTTGTCATAGGTTTCATTGCCTTCATGCTGTCGCCTTGGGTTAGCAGGCTGCACATCGACCTGCGCCTGTGGGTGGCGAGCTACGCTGCGTACCTGCTGGCGGTTTTCTTCCCGCAATCGAGCACGTTCCGCCTTCTTATGCCGCTGTTTCCGCTGCTCGGTGCGCTAGCGGTACCCCGCTCTCGACTCTTCCGGATTGCGTTGGTTGCGCTCTCGCTTGTTGGCCAGTGGGCATGGCTGTATTACTGCTGGTGGGTGGACGGTTATGACTGGACGCCGCCGTAGTGGGCAGTTGTCTGGGTCCAATGCGAGAGGTGATAAGTGAGGGCCGATTTTTTTGATAGCCCCCACTGCGGGATAATGGGAAGAATTCCACGAAAGGGGACCCTCATGGCGGCCATGAAACCGAGGACCGGAGACGGACCAATGGAGGCTGTTAAGGAGGGCCGGCTCATCATCGTGCGCGTTCCTCTAGAAGGTGGCGGTCGCCTGGTGGTGTCGGTCAACGATGCCGAAGCCAAGGAGCTGCACGACGCGCTGGCCGGAGTTGTCGCACCGAAGTAGCGCCTAATCCGCACGCCGGTTAGCCCAAACGCGTAATAGTTTCTCATATTTCTGCGACGCTAACCGGCGTTTCCGCGGGTGCGCTCAACATACGGTGGGCGCACCAAGAATCAGACGGTGACGCGAGCAGGAGGCGTCGAGCGCGCGGCCTGTGGTGCCGCCGACTTCCCCGGAACGAGACCTCCGTGCGCCGAGCGTTAAGGTGTGCGTCCGACTCTAAATGCCGAGCTTGGTGAGCTGCAGTAACCCGTCGCCGACCGGGGAGATGCAGCTGATAACAGCATCCGAGTCGCCAATCTCCCTGAGAAGTGTGCGAAATCCGGTGGTGATGTCGTCACGCTTCACCGGATCGGCTACTCGGTCCCTCCACAATGCGTGAGGTACCAGCACCGTGCCGCCGGGCCGTACCAGGCGCAAGCCATGCTCCACATTTTCGATGACAGACTTCGGGTCTGCATCGACGAGCACCACATCATAAGAATGCTCGTTCATGCGCGGCAGCACATCGTGGGAGCGCCCGGTAATGAGGCGGACCCGATTGGCCGGGATTCCTGCGTCGAGGAATGCGGACCGTGCAGCCTGCTGATGATGCGGCTCGATGTCGATGGACGTCAGAGTGGCGTTCGGTGCACCCGCGAATAACCAGAGACCGCTTACACCGGCACCGGTGCCTATTTCAATGATGTTGCTAGCGGATGTGGCCGCGGCGATGATGGCCAGCTGGGCACCGGTCGCGGGGGAGACTGCGTCAATTCCCAGCTCTATCGACTGCCCACGGGCTGCGATGATGTCGGCGCTCTCCGAAACAAAGTGTTCGGCGAACTTCCAGGTGGATTCCTTGTCAGGCACGTGCGGCTCCTTGGTTTGTTCAAGGGTACGGCCGGTTGGCGCATCTGCGGCTGCACCTCGCCGCGAAGAGTTAGCATGAACAGGTGCTCGGACTGACCTTTGACAAAATCCTAGTGATTGGGATCATTGCGGTCTTCTTGCTCGGCCCCGACCGGCTTCCCCATTACGCCGCACAGCTTGCCCGACTGGTGCGCTCCCTTCGCGATCTCGCGAACGGTGCGAAAGAGCGCATGCGCGATGAGTTAGGCCCCGACTTCGACGACGTCGACTGGAAGAAGCTCGACCCGCGCCAGTATGACCCGCGTCGCATCATCCGGGAGGCGCTGATCGAGGAACCCGAAGCTCCCGTCGTGAAACCGGTAGCCGAATCCGCGTACGCCCAGCGTAAGAGGCGGGCTGGGGTGGGAACGCCACGGTCACCCGAATTGCCGGCGCCTTTTGACTCCGAGGCCACCTAATAACCCGCGCGAGCTAGTGATTTTGGTGCTCCAGCGTCAAACACCCGGATGGCCATGCGGTGCTACGGCGCTGCGTGCGGAGACCTGGTGTCGGGAGGTCGTAGCTGCCCCGGTGAAGCCAACTCGTCGACGGCTTGACGGAAAGCTGCCGGCTCCCTACTGGTTGCGACCCTTCGTCCGCGGCGCTTGAAGATGATCAAGTGAACTATGGACAGGGCAATCAATGCGATGACCGCAAACGCAAAATTGTGCAGCATAACGGCGACAAAGCTGACACCGGTGACAAAAAAATGCACGCCGAAAAGCACGCTGTGTGCTCCCATCACGATGGCTCCCAGGGCAGTGCCGACGCTGAAACGCACGTGGCTGCGCTGCCTGGCAAGGGTCAGGTGGCTGGTAACGATGGCAACGGCCCAGATCACGTAGAACGCTCCGGTGAGCGGAAGGAGCTCGGAGAGTCCGATCATGGCGCCGAACGCGCCGATCGCAGCCGTCAACGTTATGGCAATTGCGACAACAGCTTCACATCCCGCGCGGGCAAATTCGCTCAACTGGGGCGTCCTCTCGGGTGATGTTCGGGTTAGCGCAGTTTAACGGCGACTTGTAAGTTACAGGGCGAGCATTGACCGCTGCATGGCCCCAGTTATGGTCGCAAATGGGCAATTATGACGCGCACGGACGGCGCGATCGGGTCGGTTTCGACGCGCTAACTGCGAGGAACGGCTTAAGCGACGGTCAGCCCGAGCTTGCGCCCGGCAAGCCCACGGCCTCGCGCTGCCAACTGGGCCGCGACCGATGCGATGGCCACGGATGCCGCATCCACTGGCCGCGCTAACACGACAGGGTTTCCGGAATCGCCGCCCTCACGCAACGTCATGCTCAGCGGTACGGAAGCCATCACCGGAACCTGAAGACGGGCGGCCACCTCGGCACCACCGCCAGAGCCAAACAAATCCAACACTGACCCGTCGGGCTGAAGTAGTCCGGCCATGTTCTCGATGACGCCGATCACCCTCTGACCAGTTTGGCGGGCCACAAGTCCACTGCGTTCAGCAACTTCCGCGGCAGCCGCCTGAGGTGTGGTTACCACAATCACCTCGGCGTGCGGCAGCAGCTGGCCGACGGAGATGGCGACATCGCCGGTGCCGGGCGGCAAGTCGAGCAGCAGCACGTCGATATCACCGAAGTACACGTCAGTCAGGAACTGCTGGATAGTGCGGTGAAGCATGGGTCCTCGCCAGGAAACTGCCGTGCCGCCCTCGCTGGTGCGGTCGACGAACATGCCGATCGAGATGACTTTCACCCCGTGCGCGACTGGCGGCAAAATCATGTCGTCCACCTGTGTGGGCTTCGCGTCCGGAATTCCGAGGATGCCGGGGATAGAGAAGCCGAAGACATCCGCGTCGATCAATCCAACCGACAAACCCTTGGCTGCTAGCGAGACCGCCAGGTTCGCCGTCAACGTCGATTTGCCGACGCCGCCCTTACCGCTGCTGATGGCGTAGATGCGCGTAAGGCTGTCGGGGCCAAATGGCATGACACGTTTCGCGCCACGCAACTTTTCGGTGAGCGCGCGACGCTCCTCGCGCGTCATGATCGTCACGTCGACTTCGACACCGATCACCCCGTCCACTGTGGCTGTTGCGTTGCGGACGTCCCGTTCGATGGTGTCTGCCGCCGGGCATCCGATGATCGTCAACTTGATAACGACAGATGCGCGTCCATCGTTCGACACCGTAATCGCGCCGACCATGTCCAGTTCGGTGATTGGTCGACGGATCTCCGGATCGATGACGCGCGCGAGCGCTTCGTAAATCCGGTCAGCGACGTCAGCCAACGGGCTTGTCATCTTCGCGGTCGAGGTCTTCAAGCAGTGAACGGATCTCCGCCCGAATGAAATCTTTGGTTGCGACGTCTTTCATCACAAGGCGCAGGGCGACAACCTCACGGGCCAAATATTCGGTGTCGTTCAGGTTGCGTTCGGCCCGTTGGCGGTCCTGCTCGATTTGCACGCGGTCACGGTCATCCTGACGGTTTTGCGCCAACAGCAGGAGGGGAGCTGCGTAAGAGGCCTGCAGCGACAGGATGAGGGTGAGCAAGGGGTACTTCTGGTCCTCCGGGTCGAATTGCCCAGATGGTGGCGCGACGGTGTTCCAGATCAGCCAAAAAGCGCAGAACACCGTCATCCCGACGAGGAACCATGGGGTACCCATGGCGCGGGCGAACGCCTCAGACATCCGGCCCATTCGATCTTTACGAGTGTTGAGGAACGGGACGAAAGGGGTACGCAGGCCTTTAGGAGAATCCAGCCTGGTTTCGTTGCGACGTGCCATGGGCATTTCTCCTTCCGGTGGGAGCCACTAGTGCGTTAGGGCGGGTGTCGGTGGGCAGCGGTCTGGCTGGGGCGTCTTCGTCGTGACTTCGCCAATCGTCGGGAAGGAGGTAGTCGAGAACATCGTCAATGGTCACCACCCCGACCAGTCGGTGGTTGTCGTCGACAACGGGAACGGAAACAAGGTCGTAGGTTGCCAGGATTCGGGATACCTCAGCAGCGGAAGCGCTCGCCAGCACCGGCTCCAGCTTCTGATCGAGCAGGGTTCCCAGGCGCTCATTGGGGGGATAGCGCAGCATCCGCTGGAAATGGACCATGCCGAGGAAGCGCCCGGTCGGCGGCTCGTAGGGTGGCAGCGTGACGCAGATGGCAGCGCCGAGGGCCGGCGCAAGTTCATGGCGGCGAATGAGCGCCAGTCCTTCGGCCACGGTGGCATCCGCTGACACGATGATCGGTTCCGTAGTCATCAGGCCACCGGCAGTATCCGGGGCGTAGAGCAGCAGCATGCGCACATCTTCAGCCTCTTCGGGCTGCATGAGCTCAAGGAGGGCCTCACCGCGCTCCTCCGTGAGCTGAGCGATGAGGTCTGCTGCGTCATCCGGCTGCATTTGATCGAGCACATCGGCGGCGCGCTCGTCTCCCAGCTGGTTCAAAATGCCCACCTGCTCGCTCTCGGGCATTTCCTCCAGCACGTCCGCCAGCCGCTCGTCGCTCAGCTCTTCTGCCACCTCGAGCATGCGCTGCGACGGCAGATCGAGGAGGGCGTTCGCGAGGTCGGCCGGCAGT
>JAODMI010000135.1 GCA_025464755.1 Homoserinimonas sp.
TCGCCGAGATATTCCGGTCGGGAATTAAAGGAGTGGATGCGGGGCAGACCACCGCCGGCCGAGCGCTGGGTCTGCCACCCCAGACGCTTATGCACCGGGTGATAGCGCCGCAGGCCATCCGCCAGATGATCCCTGCACTCGGCAACGAGGCAGTCTCCACCATGAAGAACTCAGCACTGGCTTCAATCATCGCGGTAACGGAGCTGACGCTGCGAACCCAGCAACTAGCCAGCGCGACATTTGACTACTTCGAAATCTACTTCGCGACCGCTGTGATGTATCTCTTCCTGACAGGAGTCCTTACCGTCGTGCAGCTCCTGGTCGAAGACGCCCTCGACCTTGAGCGCGGCGACAAGCGCAGACTCTTTCCTCGAATTCTAGGGAAGCGGAGAAGAACTGCCCCCATTGCGGCCGACAATGCTGCTGCGGAAATCGCCAGCATCCACCTCGAAGGCGACATAGTTTCCCCCGCGCGCGCGGATCTCGGTGAAACGATGATCGAAATAGTGGACGTCCATAAGTCCTACGGTCCTAACGAAGTCCTCAAAGGCATATCAATGACCGTAAAACAGGGCGAAGTTGTTGCCTTGCTGGGTCCGAGCGGTTCGGGCAAGAGTACGCTGCTGCGGACCATAAACAATCTGGAACGAATCGACTCGGGCAGGATTCTAGTAGGCGGAGAGGCCATCGGCTTCGACAATAATGGGCGGCCCCTTTCGGAAAAGGCCGCCGCTACGCAGCGGGTCTCCCTCGGCATCGGAATGGTCTTCCAGCAATTCAACCTTTTCCATCACCTCACGGTGATGGAAAATGTGGCGGCGCCGCTGCGGTGGGTAAACGGGACCCCTGCTGCAAGCGCCAAAGAACGCGCAGAAACCCTGCTGAAACAGGTGGGTCTGGGGCACCGTGCCCAGGCATTGCCCCGACAGCTCTCAGGAGGGCAGCAGCAACGGGTTGGGATTGCCAGGGCAATCGCAAGCAGCCCGCGGGTCCTGCTGCTCGATGAACCGACCAGCGCCCTGGATCCCGAACTTGTAGCCGAGGTGCTCACTGTAATCAAAGAACTGGCTCACACTCACGGTCTCACCCTGATCATCGCTACCCACCAACTGCGCTTCGCCTTGGATGTCGCAGACCGGGTGGTCTTCATGGCAGGGGGAGTGGTCGTGGAAGAGGGAGCCGCCGAACAGGTCATTCGCAGGCCATCGAATGAGATCACTACCCGCTTCATGGGCGCCATGAGCGCCGCGGAGGTATGAATATGTTTACAAAGCAGTCCTTGTCCTTTGCACCCACAGATGGCGTCCCCCCGCAGGTCGGCCCGTTCTCCCACGCAACCCGCTGGGGCAATCTATTGTTCGTGACGGGCCAGATGCCAACCGATCCGGCCACGGGCAAGCTTGTGGCTGGTGGCATCGCTGAGCAGACACGACAGGTTCTCTCGAATCTTGCCGCAGTTCTCGCATCCTGCGGCGCCACGCTCGACGACGCTTTGATGGTGCGCGTCTATCTCACAGACTTTGGCGATTTCGACGAATTCAATAAGGAGTATGTCTCCTGGTTCACTCAACCTCTACCCTCACGCACCTGCGTAGGGGTGACCGGGCTGGCCGTGAACGCCGCCGTCGAAATCGACCTGATTGCAGGACTTCCGGAAGAAGAAAACGTATGACCCGCCACATTCTTCAACCAGGCACAGGGCGCATCGATGGGAAACATTACTTGCCTTCACGCGTCGACCAAATCCATTGGGGCTGGTTGCCCAACGCGACCACAGAACCCATACTGACGATCCAAGATGGTGAAACCGTCACCATGGACACGCTCAGCCATGAAGGCGTGCTGGCCGATCAGGGGCGAGACCCGCGCAGATATTTCAAGCAATTCGGCGTCACTGACGTTTTGGACGACGCCGTGGACATCGCAGCCAGCGGCATCCCAAACAACGACGATGACGGACCACATATTGTGACCGGACCCATCCATGTTGCAGGTGCTAAACCCGGTGACATGCTCCGGGTCGATGTGCTCCAGCTCGATTACCGAGTGCCCTATGGCATGATCAGCAACCGCCACGGCTACGGAGCTCTGGCAGGAGAATTTCCGGAAGACCACGAATCGCTCCCTACCAGGGATACCGATTTGATGGTGGAAAACGGAACCGTCAGCCACTTCAGCTGGCTGGCGGAAAGCGGCGGCCGCGAAACGGGCCGAATGGACGCCGGACGAGGACGATACGTCGAGTTCGGACTCGCACCCTTCCTCGGGCTCATGGGCGTCGCCGCGCCGACCGAAACACAAGTGCATTCGGTGCCCCCGGGAGACCACGGGGGAAACATCGACATCAAACACGCGGCCGTAGGCGCCTCCCTCTACCTGCCTGTCGAAGTTGAGGGTGCAAAATTCTATGCAGGAGATCCCCATTTCGCCCAAGGTAACGGCGAAGTCGCCCTGACGGCACTGGAAGCCTCGCTGCGCGCCACCCTGCAACTAACGGTTATCCCGGCAGCCCAAGCGCGTGCAATCACCGGTACCCTCCGAAACCCCGTTGTGGAAACCGCAACCCACTGGATCCCCACCGGCATGGATAAGGACCTGAATGAAGCCATGAGAAAAGCCACCCGTCATGCCGTCGCGTTCTTGCACTCACGCTTCAACGTCCCCCGGTCCGTTGCGCTGGCATACCTGTCCGCCACCGGCGACTTTGAGATCAGCCAGGTCGTCGACTCTGTCAAGGGAGTGCACTGCATGATCCCGAAAGCGGACTGGTGCCACTGGGTGTAGCGACTTGCATTGAGGACGCAGGAACCCATATATACGATCAGACCGCCCGCCTGCATCAGCGACGGAACGGGTACCGACCACGATTAGAACTTCGGTTATAAGGAGATAAACCCGGATGAGGGACAAACCACCACTGCCCTTTTCCCGCCCCGTGTTACGGAGCGGGAAGGATGCGAACAATCCGCTGGCGAAGGACCGGTTGTCAACGCACAATACCTGGCCCGATTGTGGAGAAGCATGAGCCGCAGGCACCGTGCTAAACCCGCTTCCTGGCACCTGGGCCTCATGCTCGCACTCACCTTTTCGACCGGGATTATTGATGCGGTCGGATTCCTCGGGCTGGACCGCGTCTTCACTGCCAATATGACAGGTAACGTCGTGATCCTCGGCATGGGTCTGGCCGGTGCCCAGGACCTGCCGATCCTGGGCCCGGCCGCAGCGCTTGCGGCATTCATGCTGGGCGCGGCGGCCGGAGGGTTCAGCCTCCGGCGCCGGAGTGCAGGTGAATGGTCAGCAACCATGACCGTTCTCTTGGGCGTTGTCGGACTTCTGCTGTTGGCCATTGGCATCGCCGTACTGCTGGTGGAAACCCCTGGGGAAGCCGCGCTACTCGCCATAACCGGGACTCTGGCAGGCGCCATGGGTCTCCAAGCAGCTGCCGCACGTACCCTTGCAGTCAAAGACGTCACCACAGTCGTGATTACCTCCACGATCACCGGGTTGGCCGCCGACCTTTGGTTGAGGAACACCCAAGGCAACGTCCGTAGACGCGCCTCGGTGGTGCTGCTGATGTTGGCCGGGGCCGTTGCCGGTGCCGCCCTGCTCCAGGTGCACCTCGGCGCCGGACTTATCGTGGCGGCAGTGATTTGCTTCGCCTGTGCCATCCTCGGACATCTCTTCGGCAGGGAACGCCCGGGGACCGACGCACGCGATCAACGTTTGGAAGCTCACACCGGACCCGAACTGAGCAAAACGATAAGTCTTTAGCGACGGACTGCGCGGCTGCCTCATCTTTGGGAACGAGGAAGAAGGGCCTGCGAGGGTAGAAAGCCTTCTCCTGGGAACCAGTCA
>JAODMI010000179.1 GCA_025464755.1 Homoserinimonas sp.
CGACTGGACAATGCAGCGAAGGACGAGAAAAAGTGACGATCGCGCCCACTCTCGAAAATGTCCCGCGCTTCGACCGCACCGTGCTTGAGCGTGACTGGGAGGTCATCCTTCACGGAAAACCCGTGTCGATCGCGTCCCGATACGACGTCGAGGACCCGTCAAGCGGAGAGGTGCTGGCTAGCGTCCCAGAATGCTCGGAAGCAGACGTCGATCGGGCAGTTCGAGCGGCGGCAGCCGCACAAGCTGCATGGGGGGCGCTGCCCCCACGCGTACGGGCGTCTAAAGTGCGCGAGCTAGCGGCGCTCATCCGGGAGCACCGCGAAGAGCTCGCCATGCTTGACGCGTGGGACGGTGGATTCGCCTTGCCGATCATGCGTAAAGACGTGGAGTCTGGAGCCGAGCACCTTGATTTCATGGCCGACTTGGCGTTGGACCTTAGCGGGCGAACGGTTCCTGCCTCTGAAAACTTCCACTACACGCTGTCGCAGCCGTATGGGGTCGTAGCGCGGATCGCGCCATTCAACCACCCATTTTTCTTCGCGAGCGCGAAGATCGCAGCTCCGCTCATCGCAGGCAATGCGGTGGTACTAAAAGCACCGAACCAGACTCCGTTGTCGACGCTTAGACTGGCGGAATTGGCGGGCCAGGTCCTTCCACAAGACTTAGTGCAGGTAGTCAGCGGAAGCGGACACGTCGCTGGTTCGGCCCTGGTTAGGCATCCGCTTATTCGTCGGATCGGATTCACGGGAGCGCCGGAGACAGGTCGGGCTATTCAGAGGGATGCGGCGGAATCCGGAGTTAAGAACGTGAGCCTTGAGCTCGGTGGAAAAAACGCGTTCATAGCTTTCGAGGACACCGATCCCGAGTCGATCGCCAACGCAGCCGTCCAAGGGATGAATTTCACGATAACGGCCGGCCAGAGCTGTGGCTCGACTAGTCGCCTGTTGTTGCACGAGTCCCTTGCCGACGCAGTTCTCGAACGCGTTGCAGAACTAGTAAACAATATCCGCGTGGGACACCCACTTGACCCCTCAAGCGAAATGGGCCCTGTGATCTCGCGGGCTCAATACGAAAAAACCATGACTGCCATCGACACAGGCACGCGCGAGGGAGCCAACGTCATCGCTGGCGGCGGACGACCCAGCAACATGGGCGAGGAAGGATACTTCGTGCGGCCAACCGTATTGGCCGGCGTCTCGCCGCAAAGCACGATCGGCCAGACAGAGGTTTTCGGTCCTGTTCTGGCTGCCATGACGTTCCGTAACGATGATGAAGCACTCTCGATCGCAAATAACGTCCAATATGGGTTGACCGCTGCCATCTGGACAAACGACGTCGGCAGGGCACATCGGATGGCTCGAGATGTCGAAGCCGGGTTCGTATGGATCAACGGTACTTCCCGCCATTATCTTGGGCTGCCTTTCGGCGGAACCAAAGCATCGGGAATCGGGCGTGAGGCATCAAGCGAAGAGTTGCTCTCGTACACGGAACAGAAATCTGTCACGGTGATGCTGTGAGTGCGGAATGGGGCAGCGATGTCATCGCAGACTTCGTAAGAAGCACCGGCGTTCCATATCTGGCACTGAATCCCGGGTCCAGCTACCGCGGATTTCATGACAGCCTTGTAAATCATCTTGGCGCCACCGACCCCACCATGCTGCTCTGCCTACACGAGGAGCATGCCGTTGCTATCGCACACGGCTGGGCAAAAGTAACGGGCACTCCCATGATCGTTGCGGTGCACGCAAACGTCGGACTCATGCACGCATCCATGGCTCTGTACAACGCCTGGTGCGACCGTGTCCCCATGCTTGTTATCGGCGCAAACGGCCCACTCGACGCCGCCAAGCGCCGTCCTTGGATCGACTGGATTCACACATCCGCAGATCTCGCAGCGCTGGTTAGACCATTCATCAAGTGGGACGATCAGCCCATATCTGTCCACGCCAGCGTGCAATCGCTGACCCGTGCCTGGGACATAACCCGTGCCTATCCTCAAGCTCCTACACTCGTCACCTTGGATGTCACGATGCAAGAGGAGAGGCTGGCAAAACCGGTTTCTCTTCCGGTTGTCGCCACCGGAGCGCCGACCGACACGCCCGTGGCGTCACCAGCTTCGATATCCCGGGCGGTTGCCATCCTTCGGGCGGCCAAGCGCCCCGTGATCATGCTGGGACGCACGAGCCGCAAGGAGGAGGACTGGAACCGGCGCATCCGTTTGGCGGAGCTGCTTTCTGCACAGGTGGTGACCGACCTGAAAGTTGGAGCGGCGTTCCCGACGGATCATCCCTTACATGTGGCGGGTCCCGGTAAATTCCTCGGTAAGGCCGGGCAGGAAGCCATACGAAACTCCGATTGCGTCATTGCCCTCGACTGGGTGGACGTGGCAGGCACGCTAAGTCAAGCAAAATACGATCCGGATAGCACCGCCGTGATCTGCGCGACGCTCGACCATGTACTCCACAACGGATGGACGCGCGACCACCAGGCGCGTGCCGATGTGGATGTCTTGCTGCCGACGACAGCTGATTTGGCTGTTGAGCAGCTCTTGACCGCGCTCGGCAACGATATTGCTGTTGCGCCCCAGTGGGTGCCGGTTGACGTCGTGAAGGCGGTAGTGAGTCGGGAATCGGGGGATGACTCCAGCATCAAGCTTCCCGAACTCGCCGTTGCTCTCAAAGACGCGCTCGCTGGTGAAAGCACTTGCCTGGTCCGCATTCCACTTGGATGGAGTGGTGACGACCTGGAACTGCATCATCCACTCGATTACCTTGGCACTGATGGCGGAGGGGGCCTCGGGTCCGGGCCGGGGATGCTCGTCGGAGCTGCGCTCGCGCTGCGGGGAAGCAATCGCCTTCCGGTGGCAATCTTGGGCGACGGTGACTACATGATGGGGGTTCAAGCGCTCTGGACCGCAGCGAATAAAAGCATTCCGATGCTTGCCATCGTTGCTAATAATCACTCTTACTTCAATGACGAGGTTCATCAGGAGCGGGTTGCCCGCGAGCGTAGTCGAGACGTGTCGCGCAAGTGGATTGGGCAGCGTATTGACCAGCCGGCTCCCGATCTTGCGGCGATGGCGCGAGCTCAGGGATTGGTGGGAATCGGGCCGGTGACGCGGATCGAGGAGCTACCGGGTGCTCTGGCATCCGCTGTAAGTCACCTGAAGCAGGGCCATGCCGTTGTTGTTGATGTCGTGGTGGGGGCCGGATATGCTCCCGCGATGACCGAAGGCCTGGTTAGGGATTAGCTCCTCACCGAAAACCTGCGAGCGTGCAAAGGGGCAAGCTTCAGGAACCGAAAGGAAAGGCAGCACTATGTTTCACAGAACAGGAAAAAAACTGCTTACTGCCGGTATAGCTGCGGCATCGTTTTCATTGCTCTTGGTGGGCTGTTCCGCCGCCGCCCCACCAGACATTCCTCCGGCCGTGACTGGTGGCGCGGATTGCAGCATGTTACAGGGCAAGACCATTTCGCTTGTCGTTCCGTATAGCACCGGAGGTGGCTACGACATTTATGCTCGCTTGATCGCACCCGCGCTAGGCGCGGCGCTTGATGCGCAGGTGATCGTCGAGAATCAGCCCGGCGCAGGCGGCCTGCTGGCCATTAACGGCATCGTCAATTCCGAACCGGATGGCACGAGAATCGCCATCATGAACGGCGCGGGTGCAGCCGCATCTATTCTCGGTGGAGCCGAGGGCGCAGGCTTCGGCTTCGATGACCTCAGCTATATCGGTCGTATCGGTGCGGAAGACACTCTCATTCTGAGTGCCAGTGACAGCGATTACGATACCTGGGAGGACGTCTTGGATTCCGACGGTTTCCGGTTTGGATCTACCGGTCCGGGGGCGTCTGACTACATCACTCCAACCATCCTGATGCAAGCATTTCCACTAAAGAACGCGGAGATCATCACAGGGTTCCCGGGGCAGGCGGAAACGGTGCTCGCCCTTTTGCAAGGCAACGTTGATGGCCTTACGAAGCCGGGCGACACCAGCCGCCCGGGGATTGTCGGCGGGGACAACACGCCATTGCTTTCTATGACCATGGAGCCGCCAGCCGATTTCGCTAGCGAAGCAACGTATGTCGGCGAACTTGAATTGACCGAAAAGCAAGAGATGCTGCTCACCTCTCACATCAAGGTGAACGAGCTGGGACGTCCGTTGGTTGCACCGCCGGGCATGGATCAGAGCACGCTTGCCTGCCTTCGGGACGCCTATGACAGGGCGGTGCACGATGACAAGGACGTCATCGCGCAGGCGGAGGCCCAAAACACGCCCATAGCCTACGTATCGGGCGAGGAAGTCGAAAATAAAATTATCGATGACATCAAAAACCTCCCAGAGGAGTACCTTTCGGTACTAAGAGGCGCTTTCACATAACGCTGTAAGCTCGCACAGTTCGACGGGCATCCGTCGGACCGAATCGACCAGTTGTGCTTTCCGCAAGGAGTGCGCACCTGGCGGTCCGACCACACCCGATTTACGCCACGTTGGCTCAAGGATTCCCATGCAACTAAACAAAGACGCCGAGCAAGCGGCGGAGGACCCAGAAGAACCTAAACGGCGGGCTGAAGGTATTGGAGGCCTCGTTAAGGGGCTAGCAATCATCGAAGCCTTCGGCCCCTCCCGACCTCGCCTGACCATTTCGGACGCGGCTAAGGTGACCGGTATCACGCCGGCTGCAGCACGGAGGTGTCTGTTGACTCTTGAGTCGCTGGGATATCTCACCCACGATGGAAAATACTTCCGCGCCACGCCACGTATAACGCGTCTAGGTGCGGCATACGCGGAAGTGTCCACACTGCCGACCCTCGCCCACCCGTGCCTGTCTAACGTTAGGGACGAGATTGGCGAGACAAGTTCGCTGGCGGTCCTGGACGGTGACAGCTCCCTCTTCGTCGCCCGGGCCGAGGCCGTGCATATGGTAGCTGCCGGTGTGCGAGTCGGGGCTAGGCTGCCGGCGTACGCCTCAGCCAGCGGAAGAGTGCTGTTGTCTGGTTTGACGGAACCGCAGCTGGAACAGAACCTCGCCGGCATCCAACCAGTTGCTTCAACCAAAAATACCCTTGTGACGATTTCAGACATTCGACGACGGGTTGAAGAAGCGCGCGTGGAGGGTGTCTCGTTTACGGACGAGGAACTGGAACTTGGCGTACGCACGATGGCGGTACCGGTGAAGGACTCAGCGGGACGAGTTCATGCAGCCATGACCGTTAGCGCATCGGCCGGCAGAATTCCTTTACAAGAGATGCGGGAAAGGTTTCTCCCTGTGCTGCGGGCTGAGGCGGCCCGTCTCGGAAAGATGCTGTGACCCAGGAACCCTCAGAACGAGCGTGGAAGCGCGACCGCTTGCTTGGCGGTATCGCGGCGGCGATCTTCAACATCACGTTGGGCTTGAATAGCGTCGCAGTGCCGTTGCTCGCCGTCCATTCTGGTTACACCGCCACCCAGATTGGGCTGCTCATCGCCCTGCCTGCGGTGGCGCAGATAGCTGCACGCTTGACCATGAGCGCGCTGATGCGCAAGCTGCCTGACAAGTTTTTTGTCATCGCGTCGGCGGTTCTGCTGTCGGTGTCGTGCGCTCTGGTAGCGATTTCGCCCATGCTCGTTGTTTTCCTGATCTCGCAATTGCTGCAGGGAGTCGCCAGGGCATACTTCTTCACCGGCAGCCAAACTCACGCCGTTCGAGTATCCACTTCGGCCGTCGGCGCCCTCACGTACCTAGGCTTGGCCTCCGGGGTGGGGTCCCTCATTGGCCCTGTGCTGGCCGGCATCATCTCTGAACGATCCATTGGCGATGCCCTGTGGTTCGCAGCAGCCTTCGGCGCTATCGGGGTAGTTCCCTCTGCCCTGCTCATCAAGCTTCCCGTGTTCGCGGCCATTGCATCGATCGAGGGTCGCGTCCCTGGGCGGATCTGGCGTCGACCAGGAGTCAACACCGCGTCGTGGATGAGTGTCACCGCCGGCGCTTGGCGAGGGCTGCTCGGCTCATATGCTCCAGTGGTTCTCCTGCAGGCAGGGCAGACTGCGGCCGTCATCGGTGCACTGATTTCGGTGGCAAACGGTGCTGCACTTCTCGGAAGCGCGCTGTCGACCTGGGCTCGCCGAGTGGGCGTCCGTTTCTCGCTGATCTTCGGTGCGCTCACTGCGGGGGTCGGGATTGCCGCTCTCGGGCTGCTGGCAGAATACTGGCTTATCGCCGCCGTGGTACTGGCGCTCTCAGGAATAGGAGCGGGCATCTTGCAGACAGTGGGACCAGCGGTTGCGTCGGAGGTGGTGCACCCAGACGAGAGGGGCGAAGCCATGGCCTCCACCGGAACATTTCGGGCCAGCGCTCTGTTCATTGCCCCCGCCGGTACCGCCGGTCTTGTCGCCATTATGCCTACCGGAGTTGCGCTTTGCGTGGTCGGGCTCCTGATCGCTGCCCCCGCCCTCTGGGGAGGGCGAGGACAGCTGAGGTAGCGGGAACCACTTGATCAGGCGCGCATGCAGACAGTTGAGGGCTAATCCGCCATCAAATGAGCACAGCCGGCACGTTGAGCCCAGGAATCCCAGGCGCGACGCATAGCTGGGGAGTTCGGGTCAAACGCGTTGCGGGCCTTGATCTCGCCTGCTGACAGTGGTTTTACCTGCCCCATCGTGCGCGCGACGGTCAGGACGTGCGCGTTCCTCGCAAGGTAAACGCACATGCGAACGGTCGCCGAGATTGTGGGCCCTCCGCCGGCGAAGCCATGCCCCCGCATGAGCACGACCCGGTTGCCATTCAGCTTTTCGACGAGGTCCTCCGCCATCTGTTGGCTTGTGACGAGAAGATTTGTGTCGTCCCCAAACTTATCGGCGATGTCCCATACGGGAACCTCAAGCCCGATGTCGCTTGCGTCGTGAACGACTGCCTGTAGTGGAAGTCCGGTGAGCCCGAATGGCAGAACCGATTCAGTGTGTGCGTGCACGACGCTGTTGAATTCCGGACGCGCCGCGTACATGGCACCGTGAATGAAGCGCTCCAGGTAGGGCACCTTATTGGTTTCGGAGGTTGGCGTACCGTCGAGATGGAACTCCATGATGTCGTCTTCATCGACGTGCTCAGGGGCGAGCGAGCGAGACAAAAGGAACTTGGTTGGGTCGTCCGGGTGTCGGATGCTGACATGTCCGTACGCGTCTAAGACGCCCTCATTGGCTAGGACACGGTTGGCGATGATCAGATCGCGGGTGGCGCGTTGGAGCGTAGTCATGGTGACCTCTCAGTTCGTTCAGTTAATGCGTGATGACGAGCGAAACCGCTCATGGTGAGATTCAGGCGGCGGCACACGCTCAGCCCGATTGGTGACGTTTTTCAGCACTCCGCCAACAAACAGCGGGCTTCGGTGGGGATTGGTGTCGATAGGAGCCTCACGTCGATGTGTGCGTATAGCGAATACTCAACCGTATAACGAACGTATCGTAACAGCCGTACCTGCGGCGGCCAGCCCCGAAGGCGACTCAGGCAAGCGGCAGGAGGGGTGCTTGGTTTTATGGCATATCTGTCACACGATCAGCACGCGTGCTGATCGTCACGGCGGCTGATCATCACGCAGTCGCCGGCACAGGGACCCGCGTAGGTACTACCCTGCGGAGGACTCGCGGTCCGGCGTGCTTTCGGCGATCTTGTCAGCCGGATGCCGTTTACCGGCAATAGTGGCGCGGCCTGCTTTGAATAGTTCGAGAAGGATGGGAATGCCAGACAACAGCACGATGCCAACGATGAAGTATTCGGCGTACTCGGCTACGAAGTCGATTTGCCCGAGGAAGAATCCGAGAAGTGTGAGGCCAACGCCCCAGAGGAACGCGCCGATCACGTTGTAGGTGACAAATGTGCGATACCGCATCCGCCCAACGCCGGCAGCAACGGGCACGAATGCTCGGAATATCGGCAGAAAGCGGGCCATAATAATCGCTTTACCGCCGTGCTTCTCGAAGAAGGCGTTGGTGCGTTCGACGTTCTCAGGGTTGAACAAACGGCTTTGCTCCCGCTTGAAGACCGCCGGGCCAGCTTTGCGCCCGATGTAGTACGCGAGTTGATCGCCTGCGAAAGCGGCGATAAAGATGACAAGAGTGGTTGCCCAAAGCGGAACGCCAATAAAACCTGTCGCCGTCAGCAGCCCGACGGTGAACAGGAGCGAATCCCCCGGCATGAAGGAGAGGACGATGAACCCGGTCTCAATGAAAATAACGCTTGCAACACCCAGCAAGATGAAGGGTCCGAACCAGCGGATCAGCCAGTCGGCGTCAAGAAAATCGATGCCGAAAAGTGCGGGGAGCATAGGAGAGTGATTCCTTTCGGGGGAAACGGCCCTGTCGTTGAGGCGGACCAGATCATCGGCACCGTGGTTTTCAGCGTAACAGTCGCACCCTGAGCGTGACTCAGACACAATTCGCCCAGCCACTCCACAAACCGGTGCGCCGTCCGTACATTTGAAGAATGAAGCTGATCCACTACGCCGGTGACACGCTGCTCACGGGGGACGCCATCGCTGACGCTCTGGTGGACTATGCCGCAGCCCTGGCCCGCGAAGAGACCTCAACCGCCGTCATTATCCCCGTTCGCGTGGATGGTGGTGGTGTGGATCAGGTCAGTGTCCTGCTCGGACCGGCAAGTCAGATAGTAGCCGCGCCAGAGCAGAGCGAATATGACGAGATTGTGGACGACGAGCTGGTGTCGTTCATGGCGAGCGCCGCGTCTCGCTTGAGCGGGCCCCAACCCATATCGCTCGCCCTCAATGTTGATCACAACGATCGCGTGATCCGAGACCTAGAACAGGGTTAGCCGGCTGCACCGACCCCCTTTTGCCGCGATTCTCCCGATACCGTGGGAGAATATCGATCGACCGACGGGCTTAGAACATGCGTACCAGTACTACCGATCTCTTGAACAAAATCATTCGGACGGAGCCGTCCCAGGAGCGCAGCGCCAATCGCGTCACGCTCCTCCTCGATTCGGCCGCTGCTATCATCGCGGAACGCGGAATCGAAGGTCTCACCACCACGGAGGTCGCCACCCGCGCAGGGTCTTCTGTCGGTGTTGTCTATCGTTACTTCCCCAACATCCGCTCGCTTTTGCAAGCGCTGGCCACCCGCAATCTCCACGTCTACCTGGAGCGGCTGCAGTCGCTTTTACCGACCGATACCACCAAGTGGAGGAATGGCCTCGACTGCACGATTGACCTCTATGTAGAAATGATGCGCACCGAGCCTGGCTTTCGGGCAATCCGCTTCGGCGACCTGCTCGAGGAACGTCTCCTTGCCCCGGACGACACGAATGGAGGCATGCTCGGGCAACTGTTCGTTCAGATGCTGCATGACCTTTACGGGTTCAAGCGCACACCGGAGTCGCTGTTTTCGCTTGAGCTGGCTGTAGAAACGTCGGAAGCGCTGCTGAGGCGGGCCTTCCAAACTCAACCAGACGGCGACGAACGCTTCATCGCCGCGGCTCGTCGTATTGCCCAAGCGGAGATTGACGCGATGGAGCCCACCCTCTAGCTGCCGCTGGTCGAGGGTGTGCAACGCAGTGCACTGCGTCAATGCGGAGACTTGGTCGCCCATTCAAAGCCACACGGCGCGGAGCCCGGAGTGTGGCTAGCGCCGCTCGTCTGGCTTGACGTGGAGCGCCAGAGGGCTCGAGGCTGTGGAACACGTGTGCCGGTACCGCGCGGCAGTCGCCGCCTGGTACCGGCACAGGTGTCCGAGCTACGCTACGGCGTTACGCGAAATCGCTTCGACTGAGCGGCGAGGGCGAGCAGCGCGGCAATGACAGAGAAGAGGCCCAGTTGAATAGCCCCTGCCGTTGTCCAGCCAAACCATTCGGCTAGCTTGCCAATCAGCATGCCGGCAAAAGCGGCAGGTATATAAAGCGCCGCGACAAACGTTCCTGACGCTTTTCCTGCTAATGAACGCTTCATGCTTTTGATGATGCCACCCGAAAGGTTGGCGTAAACCATCCCTGAGATGGCGCCGCCGAAGACGAAGGACAGCAAGCATTGCACGAAGAGAGATCGAATGTCGGTGAAGAGGAAGTATCCGACTACCGCGGAAATGAGCAACGCCACCGCAAGTACCCGATGGTAGTTGTAGCGGTCTCCTAGCCACCCTCCGATCAAAGAGAGCATGGCTCCCAGGCCGTAGAAGCTTACGGCCAGACCAGCCGCAGAACCTTCAAATCCTAGCTGTTCACGTAGAAACGTGGGGTAGAGCCCCAGGTAACCGTAGATAGCCAGCCCCGCAAACGCGGTCGACAAAATCAACAGCAAGGGTGCAGGCGACAGGAGACTGCTAGCGCCAGCTTCGCCCGTATCCGTCGCAGCCAGGCCGGGGCTTGAAAGCCTTAAAGCGTCTTCAGTTTTCGCGTGTTCGCCCGGGTTGAACTCGGTGAACCACGGGCGGACCAGAAACACGATGAGAATGATGATGGGAATGCCTGCAGCGCCGAAGGCGATAAAGGGAACCCGCCAGTCGTATGCGTTGAGGAGAGCAGCTGCCAGGTTCGGGCCGATGATCGCCCCAATGCCGAACGTGAAGTTGAGTGACGATGCTGCTACAGCGCGGTGGTGAAGAAAGTACGTGGTGCCAATAGCCAATAGGGCGGTTAGCTGCATCGCCTCACCCAGCCCGGACACGAAGCGGTAAAGCAACAGGTCAGGTAAGCCTTGCGCTTGCGCGGTCAGGAAAGTGGCCAATGAAAACACTGCGATGCCTATGATCGCTACATGCTTACGAGCCACGCGGGACAGAAGATACGCCGTGGGCAGGCCTGCCACTCCCATGCCGAGGGTGAAAATTGTGGCTGCAAGACCGATCTCCGGGACTGAAAGTCCAAGCGTCTCCCGCACGTCAGTGGCGAGAACGGAGAAGATTTGCCGGTCCATTGCGTTGAGCACGTAGGACACCAGCATGAGGGTGAACATTGCGAGAGCGACTTTGTTTCGCCCAGCCTCGTAAGGGCCCACTCGGTCCCAGAATGTGGAGCTTCTAACATCCGATCGGTTAGTCATCAGATTGCCTTTCTTGTCGGGCTGGCCCCGCCACCGGGTAACCACATTCCTGTGCGCTGGTCGCGCGGTTGGCTTTGCTCGGCGATAGTTTCCCCTCGGAGGATGGTCTGCACCACTTGCCCGCGAAACGTGCGGCCGGAGTATGGGGACCACTTCGCCTTCGATTCAACTGCTGTGTTCGCCAGCGTCGTAATGGCGTTCGGGTCCACCAGGGCCAGGTCAGCGTCAAAGCCGACACGAACCGCTCCCTTTCGCAGCCAAAAACCGTACTGCCGGGCGGGAATCTCTGCGTATACGCGCGCGATGTCCTCCCAGGCCAGATAGCCCCGGGAGACTGCGTCAATGAGCGCAGGAAAGGTGGTGTCAATGCCTGGAAGGCCAAACTGGGCTTGCCAGATATTGCCGCACACTTTCTGTTCCACAGTGGACGGCGCATGATCTGACGAGACCAAGGTCAGAGCCTCTTCGCGGAGCAGCTTCCACATTTCGGCTTCGTCGTTATCGTGTCGCGCGCGGGCCGGAGGCGTGAACTTCCGCAACGCACCGTGCTCCAGGACTTCTTCTTCGCGCAGCAGAAAGTATTGAGGGCACGCCTCCGCGGCAATATTGGCCCCACGCCTGCGTTCTGATTCGATGTAGCGTACGACCTCGGGATGGCTTACGTGTGCGATGGTGGCGCGGGCTCGTGTCCGCCTCACCATAATGGCGACGACCGCGGCCGCCACAACTTCAGCATCTCGGTTACGCCATTCAAGGAGGAGGCCATTGTCTTCTCTGGCCTCTTTTTGCAGCAGTTCTTTGGCCCCTTCCGTTAACGACTCGTCCTCGCAGTGGATCAAGCTCGGCGCACCGATATCGGCTGTTGCTTGCAGGTGCGTCTTCAAGTCGTCGGCGGTATGGCCGGGTACTCCGTGCGTTGTGCACGTGAATACTTTGAAGAAGGCGATCCCCTCAGCCCACAGTTCGGCAACGTGCTGGCTGAATCCCGGCCAGGCATGTGCTGCAAGACCAAAATCGACGTTGGATCTGCCGGTGAGGTAATCAACCTTCTCGGACAGGTCCGCTGCGGTCCTTACAGGTGCAGCATGCGTGTGTTCGATGATGGTCGTCACGCCGGCTCGCGCGGCACCGCGCGTGCCGTGCGGAAAGTCCTCGCGATCAGGTGCCGCGGGATCCATCAGATGCACGTGACTGTCGACGCCTCCAGGCAAGACAACAAGTCCACCGGCATCGATGGTGTGAGGAGCGGTTGGAACCTTCGGGCCTAGATAGGTGATCTTTCCTCCGCGTATACCCACATTGAGCTGGCTTCGGCCATTCGACGAGACGACGGTTCCACCAATGACGGCGCTATCAAATTCGGTCATATGTTCCTCCGGTCAGGATCGTATATGATACCTAGCGGCTTCACAATAAGGAAAAGGATGGCGGATGGCTGGTATCGCGAAACCGATCATTGCGTTCGGATCTCTGGGTGGGACCATCACGATGACGCCCGCGCGCGCGTCGCGAGGCATCGAGCCCAGTTTGAACGCAGAGGGTCTTTTAGCTTCGGTGCCTGGTCTTGGTGAGCTGGCGGAGGTTCGGACGGCTACTCTCTCAACGATCCCCGGCGCGTCCTTGCAGCCGCTCGACATCGTGGGAGCGGTTCGCTGGGCGCAGGAGCAGGTCGATGCAGGAGCCTCGGGCGTGGTGTTGGCGCAAGGCACAGACACGTTGGAAGAGACCTCTTACTTGGCTGAGCTCTACTGGGACAGGCCAGAGCCACTCGTGTTCACCGGAGCCATGCGCGGTGCAGCCCAACTTTCGGCGGATGGACCGGCTAACGTCTTGGCCGCCTGCCAAGTAGCGATGAGCACCGCGGCGCGCAATGCCGGGGTCCTTGTGGTCTTGGACAATGTGGTGCACTTGGCGACGCGCGTCCGCAAGGCCCACAGCACAGCGCTTGGGGCCTTCCAGTCATTGGATGGTGGAGCGATAGGAAGCGTGCGCGAGGGCCACGTGCGACTGAATGCGAGCGCACGAATCGGCGTACCCCTTTCGGCGCCGTCAGGCGATCCACAGGTACCAGCTCTGGAAACGTATCTGGGCGATTATGGTTCGATATTGCGCTCGCTGCGCGGCTCGCCGTTAGATGGCGTGGTCATTAGCGCCTTCGGTGTTGGCCACGTCTCGACGGGGCTCGCCGATGAGATTGCGGCTGCCGCAGCGGAGTTTCCGGTTGTGGTTGCAAGTCGTACGGGCAGTGGCGGAACGCTAGCGAGCACGTATGGCTTCTCAGGCTCCGAACTCGACTTGCAACGCCGTGGTGCAATCATGGCCGGATCGCTGGATGGTCGAAAGTCGCGGTTGTTACTATGGGCCCTCTTGGGTTCAGGCGCTAGCCTGCAGCAAATTCGATCGGAGTTCGGCGAGCGGGGGAACGGTTGATATCCCCGGGCGCTTATGGCGATGGAGAGAATCCTATGAGTGCCGTTCCTCAGTCCGGCCAAGCGACGCGACCCGCTACGTCTGAAAAGTTCGTGTATCACTCGCTACGTTCAGCGATAATGTCTGGCCAGCTCGCCGCAGGCACCCGGATAGTACAAAACTCCATCGCTGCGCAGCATGCTACGAGCGTTACGCCCGTGCGAGAGGCGCTAAGGAGGCTTGAGACCGAAGGTCTCATTGATCTTGCGGC
>JAODMI010000187.1 GCA_025464755.1 Homoserinimonas sp.
AGACTGCTCCACCAACGAGCTACCGGCCAACATGCCGTCACTAACCGTGGCCCTGACACCGTGTCCGGGCGCTCCAGCAACGTCAGGCGTCAGCAGTGCAACCGTGCTTTCCGCCACATCGGAACCCTCTTCCCGCCAGATATCAGTTCGGGCCAGCAACCTCACCCCGAACACGGTGTACGTACTGGCGCTTGTCAACGTGTTGATGCCAAGCGGCACCCCACCGGTCGCCACCGTGAGCACACCCTCCAACGGCGGGTCGGAATTCAGTCACACCTTCACCGATGTACCGGCCCCCGGAACCTACCGAGTATTCGCCACCTCAGGTCAAGTTTCACAGCAGTCAGCTGAGGTGGATGCAGCCATCTGCCCACCGCAGGCGGTTCTTGGAAGCTTCACCCCAGGACCGGTTTCAACCGCAGTAACGACCCCGAGAGTTCTGGGATCAAGCGTGCTTGCAGCCACCGGACCGACTGACTCGCCCTCCCTTGTCAGCATCGCCAGCCTTTTGCTCCTCCTCGGAGCCGGAGCCATGATCACGGGTCGTCTTCGCCGTCGGGCGGTCCAGTAAGTCTCGCCCGGTTGCTCGACCCTGATCCCGAGCAACCTGGGCGAAGACGGCGACGGCGCGGGACATGGCAGTGGTCAAACATGTCCCGCGCCACCCTAGACAACGGCCCACATACTGAAAGAGGAAACCCCCGGACGCTCAGTCCGGGGGTTTCCTCTTTGTTTTTATTTTTTTCAGCGCTGTCACGCCGCAAATAGCAGGCCCCTCTCGGGGCGCTGACTACTTGAGGGTAACGGTGGCGCCAGCTGCTTCGAGCTGAGCCTTTGCCTTCTCGGCTGCTTCCTTGTTGACACCCTCGAGCACAGCGGCCGGGGCGCCATCAACGACGGCCTTGGCCTCGCCCAGTCCGAGACTGGTCAACGCGCGAACCTCCTTGATGACCTGAATCTTCTTCTCGCCAGCAGATTCGAGGACGACGTCGAAGGAATCCTTCTCCTCGACCTCTTCAGCAGCTTCGCCAGCTCCACCAGCAGCCGCGACAGCGACCGGGGCAGCAGCAGTAACTTCGAATACTTCTTCAAACTTCTTGACGAAGTCGCTGAGCTCAATGAGCGTGAGCTCCTTGAATGCTTCGATGAGCTCGTCGTTTGACAGCTTTGCCATGTTTTTCTCCTTAGGTTTTCCCCTACGAGTCGCCCGCTACGCGAGCTCCTCAGGGAACGATCAATTCGTCGCGACCAGAGTTAGGACGCGGACTCCTGCTTCTCACGCAACGCCTCAACGGTGCGAACCGCCTTGGACAGCGGTGCGTTGAACAGATAGGCGGCGCCGAACAGCGAAGCCTTGAAGGCGCCGGCAAGCTTGCCGAGCAGAACTTCACGGGATTCGAGATCGGCGAGCTTGGTGACCTCTGCAGCGGTCAGCGGTTTACCGTCAAAGTAACCGCCCTTGACAACTAGCAGAGGGTTTGCCTTGGCAAAGTCGCGCAGACCCTTGGCAACGGCGACTGGGTCTCCGTGTACGAAAGCGATAGCGGATGGGCCGACAAGCTCTTCGTCGAACGACGAAATGCCTGCCTGGTTGGCCGCAATCTTGGTCAGCGTGTTCTTCACCACGGCGTAAGTGGCGTCTCCACTGATGTTCGTACGCAGTGTCTTAAGCTGCGCAACAGTGAGGCCGCGGTACTCGGTCAGCAGTACAGCGCTCGAGTTACGGAACAGGTCCGTAAGCTCGGCAACCGAAGCTTCCTTGTTCGCCATGTGGCTCCTCAATTTCGTTAATGCGTTTGGCCGGCCACAGGACCCTGATTAGCCCAAATAAAAAAGCTCCGGCGCAAGCGCACGGAGCAAAAATTCAGTTCGGGAAGAACTGAGATCAACTTCACACACCTGCGCGGGTCTCGCTTCTTGGGCGAACCTTCGATTGGTATGCCCAGACGTTACCGTTCCTGGCACACCAATAACCTGCGGTCTTTGGCTGTGTAAAGAGTAAGCGATCCCGCAGCTGCGCGCAAACCGGACAAAAACCTGAACATTTGTTGAGCATTTGCGGCGGTCTGTGTGCACGAGCGTAGCGTGGCAACCATGACAGAACGAGCGCATTTCGAGCCAAACGAAAGACGCGCGAACGACGCGGAGGCGCAGCCACGCAGCGAAGGACAGGAAGATCCGTTGACAGTGGGCCAAGCCACACCCCTGGAAGCTGCGGCTGACCCGGACACCGGTCTGCCGACCGGGGGCGAGTCGCTCAGGTAGCAGGAAGACGCACCATGTCAACCGAGTTATCGGCCAACATCGACAGCGCCGCGCCAAACAAAGGTGAGGGCGTGAGCGATGCGACCGAGCCGCAAGAAGAGTACGAGCTCGACCAACTGATCGATGAACGTTCCACCTCCCGGAAAGGAGAGAACACATGAGAGCCCTCACCTATCAAGCCAAGCGCAAGGTCTCGGTTGAGACCGTCCCAGACGCTGAGATCGTTGAGCCGACGGATGCCGTCATCCGTGTAACTTCCGCCGCCATCTGCGGATCAGACCTGCACCTTTACGAACTCTTTGGCCCCTTCATCGATGCCGGTGACATCCTCGGCCACGAGACGATGGGGATTGTGACCGCCGTCGGAAGCGCAGTCACTCGCATTAAGGTGGGTGACCGCGTCGTCATCCCCTTTCCGATCGCCTGCGGGGCGTGCTTCATGTGTCAGCAAGGTCTGACGACTCAGTGTGAGACCACCCAGGTTCGCGAGTATGAAAGCGGAGCCCGCCTGTACGGTTACACCAAGTTGTATGGCCAGGTGCCTGGCGGACAGGCCGAGATGCTTCGCGTGCAGCTTGCCGATGACAACGCCATCGTGGTGGGTAACGACCTGCCCGATGAGCGGTACCTCTTCCTCAGCGACATCCTTCCCACAGCATGGCAGGCGGTTGAGTACGCGAACATCCCCGCAGGCGGAACAGTCGCGGTCTTTGGCCTAGGTCCTGTCGGCCAGTTCGCCAGCAGAATCGCGAAGTACAGGGGATACGAAGTGCTAGCGGTAGATCCGGTTGCCGAGCGCCGTACCATGGCTGAGCGCCACGGCATCATCACGTTCGACCTCACAGACACCATATCCGCGGAGCTGAAAGAACGCACCCTGGGCCGAGGCCCAGACAGTGTTATCGATGCCGTCGGCATGGAAGCTCACGGGAACCCGGCTATCGGCTTCGCTCAGCAAGCGGTCGGTCTCCTGCCTGACGCGCTTGCACGTCCGGCGATGGAGAACATGGGCATGGACCGCACCGCCGCGCTGTACGCCTCCTTTGACACAGTCCGCCGTGGCGGCACAGTGTCGCTCAGTGGCGTGTACGCGGGCGACGCCGACATCATCCCCATGAAGACGTTGTTCGACAAGCAGGTAGCCATCCACATGGGCCAGTGCAACGTACACCGGTGGGTCGATGACATCATGCCATTGGTGGAGGACCCGTTAGACCCGCTGGGAGTCACCGACCTTATTACCCATGAAGTTCCCCTCGAAGACGCTCCTGCACTCTACGAAATATTTCAAAAGAAAGAAGATGGCTGCATCAAAGTAGTGCTGAAGCCTTAACGACAGCAGGTAAGGGAAGTTCAACGCGGAACGCGGTCTTTCCCGGTTCGCTGCCCACCGAAACGGCGCCGCCGTGCTTATCGACTACGGCCTTGACAAGTGCAAGGCCCAAGCCTGTGCTGCCGGCCTCCCGAGACCTTGACCCGTCACCGCGTGCGAATCGCTCGAACAGTACCGGTTGCACGCTCTCCGGGATGCCGGGGCCATCATCTGCCACCGTCAGTACGGCCCGGTACTCCTGAGCGGACGCCTCTTCTACGG
>JAODMI010000040.1 GCA_025464755.1 Homoserinimonas sp.
CACCCTTGTGAGCGTTCTGGCGAGCGTGGCCGACGCATGTGCTTAGCCGTCCACGGGACGAGGCAAATCTGGCACACGGGCTGAGTCTCACGCGCATCTGGCCGGTTACGGGGCAAACAAGGTTGCGTGCCCTCACGTACGACGAGCAAGCCACAGCGGATCTGGAATCAGCTCCGTGGTGGAATCAGCTCCGTAATGGAATCAGTTCGGTGGTCGTCTCAGCTTTCTGGTTGCCTCACACGCGTTGCCCCAGTTCGGCCAAGACGGTCGGAAGCTCGTCGACAAGTTCCCGGGCGAGGTAACCACTGGGGCCGATCCGGGCCGCAAGACGGTCCCCGGCGGCAGCATGGAGGTAGCTTCCCCAGCATGCGGCCTGCTCCGGGGTGGCGCCTCGCGCTAGCAGCCCCGCGATCGTACCCGCGAGTACATCTCCGCTACCAGAGGTTGCAAGCCCCCCGGCACCTGATCCCAGATCCCAGGTGCGGCCGTCGGGCGCGGCGACTACGCCGAACGATGTCACTACGGCCCCATAGCGTGTCGCGATGGCAGGCAAATCATCGGCCAGCGTGCCGACTGCCTTCTCGAGCAACCGTTCGGCTTCACCTGTATTGGGTGTGAAAACCATGCGTCCGCGCCAGGGGCCCAGATGGTCGGCAATTTCGGGGAGGACGCCGAGCGCATAAGCATCGAGGACAACGGCGGTCTCTTTACCCAAGTTGGGGAGGAGCGCGAGAATCAGGGCCCTGGTCTCGTCGGCGTGATCCAGTCCCGACCCGATGAGGACGGCATCCGCTTTCGACACGTCTTCGAATAGCCGGTCCGCGTTGTCGCCGAGAACTGAACCTTCGGGTGTCTCGCGCATGCCAGTCACACCGGACTCGGGCACGGCAACGGCAACCCCAATAGCGACCGACTCGGCCACAGCCATCGACAACCGGCCAGCCCCAACTCTCAGCGCGGCCAATCCGGCCAGCATGGCCGCCCCCGGTGTCCTGCGCGCACCGCCCACAACGACCACGGTTCCGCGGTCGTATTTCGACCCGGCGCCGCTGGGGAGTGGCCACGCTCGCAGGGCATTGGGGGTCAGGACGTCAATTCTTTGATTCATCGGGATCTCCCGCGTGTTTCGTGACCAGTGTGCCAGACCGACGCAAGTGTTCGGTGGAGTTGTAGAAATCGACGGCCCAGGAGCCCTCACCGGATGGTCGAACGAGTCGTGAGATGGACGCGTTCAGGAGCGGGGTTGTGTGCGCTACGCGCAAGATTTCCTGTTCGGAGACACCTGCAAGTATGTACCGCACTAGCGTGATGACGGCGTCGTGGGCAACCACCATAATGCGTTGCTCCTCGCCGAGTCGGTCCAGGTCTGCCAGTAGCATTCGCAGCCTAAGCGCGACATCGGCCCAAGATTCACCACCCGGTGGGCGGTAGTAAAACTTGCCCAGACGGTTGCGGCGTGCAAATTCCTGCGGAAATCTGGCGCGGACGCCAATGTGGGTGAGCGTGTCGAGGATACCGAGTTCACGATCGCGTAGGCGCTCGTCTCTGCGGAGACGAATTTCAGAGCGCTGCTCGAGGACCGCCAGCCGAGCGGTCTCGGTGGCGCGAAGATAGGGCGAGCACCACACCGCCGTCGGGAACGCGTCACCAGGAAGGCTGCGCAGCCATTCCCCGACGGCGAGTGCCTGGTCGACGCCGACTACTGTTAGCGGTACATCCGGGTCCGGCAGCGGGGCGTCCACCACCTCCGCGCCGGCAGCTTCCGCAGCAGAGGCGGCGACATTGGCGGTGCTTTCGCCATGGCGCACAAGCAGTAACGAGGTGACTCCCACGCTCCGACCTTACGCACGATCGTTGGCATGGCAACCTCTGCGAAGCGCTTCACGCTCATCTGGCCCTTGGGCAGGCAGGGTGGACTCCATAGGCTAGGCGGCATGGCACTGGAATCCCAGCACATTGGCATAAGCATCAACCGCTCCGCCGAGGATGTATACGATTTTGCGTCGAACCCGGCCAATCTTGCATTATGGGCTTCGGGGATGGGCGGCGAGCTTGAGCTTGTTGACGGCGCGTGGTTTGCGCAGTCGCCGATGGGTCGAATCCGCATCGAGTTTGCGCCTGGCAACGCGTTCGGCGTCCTCGATCACCGGGTGACCACCGAGGCGGGAGAGATTTTTGACAACCCCCTGCGGGTGCTCTCAAACGGCTCCGAGTGCGAGGTGGTCTTCACCCTTCGACGTTCGCCGCACATGACGGATGGAGATTTTCTCAGCGATGCCGCCACTATCGCCGCCGATCTGGCCATGCTCAAACGCATCCTCGAGGGTGGCTGAAGTCGTCGCCGTTGCCCGTCCTGCGGTCGGTGTCGCCCGCTCAGTGGCCTGAGGCAGGGACGCCAGGCAGCGGTTGGGATGCAGGACCCCGCAAATAGTGCGGGCTGCGGCTGATTGCAACCGGTTGACCGTATGCTGCGTTGGAGCGACCGTGGAGCATGGACACCGACCAGTACGTACTCAGCGCCGACCAGACGCGCGACGACCTTGAAGGCACCTCTTTTCAGCACCGCGACAACGCTCTGGCTGCGTCGTACACCTTCCCCGACTTCGCTACCGCAGCTCGCCTGGTTGCCCTTGCCAGTGATTTGGCGCAATCTTTGGGCCACCACCCCGACATCTGTTTCGGCTGGGGCAAAGCGAGTTTCGCAGTCAGTTCCCATGACGTGGGCGGAGTTACCGGGCGAGACGTCACCCTGGCAAAGGCGATCCAGGACTTGGCAGATGAGGTGGGTGCGCAGTGACCTGTCAACGCGAATCCAGCGAAGCCGTACGTGCGTACCTGGAAAACAACTCGTCGGCGTTGGTGGGGCAGTTGCGCGAATGGGTGAGTATTCCATCGGTTGACGGTGACCCGGTATACCAGCATGCCTGCATCCGCTCCGCCCACTGGCTTGCCGGAGCGTTTCGTGACGCGGGTTTTCCGTTGGCGGAAGTTTGGCAGACGGGGGAGACGGCCGCTGTGTACGCCGAATGGTGTGCTGCTCCCGGTAGCCCCACGGTGCTCGTCTACAGCCACCACGATGTTCGGGCGGTCAAGGATGAGGAGTGGGACGAGACGGCGCCCTTCGAACCGGTGTTGCACGATGGTCGCCTTTTCGGCCGTGGCGCCTCAGATTCGAAGGGGCAAGTCCTTGCCCATGTGTGGGGAGTGCGGGCGCACCTCGCCCGTACCGGCGCGGAGGCGCCCGCGGTGAACCTCAAATTTCTTGTAGAGGGCGAGGAGGAGAGCGGCTCCATCCACTTGATGGAGCTTCTTGACAAGCGCGGACGGCAGATGGCCGCTGACCTCCTCATTTTCACCGACACGCTGCAGTGGAAGGCGGACTACCCGGCCGTCAGCACCAGTATGCGGGGAACCATCACCGCCCACTTAGATATTTTTGGGCCTGAGCGTGACGTTCACAGCGGTGCCGTCTCGGGGCCGTCGCCTAACCCTGTGAGAGACCTGGCTAACCTCCTCGGACACCTCTACGACGATGACGGGAGGGTGGCCATCCCCGGATTCTACGATGCCGTCGTGGAGGTCTCCGACGCGCGTAAGGCGGAGCTTGCTCACTTGCCCTTCAGCGAAGAGGACTGGCTGGAGCGCTCCGGTACCAAATACATTGTCGGTGAGCGTGGCTACACGGTTCTTGAGCGACTGTGGGTTCGCCCGGCAGCGGAGGTTCTCACGGTTGTGGCGGGAGACCCCTATGACGTCTCCCGGGCAGCCATCCCGGCAGTCGCATCCGCTGATTTCAGTATTCGCACGGTGCCAGACCAGCGCGTCGATGTCGTCATAGAGCAACTCCGCTCCTGGATCGAACACATGTTGGGTGATGCTGCTGATTTCGAACTCATAGTGCCACCGACCGCTCAGGAGGCATATGTTACCCCGGAACATCCTGCGGTGATGGCGCTCGAGCGTGCGATGCAGCGCGCTTACCAGACGGAGGAAGTCGGCCGGATGGGCAACGCCGGAGGGGGGCCAACCGACCTCATCGCCTCGAAGCTTGGCGTGCCGGCCGTATTCTTCGGTACCGGGCTGTTGGAAGACCACTGGCATTCCAGTAACGAGAGTGTGCGCATAGACGTACTACAAAGCGGAGCGGCGACGATGGCGTACTTCTGGGAAGAACTGCCGGCCGCGCTGAAAGACTGACCTTTTTGGTTGACCTAGAGAATTTTCGTCGTGGTCACCATCGGCTGGTCCGCTCGCCCACTGCTCCCATGCGGGCAAGGGAAAGGTCGCCTCCGTCCTTTCGTGGCGGACAGATAATTGAGGCTCGGCAGACTCCGGAGCGGCCCGCTCCGTTCCCGGCAGGTCACGGCGGTGGCGACATCGCAAGCGATGCGCCGACTGTGTTTGCGGGTAGCGAACGGATGGCGGGCCCGTCGATTGTTTCGCACGTCGAAAGGATGTTGCGGCGGGCGGGCATCTGAACTGCTGAGGACGCGGTTCTGGACTCAGGTCGGTGCGTGGTTCGCGCTCACGCTGGTCGTTGCGTCTAGCCTGGCTAAGGCACAGTAGCTGTTGCACGGTGATTGAGGTGTATCGCCGTTGCCCTTCGCCGCGGTGGCATCCTCGCCACACCGGACGGCTGCTTACCGGGAAGACGCGAGCAGGTTCGCGCGTTGACCACATGAGCGCACAACAACGCGCCCCAACGAGAGGAACGCCATGACCCTTGCCGTCACGGGAGCAACCGGACATTTGGGCCGATTAGTTCTTGAATCACTACTTGAGCGTGGGGTCTTTGCCCAAGATATCGTCGCTATCGGCCGCACCACAGACAAAATCGCGGACTTCGCTGAGCGCGGAGTTCAGGTGCGGGCGGCCGAGTATGAGCAGCCGGACACGTTGACTGCAGCTTTGCAGGGCGTGGACCGACTCTTGTTCATCTCCAGCAGCGCTGTCGGCAGGCGGATCGCCCAGCACGCCAACGTGCTCAATGCCGCAACAGATGCCGGTGTCAACTTCATCGCCTACACGAGCGGACCGCACGCGGACACATCTGCGCTCGTTCTGGCGCCGGAACACAAGGCGACGGAAAAGCTCTTAGCCCGCTCAGGAATCGCGCACGCGTTGCTGCGGAATAACTGGTACACCGAAAACTATTTCCAGGTGCTGGAGCAGGCCAAGCACACCGGGCTGATCATCGCCAGCTTGGGCGATGGTCGGGTTGCCAGCGCGAGTCGGCAGGACTATGCGGAGGCCGCCGCCGCCGTGCTCGTCGGGGAGGGGCATGAGGGCCAGGTCTACGAGCTCAGCGGCGACCATGCCTGGGACTATACGGAACTGGCTGCCACCATCAGCGAGCTGATCGGACGGCCGGTGGAATACCGCAAGGTCTCACCGAAGGAGCACCGCAAAATCCTCACCGATGCCGGGCTTCCCCTAGCTCAGGCCGCTTTCGTTGTCGCGCTGGATGGTAATACCCGGGATGGTGTGCTCGCGGAGACCAGTGGCCAATTGAGCCGCCTGATCGGCCGGCCTACGACCGCGTTGAGGGATACGCTGGCAACTGTGGCCTAACGGTGTGGCTAGTCTACTCGTCGAAGGTGTTCACCATGGCGTGCGCTGCCCGGTCCAGGTAAGCCCACATGGTTGCGTCATGCAGGGGGCTCAGCTTGAGGGTGTCCAGCGCGGCCCGCATGTGGCGCAGCCACCGATCACGGGCGTCAGGGTTCACCTTGAACGCGTTATGTCGCATGCGCAGCCGCGGATGCCCGCGCTCTTGACTGTAGGTTCCCGGGCCGCCCCAATACTGCTCCAGGAAGCCGGTTAACCGCTGGATGGCACCCTCCAGGTCCGCCTCCGGATACATCGGCCAGAGCACGTCATCCTCGCGCACACCCGTGTAGAAGGCGCGCACAAGCTTCTCTAAACTCGCCCGACCGCCCACTTGGTCATAAACGCTGCCACCGGCCGCTTGCCCATGTTCGCTGACCCGTAATGTCACCGGGTTGATTTGGCCGCCGTTGCCACTCATGGTTTCACCATCGCTCATGGTTTCGTTTTCTCCCCGCTCGGTGTCGCTGTGGCTCTGTTCACAGCTTTCACCTCATCCGGAGCCAGGGACGGTTTCAGTCCGTCCAGTACAACCCTATTCAGTGCCGGCAACTTGACGTCGATGTCATCCAGTGCCAGCTTGAGGCGTAAACGCAGCTCCCGCGCCACATCCCATTGGTCTGACGGTCGCGCCTTCATGACGAGTCGAACGATTAGCGCCTCTGCGGAGATCGATTCGATGCCCCAGATTTCGGGCTTCTCCAGAATTTTACGTTTCCATTTCGTGCTAGCCGCCATGTCCATAGCGGTGTTCAATAGGGTGTCCTGCACCGCCTTCACGTCAGACTTGTAGGGGATGGGCAGATCAATGACTACCCGAGCCCAGCCCTGCGACTGGTTGCCGACGCGCAAGATTTCTCCGTTGCGCACGAACCATAGTGTGCCGTCAACGCCCCTCACTTGGGTGATGCGAATCCCCACCACCTCGACAACACCGGATGCCTGCCCCAGGTCGACGACGTCGCCTACACCGAGCTGGTCCTCCGCCACCATGAACAAACCGTTCAGCATGTCTTTCACAATGTTTTGAGCGCCGAAGCCCAGCCCGGCGCCGACGGCCGCGCTGATGACCGCGAAGGCCCCGGTGGCGTTGGGGAACACGACAGTGATGAGGATGAGCACCGTGAGGATAACGATCGCTGCGCTCACGACGCTGTTCAGCACGCTGCCCAGTGCGCGGGTGCGCTGCACAATACGCACCGCCGCCAGTGGTGACGCGTTCAGCGCCTGGGTGTCCTCAACGTTTTGCTTCTTTTTAACCCCGTTGACAACACGGTTGACGACGCGATGGATGACGGTGTGCAGCACGCGGTGCAGCACTATCGCACCGACGATGACCAGGATGACGGTGATCGGGGTTTGCCAGAACTGAATGAAGTTCCAGACGCCTAGCCAGAAGGCGGACCAGTCGAAGGCTTCGGGGATTTCTTCCATATCGGCCCAGTCTACTTTTCGGGGGCTGGGAAGCTCCCGCTGGTCGAGGTTGCCGAGACCCAGCTAGAAGATCTCAACAAACTCGATCACCGACGCACCACATGCCGCTATTCGGCGTCGCGCTCCTGCACCCTGAGCGCACGCTCAACACCGGCGAGGTTCTCACTTACCAGACGACGCAGCGCTGGCACCTCCGGATTGGCCTCCAGCCAGGAACGCGTCGCATCCCGCAGCTCGGCATTGGCTAGCGGTGCCGGGTACAGCCCGACGGCAAGTGTCTCTGCAATGGCGTAACTGCGCGATTTCCACAGCCCGGTGAGGTTGTCGAAGTAGCGGTCCATGACGGATGCCAGCGCCGATGGCTCATTGGTGTGCTGATATCCGATGGTGGTCGCCCGCACAATCGTGTTGGACAGCTTGTCGGAATCAACGAGCGAGGAGAATGCAGCCTCCTTGCTTTCAACGGTGGGGAATGTCGCCCGAGCACGCGCCGCCGCCTGCTGGCCGTTCGCGGTGTTGTCCGCAGCGAGAGCCTGATCGATATCGCTTGCGGTGATCTTATTGCCGAGTGCGAGCCCCTCGAGGATCTCCCAACGCAGGTCGGTATCGATGTCGAGTCCGTCCAATGTCGTGGAGCCGTCGCGCAGACCCTGCAGCGCCGTGAAGTGGCTGTCGGTCGATGCCAGGTGCGCAAAAAACTTAACGAACTGGAACTGCGAATCGGATCCCGCCTCAGCAGCCTGTGCCAGTTGCCACAGGCTGTCGCCGACAAGTTGGAGAGTCGACTGGCGTTTTACCGGGGTAACGTACTGCTTGGCGACGAGCCCAAGCTGGGACAACGTGGTACGAAGTGTCGTGCTCTCGGTTTCGGTGGCGATATTTGCGAGGACCAAACCCACGTAGTCGCTCGCCTTGATCTCAGCGTCGCGCGTGGCATCCCACAGGGAACCCCAGACGATGGAGCGTGCGAGCGGGTTCTCGATGTTGCGAAGCTGTTCGGTAGCGATGGCTAAAGAATCTTCATCCAAGCGGATCTTCGCGTATGCCAGGTCGTCGTCGTTAAGGAGAACCAGCGCGGGCTTGTGCAAACCAACGAGCTCGGGAACATTTGTCCGCTCGTCGTGCACATCAATCTCCACCCGATGCGAACGGCTCAGCTTGCCCTCCGCACTATCGCTGTCAATGTCGTAGAAACCAATGGCCAGGCGGTGCGGGCGGATGGTCGGGTAGTCAGCGGCAGCGCTCTGCAAGACAGCGAAGGTGGTGATGGTGCCCGAATCATCCGTTTCGATTTCTGGGCGGAGAGTGTTGACACCGGCGGTTTCGAGCCACAGTTTGGACCACTCGGTGAGCTCACGGCCGCTGGTGTTTTCCAACTCGACGAGCAGGTCGCTCAGTTCTGTGTTGCCATTAGCGTGCTTCTTGAAATATGCGGCAACCCCGGCGAAGAACGCGTCGATTCCCACCCAGGCAACCAGCTGCTTGAGCACAGATCCGCCCTTGGCGTAGGTGATGCCATCGAAGTTGACCTGCACGTCTTCCAGGTCGTTGATGGTGGCGACCACCGGGTGCGTGGACGGAAGCTGGTCTTGACGGTAAGCCCAGCTCTTCTCCATCGCCTGAAACGTCGTCCAGGCTTCGGTCCACTCGGTGGCTTCGGCGACGGCAATCGTCGACGCCCACTCGGCGAATGATTCGTTCAGCCACAAGTCGTTCCACCACTTCATGGTGACCAGGTCACCGAACCACATGTGTGCGAGCTCGTGCAGAATGGTGACGACGCGACGCTCCTTGACGGCGTCTGTGACCTTCGAACGGAAGACGTAAGACTCGGTGAACGTAATCGCGCCGGCGTTTTCCATGGCACCGGCGTTGAACTCGGGCACAAAAAGTTGGTCGTACTTCTCGAACGGGTAGGCGTAGTCAAACTTTTCTTCGAAGTAGGCGAAGCCTTGGCGGGTCTTTTCAAAGATGTACTCGTCGTCGACGTACTGGCTCAATGATTTACGGGAGAAGAGGCCCAACGGGATGGTTCTCCCATCGCGGCTTGTCAGCTCGCTGCGGATGACGGCGTAGGGGCCAGCCACCAGGGCAGTCACATAGCTTGACAAGATGGGGGTTGGGGCGAATCTCCATGTTGCAGTGTCCCCGTCGACCAGGGGGTCGGGTGTGGGAGAGTTGCTGACAACCTGCCAGTAGGCGGGTGCGATGACAGTGAATGTGAACGTGGCTTTAAGATCGGGCTGCTCGAAAACAGCGAATACGCGACGGCTGTCAGGAACTTCGAACTGCGAATACAGGTAGATTTCACCATCTACAGGGTCGACGAAGCGATGAAGGCCCTCCCCGGTGTTGGTGTATTCGGCATCAGCCACGACCGTGAGCACATTGTTTTGGGCCAGACCGTCGAGCTGGATGCGCACGCCGTCAGCTACGCCCAAATCGAGGCTCTTGCCATTGAGGGTGACGGAGTGCACCGAGCGCGTGATGGCGTCGATGAAGGTGGAAGCCCCTGCGGTGGCGGTGAATGTGACCACGGTGGTGCTGCGGAAAGTCTCTTCACCTGTTGTCAGATCAAGCGTGATGTCGTAATTACTGACAGCGACAAGAGCCTTGCGCTTCTGCGCTTCGACCCGGGTTAGGTTGTCTCCTGGCATTTGCGTGGCTCCTGTTCGAGAGTGGATTGTGTCCGCAGGCAAGCCTAATAGGGACGCCACGCACGGTCAGGGTCTGCTGCACGCAGAAAGTCAGGCTGCACCTGCTATCGACGGCTGTAATGCCGTTGTTCTGAAGCTGGTTCCTGCGCAGTCCGGGCGGTCGCAATGTTCAGCAACTGGGCACAATCGTCGATTGCCGAGGCAAGGACCGCTCGGAGCCGTTGGTCCGGGTCAGGAATGCACGCCTGCGCGATCCCCAGCACGGAGGTACTAACGATCGCCCGACCCGCCCGAGTGAATGACAGGCCCTTCTGCCAGTAGTTGCCGCTGGTGAAGTTCCTCGCCCAACGCCAGGCGTCGGGCACATCATGGGAGGCCTGGTCGATGAGCGCCTGTGCTTCGGCGTTGGGAGCACTGCCGAGCTCCGTTAATGCACGCTCACAGGCCAGGATGCCCGTTGCCAGGGCGCGCTGCCTGCCAGAACTTGCGACCGGGAGCGCCATTGTCGCGGCGCGCAACGCTATTGCGACGTCGACCCTGGGATCGGCACTTGTCAGTCCTATGACTGAGGGAATCAACGGCGCCAAGTTTGATCGCCCCTCATCCGTCGTAAAGTCATTGACTCCTCGAGCGAGGAAGGCGAGGAGCGGATGCGTGCAGTGCGGATGGTCACTCCACCGTTCGCCAGCCAGGTAAGAGGCGAACTCCATGAAGCATGCACCGTTACGGGGGCTTCTGTGTTTACCCGGGGACAGCACAGGTATCGATTCTGGCAGAGGACTGACTCCGGAGAGGGTGCTGGCCACTGGCATGGGGACCTCCAAATTTGCGGAAACCACTACTTCCAGTGTGAACCTCCCTGTGCCGTATCGCCAGTCCCTTTCCTCAGCAAATAGCCTGTTTGGAGGTGTGACGCAGCCCGATGAGCTTGAATGGGCGTATGCCCTCTGCTAAGACTGACGCCGCCAACATCCAGCCAGCTACCGCCGTCGAATTCTGGTTCGATCCGTCCTGCCCATGGGCGTGGATGACCAGTCGATGGGTTGACGAGGTGGCACAACAGCGCGACCTTGACATCACCTGGCATGTTATGAGCCTTGCCGTTCTCAACGAAGACAAGCACGTCAGCGATGAGTACCGCGCCTTTTTGCCTCGCGCGTTGCGTTACACGCGCCTGGTTGCCGCGCTCGCAGAACTTCAGGGTCAACACATTGTCAAACCTCTGTATGACGCATTGGGGTCGCGCATTCACCCAGGCGGCTCGACGGCGCCCGACCAGGTGATCCCCGCGGCCCTCAGCGAGCTCGGCCTCGACGCTGAACTGGCTCGCTACGCCGACAGCGACGAATTCGATGAACCTATGCGCGCCAGCCACTTCGATGGGATCGAACGAGTCGGGCAAGATGTGGGAACGCCGATCATCGCGGTGAACGGCGTGGCATTCTTTGGGCCCGTCATTTCGCCGGCACCAAAGGGGGAGCAGGCAGTGGCGCTCTGGGATGGCGTTGTCGCCGCAGCGAGTTTCGACGGGTTCTTCGAGTTGAAGCGCAGCCGCACCCGCGGCCCCATCTTCGACTAGAGGCGACCATGGCGTACGACGTTGATGCTGTTCGCGACGACTTTCCCGCGCTGAACAGCGGATGGGCTTTCTTCGACGGACCGGGAGGCACTCAGACGCCAACGCCGGTGGTACAGGCCATGACAGCCGCTCTATCCAGCCCGCTATCGAACAGGGGCTCGCGCACACACGGAGAGCTCAACGCTGAGCGAATTGTGGTGGAGGCTCGCTCTGCCATAGCCAACCTCACGGGCTCAGATGCTGGCGGTGTGGTCTTCGCCAGAAGTGCGACGCAGCTCGCCTACGATTTCTCTCGGATGCTCGCCCCATCCTGGACCGCAGGTGATGAGATCATCGTCACACGACTCGACCACGACTCGAACGTAAGGCCGTGGGTGCAAGCCGCCGAGCGTGCCGGTGCGACGCTGGTGTGGGCGGACTTCAACCCCGCAACATCCGAGCTGGCCGACGTGTCCACGCTCGTGACTGGGAAGACACGACTCGTCGCCGTCACGGCGGCGTCGAACCTTATCGGGACCATCCCACCAGTCGCTGAGATTTCACGCGCGGCACACGCCGTCGGCGCCCTGGTCTACGTTGATGGTGTGCATTACGCCGCACATTCCACTGTCGACGTCGATGCTCTCGGCGCTGATTTTTTCACCTGTTCGCCGTACAAATTCCTCGGTCCGCACCTGGGTGCTCTGGTCGCGTCGCCCGCGCTTCTGGAGACGCTGATGCCGGACAAGCTTCTGCCATCGTCCGACGCTGTTCCGGAACGCTTCGAATTGGGGACGCTGCCCTACGAGCTGCTTGCCGGTGTCACCGCCGCCGTCGATTACCTGTCTGGGCTCGGTGGCCCTGTCAAGGGCAGCCGTCGTGACCGGCTCAAGGCTTCCTTCACGCAACTGGAGCGCCATGAGGACGCTCTACGGACGCTTCTCGAGAACGGCATCGCGCAACAGCCGGGGGTACAAACCCACTCGCGTGACGCCCGGCGCACACCGACCATGCTGGTGAGTTATACCAAACGAAATGCAGCGGACGCTCACGCATTC
>JAODMI010000063.1 GCA_025464755.1 Homoserinimonas sp.
AGGCAGACACCATGATCGCCGTTGTCACCCAGGCTCCCACTCGCCATGACGTGTCCTTGAAGCGGGGAATGAAGTTACCGACGCTGTCTTGCAGCATGAATCGCGCCACCCGCGTGCCGGCGTCCACGGCCGTGAGGATGAACAGTGCCTCAAACATGATGGCGAAGTGGTACCAGAAAGCCATCAACCCGCTGCCGCCACCCAGTTGGGACATGATGTTTGCCAGACCGACCGAGAGCGTGGGAGCGCCACCTGTGCGGGAGACGATGCTTTCTTCTCCGACATCTTTGGCCGTTTGCAGCAGAGCATTCGCATCGATATTCACGCCGGCGAGCCCGAGACTATTGACGAAGGCAACCGCACCCTCGACCGTGCCTCCGGTGGCTGCGGCGGAAGAGTTCATCGCGAAGTAAATACCTCGGTCGATCGACAGTGCGGCTACGAGGGCCATGATCGCGACAAAGGATTCCATCAGCATTCCGCCGTAGCCGATGAGTCGGGTCTGGCGTTCCTTCTCGATTAGTTTGGGGGTGGTTCCGGATGCGATGAGGGCGTGGAACCCAGACAGAGCGCCACACGCGATGGTCACGAAGAGAAACGGGAAAAGGTTGCCCGCCACGACCGGTCCTTGCCCGCTGGCGGCAAATTCGCTGAACGCCGGCACGTTCAGCTCGGGCCGCACGATGATAATCGCCAAAGCGAGCATCGCAATGGTGCCGATCTTCATGAACGTGGACAAGTAGTCGCGCGGTGCCAGCAAAAGCCAGACCGGGAGGATGGCGGCTATGAAGCCATACACGACGATGGCGATAGCAATCGTGAGTGGTTCGAGGTGGAAGAACTCGGCACCCCACTCTGTGGCTGCGACGGCGCCACCGCCGATGATGGCGGCCAGCAGCAGAACGAATCCGATGATCGACACTTCCACAACCTTGCCTGGCCGCAGGAAGCGCAGGTAACAGCCCATGAACAAGGCGATGGGGATCGTCATCGACACAGAGAAGACACCCCATGGGCTCTCCGCCAACGCATTGACAACGACGAGCGCGAGAATAGCCACAATGATGACCATGATCGCTAAGGTCGCGACTAGGGCTGCAATGCCGCCGATGGTGCCAAGCTCATCGCGGGCCATCTGGCCGAGGGATCGGCCGCCACGCCGCATCGAAAAGAACAGCACGAGGTAGTCCTGCACGGCACCGGCCAGGACGACTCCGACGATGATCCACAGTGTTCCGGGAAGGTAACCCATCTGTGCTGCCAAAACAGGCCCGACCAGCGGTCCGGCTCCGGCGATCGCGGCGAAGTGGTGCCCGTAGAGCACCCGTCGGTCGGTGGGCACATAGTCTTTGCCATCGCCCTTGTATTCGGCTGGAGTGGCGCGAAGATCATTCGGTTTGGTGATGTGCGTCTCGATGTACTTCGAGTAGAACCGATAGAAGATGAAGTAAGTGCAAACCGCGGCGAAAACAAACCAGATGGCATTGACCGTCTCCCCGCGTACAAAGGCCAGCATCACCCAGCTGAGCCCGCCGAGTAGAGCTATTGCCACCCACACAGCGATTTTCAGCGGCGACCAATGCCGGTCTTCGGCCTCTTTTTCCCTGGGGTCTACAGCGACAGGAGGAAGGGTCGGATCCTGTTCCAGCACGGGTTCATTTCCCACGGCGCTCATCATCTCTCCCTCGAGACCTCGGTGGTGAAAGCGACTTCTTGCCGGAAACTATACGCGCGTGAATCTCGAGCGGAAGGGCTGCAGCACAATCAGCCGATCCGGGGGCCGTCAGGGCCGAAGAAGATAGGTCGAACGTGCATCAGCCGATTCGCCATGCCTGTGTCCCACGCGTGAAAGACGATAACGTCGCCCCCTTCGCGGGTTGTCGTCAACGAACTATGACCCGGCCCGATGAGCTCGCCAGTGGTCTCCAACAGCCGCCCGGTGCCTTCGGGAGCATATGCCCACGGGCCGAGGGGATGCTCTGCGGTCGCCCAGGCAACCCCGTAGCCATCGCCTTCCCAGGATCCGCCGGAGAATGTCATCCAGTACCGCCCACTTCGATACACCACGGTCGGGCCTTCCAGCGTGTGCCACTGGTACACCGAGCCATACATGCGCCGATCAGCGGCGAACAGTTGCCAGTCAGCATATGGGGCCAGCACTTCCACCGGGTCTCCGGCCAGTTGTGTCACGCTAACCAAGCGATCAACGGCCAGGTGGGTGCCTGGCCTGTCACCATCCAGAACGTCCCGCGCGTAGTAGAGGTACCAGGAACCATCCCTGTCTTGGAAAGGGTGTGGGTCGATAGCGAACATTTCCCTCGGGGTCAGGTTCACTCCCTGGTCGATGAAGGGGCCAATCGGGTTCTCGGCTCGAGCGACGCGAAGGTGGTGTCCAGAGATGCCATGCCCGACTGAGTAGTACATCCAGTACGCGTTATCGAAGACCGCCACCTCTGGCGCCCAGTACTCATCGCCCGCACCAGCATCGAGACGAACCAGGCAACGGCCGCGGGGCGTCCACGTTTTTAGGTCGGCTGAGCTCAGCGTCTCGAAGACCGGACCGGGTGAGGCAACACCGGTGCCGTAGGCGAAATATTGGTCGCCGACCCGAAGCACGAAGGGATCGGCGAAGTAGTCACCGTAGACAGGGCCGGTAATGGCGAGCGTGTTCGGCATAGCTGAAGACGGTAGCCGGGTTCAATTTGCCTGCGCAAGCCATTGTGCCCACACATTTATCGTTCACTAGCGCACAAAACATGTACGCGGTAGACCCCCCGAATGTGGGTCATGAAGAGTAACTTGTGAGTAAGTCTCCCTTCTGCGGACTGCTGTCGGGAGGCTGCACCACAATCGCAGCATGTATTTCATGGCAAGTTTTCAAAGAGGAGGACGTCATGTTGGTAAATCACTCCACAAGGAGTCGGCGAGTGATGGCAGTGTGCGCCGTCGGGCTGGCGTCGGCGGTGGCTATGACCGGATGCTCGGGCGGGGGAACGCAGCAGGACACCGCCTCAGAGTTCACGGGTGAGTACGACGGCCCGGATGTCGAGTTGTCATATTGGAATGGGTTCACCGGAGGTGACGGCCCATTCATGCAACAAATGGTGGACCAGTTCATGGAAGAGCACGACAACATCACCATCGAGTCGAACACCGTTGAGTGGGGTGACTATTACCAGCGGCTGCCAGCCGCCGTGACTGCGGGGGAGGGGCCGGACGTCGGCGTGATGCACCTCGACCAACTGGCCACTATGGCGGCGCGCAACGTTATCGTTCCCGTGGATGATCTGGCTGAAACGTTGAAGCTTTCTGCCGACGACTTCACCGAAGAGGTGTGGGACGCCGGTGTCTATCAAGACCAGCGGTACGGCATCCCGCTTGATGTTCACTCGCTTGCGATGTACTACAACACAGAACATTTCGCGGCAGCCGGTATCACCGACGCTCCAACAGATGCTGCGTCGTTCGAAGAGGCGCTGACCAAACTGCAGGCGGCTGGATTCCAGACACCGTTCTGGTCGCCGGCCCTCTGGCCAGGACACTTGATGTTCCTGTCGCTGCTGTGGCAGAACGGCGGACAGCCCTACGCTGAGGACGAATCCGAAGCCACCTTCAATTCCGAGGAAGGCGTTGAGGCGTTGAGCTGGCAGCGTTCCTTGGTGGATGAAGGTTTCAGCCCGGCCGATGTGGCCATCGACTCACAATATGTCGCCTTCAAGAACGGGCAGACATCGATCACCTGGGACGGGATTTGGCAGATCAACGACCTCACCGAGTCCGGGTTACCGTTCGCGGCGGCGCCCATCCCTGCGATTGGAAATGAACCGGCAGTGTGGGCCAACTCGCATAACTTCTACCTGCCAAGGCAAACTCAAGCGGATGACAACAAGGTGAATGCGGCCAAGGTGTTCATTGCATGGATGAGCGAACACTCAGGTGACTGGGCAGGTTCTGGCATGATTCCTGCTCGAGAATCCGTGCGTCAGTCCGGAGTTCTGGACGGCACCGTGCAGGGACCGATTGCCGAACGGATCGATGACATGCGGTTCCTGCCGCCTATCCCGGGCATCGGCACGGTGCAGTCCGAGACGCTTGAAATGGCCGTGAGCGACGCAGTCCTCGGGCGGGCAGAACCGGAGGAAGCGTTGTCACGGCAGGCAGAGCAGGCAACCAAGTTAATGGAAGAAAACCGCGCGTCGTTCGGGGAGTGATCTGAATGACCCGAACCGCTCAGGCGGGCGCCCCTCTCACTGGGAGGGCGCTCGCCGACGCCAAACGCAGGCGCACTCGCAAGCTGGCCCAGGGGCCTTTCACCCCTTGGTTGTTCCTCGCGCCGTACTTGCTGCTCTTCATCGCTTTCGTGGTGCTGCCGACGCTTCTGGGATTGTGGATCAGCCTCCACCAATGGGACTACACGCTGCCAAGACAACCGTTCGTTGGACTGGAAAATTATGCCCAGCTCTTCGACTCAGATTCCCTGACGTCGGAGCCATTTTGGACATCGATGAGGGCCACCTTCATCTTCTCGATTTTCAGTGTTCCGCTACTTCTGGTCATCCCTTTTGCTGTGGCGCTGCTGATGAACCAGAAGTTTCCCGGGAGGAACTTCTTTCGGGCGGTGTACTTCGCGCCGTATGTTCTTGGCGTTGCAGTCATCGGTCTGCTGTGGCGTTATCTGCTCGATAACAACATTGGCATGGTGAACTATTACCTCGGAAGGCTCGGGCTGCCCGACGATACGGCTTGGACGACAACCGTGCCCGCAGCCTGGGTTGCTCTAATCGGGGTGACCGTGTGGTGGACGCTCGGATTCAACGCGGTCATCTACTTGGCGGCGCTACAAGACATTCCTGCCGAACTCTACGAAGCGGCCAAAGTGGACGGTGCCAACGGTTGGCAGCAGTTCGTGAACGTGACCGTTCCCGGTATGCGCCCAATCCTCGCCTTCGTAACGATGATTACGATCATCGCCTCGGCGAACATGTTCGGGCAGTCATACATCATGACCCAGGGCGGTCCAGGCAGGGAGACGCGCACCGCCATCTTCCAGATAGCTGAGACTGGGCTCCGGAACTTCAAGATGGGGGATGCTGCGGCCATGAGCTATGTGCTCACGGTTTTCCTCATCATCTTGAGCATCTTCGTGTTCTGGATCTTCCGGGAGCGGCGTGACAAGGTCGTCGATAACGCGGCTGCGAGAAAGGACTTCTGATGACTGTCACCGCTGAAACACCGCAGCAGGTCCAGAGTCGGGAGAGGCCGAAGCCCGGCAGGGGCAAGCGCATCCTGCGTTTTATCGTCCTGGCGATTGTCGCGCTGATCTTCATCAGCCCATTAATCTTCATGATCGTGACGTCTTTTAAGACGCGTGCAGAAGCGGCCGGTATCCCGCCGACGTGGTTCCCGAACCCCTTCAGCCTGCAGGCCTACGAGACAATATTCAACGCCAGCGGCACACCAGTCTTGCGATGGTTTGCCAACAGCATTCTCGCCGCCGCAGCAAACGCAGTGCTTGTCGTGATTACCGCCTCGCTTGCCGCATATCCGCTTGCACGGATGAACTTTCGCGGTAAAAACCTGGTCTTCGCAACGATCGTGGCAACATTGTTCGTACCGCCGGTCATTCTCATCATCCCGAACTACCTCATCGTGGGCACCCTGGGATGGCTTAACACTTTGCTGGCAATTGTCGTCCCCACCGCAGCATCCGCTTTTGGCGTGTTCTTTATGCGGCAATTCTTTGTGAGCATCCCAATCGAGTTGGAAGAGGCAGCGCTGCTCGACGGCACCAACCGATTGCAAATCTTCACCAAAATTGTTCTGCCGCTGGCCAAGCCCGCGATGGCAACGCTCGCCCTGCTGGCATTTCTCACCAACTGGAACGATTTTCTTTGGCCGGTTTACGTGCTCTTCAGCCCCGATATGCAAACCCTGCCTGCAGGACTGTCGACCCTGCAAACGGCAAACGCTGTTCGATATGACCTGCTGATGGCTGGAGCGGTTATTGCGAGTGTTCCGGTGCTCATACTGTTCGTCTTCCTGCAGCGGTTCATCATTGAAGGGGTTTCCCGGTCGGGTGTGAAGGGGTAGCGATATGCCAGCGCGGAGCACCGCCAAAAATGTCGGTATTGGCCTGGCAGTGGCAAGCTTGGCGCTGTTGGGTGGCTGCTCACAGCACTCGGACTCCCGGCCGGAAGACGGTGTGCCTGAAGATGTCGCATCAGGTGTTCAGCCGGCAGTCGACCGCAACTTCGCCGACCCTGACATTGTGGAGGCTGGTGGGACGTTCTATGCCTACGCCACCAATGACAACAATAAAAACGTGCAGGTAGCTGCATCCACTGACCTTGAAAAGTGGGAGCTTCTTGACAGTGACGCGTTACCCACACTGCCGACGTGGATCATCCCAGGCAAGACCTGGGCACCGGAGGTCAGCGCACTCGGCGGACAATACGTCATGTACTTCACGGCCACAAACTTCATGCCAGCCCTGCAATGTATTGGAGTGGCAACATCCGCGCAGCCCACCGGACCTTTCGTGGTGCAGGGAGATGCGATGCTCGTGTGCCCTGCAGACCAGGGGGGAGCTATCGACGCGAGCGTGTACAGCGAGAACGGCAACCATTATCTGTTGTGGAAGAACGACGGAAACTGTTGTGGGCTCGACACCTGGATAAGCATCGCACCGCTGTCTCCGGATGGTCTCACACTTGCGGGGCCCGCGACCCAAGCGTTTAAGCAAACCCTTAGTTGGGAAGGCCATTTGGTAGAGGCGCCGACGCTGGTCAAAAACACCGGCACCTACTACCTGTTTTACTCAGCCAACGATTATGGGGGAGAGGACTACGCGGTCGGATACGCGACAGCCACGTCCCTTGACGGTCCCTGGGAGAAAAACGACGAACCTTTCCTGTCGACGGGCTCCTCAGGTGACGCCGTCCGCGGGCCCGGAGGGCAGGACATCCTCCAAACATCCGCCGGCGAGTCGTGGATAGCCTTCCATGGTTGGGACGGCGCTTTCACCTATCGGGCACTATATGTCGAGCCTCTTCAATGGGAGGCCGAAGGTCCTGTCGTCACGCCATTGACCGCAGACTTGCTGCACTATGAGATCGACACTTTGCGCAACGAGGGATACCCCGGGCCCAGGGACCAGGCCTATGCGCTTGCTCCCGTACCTGAAAGCGGATAACCCGCTGCGCCAAAGCTCCGCACTGCAGGGATCAGCCACGGCATGGGGCGGGCCCACGCAAAGCGGCGTCGAACTGGCGGGGTGGAACTCTCGACGTCGTAGCGTACCGAACAGGGATGACGGTGTGCGGAAAGACCGCGCTCACGAAGGTTTCGTGTGGCTCATGCGGTTTTCCTCACCCTCGGGGGCGTTGCACCAGGTCATACGACGGTTCCCGCAGGCGACGCGCCCA
>JAODMI010000065.1 GCA_025464755.1 Homoserinimonas sp.
GCTCGGCCACACCATTGCTGTCCACGACGGACGCAAGCACATCCCGGTGTTCATCACCGAATCCATGGTTGGACACAAGCTCGGCGAATTCTCGCCGACTCGTACCTTCCGCGGTCACGTTAAGGACGACAAGAAGGGTCGTCGCCGCTAACGCGGGGACGTAGGAGGTAGAGAAATGGTGGAGTCGATCGCACGAGTGCGTCACATCCGCGTGACCCCCACGAAGGCCCGTCGTGTTGTCAACATGATCCGCGGCAAGCAGGCCCAGGAGGCGTTGGCCATCCTGAAGTTTGCACCGCAGGGCGCGAGTGATCCCGTGTACAAGCTTGTTGCTTCAGCTATCGCCAATGCGCGAGTCAAAGCTGATGCGAGCAACAGCTACCTGGATGAGCAGGACCTGTTCGTCTCATCCGCATACGTCGATGAGGGAACGACCTTGAAGCGGTTCCAGCCGCGTGCTCAGGGACGTGCTTTCCAGATCCTGAAGCGCACCAGCCACATCACCATCGTGCTGGCGACGCCTGATGAGGCGACCGGGACCACGGCAGCAGCCAAGACCAAGGCAGGAAAGAAGTAATGGGCCAGAAAGTAAATCCCTACGGTTTCCGTCTGGGAATCACCACCGACCACGTGTCGCGTTGGTTCTCTGACAGCACCAAGGTCGGTCAGCGTTACGCCGACTACGTGGCTGAGGACATCAAGATCCGCAACCTGCTGAAGACGAGCCTCGACCGCGCCGGTGTCGCGAAAATCGATATCGAGCGCACCCGTGACCGCGTTCGCGTTGACATTCACACTGCCCGCCCGGGCATCGTGATTGGTCGTCGTGGCGCCGAGGCGGAGCGTATCCGCACGGACCTCGAGAAGCTCTCGGGCAAGCAGATTCAGCTGAACATCCTCGAGGTCAAAAACCCCGAGGCTGAAGCGCAGCTTGTCGCGCAGGGCATCGCCGAGCAGCTTTCTGCACGTGTGGCTTTCCGCCGCGCAATGCGTAAGGGACTGCAGGGCGCTCAGCGCACCCCAACCGTCAAGGGTGTTCGTATCCAGGTTTCCGGTCGTCTCGGTGGCGCAGAAATGAGCCGCTCCGAGTTCTACCGCGAAGGTCGCGTGCCGCTGCACACCTTGCGTGCCAACATTGATTACGGCTTCTATGAGGCTCGTACCACGTTCGGTCGCATCGGTGTCAAGGTCTGGATCTACAAGGGCGACATCACCAATAAGGAACTTGCTCGCGAGCAGGCCAACGCCAAGTCATCGCGCCCTGAGCGTCGCGGTGGCGATGACCGCCCCCGTCGTGGTGCCGGTGCAGGCGCTGCCCCTAAGGCAGAAGCCGCTCCAGCAGCAGCAGCAGGAGTTGAGGCATAACAATGTTGATTCCACGCAGGGTCAAGCACCGCAAGCAGCACCACCCCGGCCGTAGTGGCCACGCTACCGGTGGCACCAAGGTTTCCTTTGGTGAGTACGGTATCCAGGCGATTACGCCCGCATATGTGACGAACCGGCAGATCGAGGCAGCTCGTATCGCTATGACGCGTCACATCAAGCGCGGTGGAAAGGTGTGGATCAACATCTACCCCGACCGCCCGCTTACCAAGAAGCCAGCTGAAACCCGCATGGGTTCCGGTAAGGGTTCGCCTGAATGGTGGGTAGCCAACGTCAAGCCGGGTCGCGTGCTCTTCGAGCTCGCCGGCGTAGACGAGAAGGTTGCTCGCGAGGCGCTTACCCGTGCTATCCACAAACTGCCATTGAAGGCGCGCATCATCAAGCGCGAGGAGGGCGACGCATAATGGCGATCGGATCCAAGGAGCTCAGCCCCGTTGAGCTTGACACCCTCGAAGACGAGCGACTCGTCGACGAACTGAAGAAGGCCAAAGAGGAACTCTTCAACCTGCGCTTCCAGTCGGCCACCGGCCAACTGGACAGCCACGGACGCCTGCGCGCTGTAAAGCGCGACATTGCTCGCATTTACACGGTCATCCGTGAGCGCGAGCTGGGTATTCGTGCAACTCCCGTCGCGGTTGAAGCTCCAGCCAAGGCTGAGAAGAAGACCAAGGCCACCAAGTCCGACGCGCCAGCGTCGGAGGCCGATAAGACCGAGGAGGCCAAGTAATGGCTAAGACTGAAGCTTCCAGCTCAGCAACCGAAGCGGCCAAGGGCGAAGCCGTCCGCGGGCAGCGCAAGTCCCGTCGTGGTTACGTCGTCAGCGACAAGATGGACAAGACCATCGTCGTCGAGGTCGAAGACCGCGTGAAGCACGCCCTGTACGGCAAGGTCATCCGCCGTACGTCCAAGGTCAAGGCTCATGATGAGACCAACTCGGCCGGCATCGGAGACCTCGTCGTCATCAGCGAGACCCGTCCGCTTAGCGCCACCAAGCGTGCGCGCCTGGTCGAGATCCTCGAGAAGGCTAAGTAAGCGCGCCGCGCTTGCTTACGAATAAGGACACAACATGCTCCAGCAGGAATCTAGAGTCAAGGTAGCCGATAACACCGGTGCCAAGACGCTGCTCACGATTCGCGTTCTCGGCGGCTCCGGTCGTCGTTACGCCGGACTCGGTGACGTCATCGTCGCTACAGTCAAAGACGCCATCCCCGGCGGCAACGTGAAGAAGGGTGACATCGTCAAAGCTGTCATCGTTCGCACCAAGAAGGAAACGCGCCGCGCAGACGGTTCGTACATCAAGTTTGACGAGAACGCAGCGGTCATTCTGAAGACGGATGGGGACCCCCGTGGTACCCGCATCTTCGGACCGGTCGGGCGCGAGCTTCGCGACAAGAAGTTCATGAAGATCATCTCGCTGGCACCGGAGGTTATTTAATCATGGCGAACATCAAAAAGGGCGACATCGTCCAGCTGATCACCGGTCGTACCCAGGCTCGCGGCGGAGACCGTGGCAAGCAGGGGCGCGTACTCGAGGTTCAGGTCGAGAAGAACCGCGTTGTCGTTGAAGGCATCAACTTCGTCACCAAGCACGTACGTGTTGGACAGACCCAGCGTGGGACGAAGACTGGTGGAATCGAGACCTTCGAGGCTCCCGTTCACATCTCGAACGTTGCACTGGTCGACCCAGAATCCAAGAAGCCGACACGCGTTGGTTTCCGTAACGAGGTAGTGGAAAAGAACGGCGTCAAAAAGACCGTTCGCGTCCGCTACGCCAAGAAGTCAGGTAAGGACCTGTAATGAGCGACACCGCAACCGCGACTGGCGCAGCGTCTGTTAAGTCAGCACAGCCTCGCCTCAAGCAGAAGTACCGCAGCGAGATTTCGGACCAGCTGAAGAAAGATTTCGGCTTCACCAACGTGCACCAGGTTCCTGGTCTCGTGAAGGTCGTTGTCAACACTGGCGTCGGCGAGGCTGCCCGCGACGGCAAGGTTATCGATGGTGCGGTCAAGGACCTCATCGCGATCACCGGCCAGAAGCCGCAGGTCACCGCCGCCCGTAAATCCATCGCGCAGTTCAAACTGCGCGAAGGTCAGCCGATCGGCGCCCACGTCACCCTTCGTGGTGACCGTGCCTGGGAATTCCTCGACCGTTTGATCACGCTTGCGCTTCCGCGTATTCGTGACTTCCGCGGTCTGAGCGACAAGCAGTTCGATGGACGTGGCAACTACACGTTTGGTTTGAACGAGCAGTCGATGTTCCACGAGATTGACCAGGACAAAATCGACCGCGTACGCGGCTTCGACATCACCATCGTTACCACTGCGAATAACGACGAAGAAGGACGCGCGCTGCTCAAGGCTCTCGGCTTCCCGTTCAAGTCCGCAGAGAACGCGCAGTAATAAACCAGCGCTGATCGGGCGTGTCGAATCCTCGGCAAGCTCGGTCGGCGACACCGATCGTCCAGGTCGACCTCCGTGTACGGGGTGCCGAAACCAGACGAGATTAGGAAACAAGCACTATGACAATGACAGATCCGGTCGCAGACCTGCTGACCAGACTGCGTAACGCGAACTCGGCGTACCACGAAACCGTGTCCATGCCGAGCAGCAAGCTCAAATCCCACATCGCTGAAATTCTCAAGTCCGAGGGTTACATCAACGAGTGGAAGATTGAGGATGCCCGCGTCGGCAAGACACTCACCATCGACCTGAAGTACGGCCCTAACCGTGAACGCTCCATTGCGGGCATCAAGCGTGTTTCGAAGCCCGGCCTTCGCGTCTACGCAAAGTCGACGGAGATCCCCCGCGTTCTCGGTGGGCTCGGCGTTGCCATCCTGTCGACTTCGTCTGGTCTCCTCACGGACCGCCAGGCCACACAGAAGGGTGTGGGTGGGGAAGTCCTCGCCTACGTTTGGTAGCCAGTCATGTCACGTATTGGAAGACTTCCGATCGACGTCCCTGCTGGCGTCGACATCAAGATTGACGGCTCAGCCGTCTCCGTAAAGGGTCCCAAGGGCGAGCTTCAGCTCACCGTCGCGAACCCGATTGAGGTCAAGCTTGAGGACGGCCAGGTACTGGTCACACGTCCTGATGACGAGCGCGCATCGCGTTCACTTCACGGTCTGACCCGCACGCTGATCGCCAACCAGATCGCTGGCGTCACCGCGGGCTACTCAAAGGGCCTCGAAATCGTCGGCACTGGATACCGCGTCGCGGCTAAGGGCAACTCACTTGAGTTCGCACTCGGCTTCTCGCATTCGGTTACGGTCGATCCCCCCGCAGGCATCTCCTTCACAGTTGAAAGCAACACCAAGCTGACGGTGCATGGCATCGACAAGCAGGCTGTTGGAGAAGTCGCCGCAAACATTCGCAAGCTGCGCAAGCCCGAGCCCTACAAGGGCAAGGGTGTTCGCTACGCCGGCGAGGTAGTCCGCCGCAAGGCCGGAAAGAGTGGTAAGTAATCATGGGTCTCGGAACTAGAGGCAAGAGCAAGTCAGCGGCCAAGTCCCGCCGACACGCACGTCTTCGCAAGAAGGTCGTTGGCACTGAGGCGCGTCCGCGCCTGGTCGTCACCCGTTCAGCGCGGCACGTCTTCGTCCAGGTCGTCGACGACAGCAAGGGACACACCCTTGCATCGGCGTCGACCATGGAGCCGGAGCTGCGCGAGCTGGACGGCGACAAGACCGCCAAGGCGCGCAAGGTTGGCGAACTTGTCGCCGAGCGCGCTAAGACGGCCGGCGTCGACGCCGTCGTATTTGACCGTGGTGGCAGCCGTTACGCGGGTCGCGTTGCGGCAATCGCCGATGGCGCTCGAGAGGGTGGATTGAACCTGTGAGCACTGAACAGACTAAAGATGCAACTACTAAGGAGCAGGCTGTGGCTGAAGTAGTCGAAGCCCCCGTGGAGACTGCGGCATCGACCGAGTCCGCCAAGAACGAGCCCCGTGAGGCTCGTCGTGGTGGCCGTGAGCGCAACCCCAACCAGCAGCGCGGGAGCCGCGACTCTGACAAGAGCCAGTTCCTCGAGCGAGTTGTCACCATCAACCGTGTTTCCAAGGTCGTCAAGGGTGGTCGGCGCTTCAGCTTCACCGCCCTGGTCGTCGTCGGAGACGGCAACGGACTGGTCGGCGTCGGTTACGGCAAGGCACGTGAAGTTCCTACCGCCATCTCCAAGGGCGTCGAGGAAGCGAAGAAGAACTTCTTCCGCGTACCTCGCGTTGGTAACACGATTCCTCACCCCGTCCAGGGTGAGGCCGCTGCAGGCGTAGTCCTACTGCGTCCGGCTGCTGCCGGTACCGGTGTTATCGCTGGTGGTCCGGTTCGTGCCGTCCTCGAGTGCGCCGGCATCCACGACGTCCTGAGCAAGTCGCTCGGTTCGTCGAACACGATCAACATCGTCCACGCGACTGTTACAGCTCTCAAGCAGCTTGAAGAGCCGAGCGCAGTCGCAGCGCGACGTGGCCTCCCGATCGAGGATGTTGTGCCCGCGCAGATCCTGCGCATCCAGGCCGCAACGGCTAAGGCCCAAGCAGCGAAGGCAGGTGTCTGATGGCTCGCCTGAAGGTAACCCAGATCAAGTCCAAAATTAGCGAAAAGCAAAACCAGCGCGACACCCTGCGTAGCTTGGGACTCAAGCGCATCGGCGATTCCGTCGTCAGGGAAGACAACTCGCAAAACCGCGGGTACGTCAACACCGTCGCTCACCTGGTGAAGGTCGAGGAGATTGACTAATGGCTGACGAAACCAAGCCAGCTGAGAAGAAGGCACCTGCAGCTAAGGCTGCAGCGCCCGCGACGGCTGCGGCCGCCGAGAAGAAGCCAGCAGCTGCCAAGGCTACTGCCGAGAAGAAGACGGCCGTCAAGGCTGACACTTCAACCTCTGCAGCATCCTCAACGGCCAAGGCCGAGCCGAAGACGACAGCAGCGAAGAAGGCCGCACCGGCCGACGACGTTGCCGTACGCCCGCAGGTTCTGAAGATGCACCACCTGCGTCCCGCCCCCGGAGCCAAGAAGGACCGCATGCGTGTGGGTCGTGGTGAAGGATCCAAGGGTAAGACTGCTGGTCGTGGCACCAAGGGCACCAAGGCGCGTTACACCGTCCGTATTGGTTTCGAGGGTGGGCAGATGCCTTTGCACATGCGCACCCCGAAGCTTCGCGGTTTCAAGAACCCGTTCAAGGTTCACTACCAGGTGGTCAACCTCGACGCTCTCGGCGAGCTGTACCCCCAGGGTGGAGATGTCACGGTTAGTGACCTCGTCGCCAAGGGCGCTGTCCGTAAGAACGAGAAGGTCAAGGTTCTCGGGCAGGGTGAGATTGCGGTTAAGCTAAACGTTGCAGTAGACAAGGTCTCTGGCTCAGCTGAGTCAAAGATTGTCGCAGCGGGCGGCTCCGTCAAGTAGTCGATCGGGTGGCCCTGCATCAGGGCCACCCCTTTGGCTCACCCGAAAGTAACCAGGAGGCCTCGTGTTCAGAGCTATCGCGCGAATTTTTCGCACGCCCGACCTTCGCCGCAAGATAGGCTTCACGCTCGGCATCGTTGCCCTGTTCCGCCTCGGATCGTTCATCCCTTCACCGTTCGTTGACTACGGCAACGTGCAGGCATGTCTCGCATCCAATACCGGCCCTGCCGGTCTATACGAGCTGGTAAACCTCTTCAGCGGAGGGGCGCTACTGCAGCTCTCGGTGTTTGCACTGGGCATCATGCCCTACATCACCGCATCGATCATCGTGCAGCTTCTGCGCGTGGTCATCCCACACTTCGAGGCATTGCACAAAGAGGGCGCGTCCGGTCAGGGCCAGCTCACTCAGTACACTCGCTACCTCACCATCGCGCTGGGAATCCTCCAGTCGACCACCCTCATCACAGTTGCCCGCAGCGGAACGCTTTTCGGCGCCAACGGTGCAGCCGAATGTCAGACGCTGATCACAAATGACGCGTGGTACGCGATTCTCTTGATGGTCATCACCATGACGGCCGGCACGGGACTCATCATGTGGATGGGCGAGCTCATCACCGAGCGTGGCATCGGCAACGGTATGTCCCTGCTGATCTTCATCTCGATCGCCGCTACCTTCCCGACCGCTCTTTGGAGCATCGCGATCGCGCACAACTTCGAAACGTTCCTGATGGTGATCGGCGTCGGCCTCATCATCATGGCGCTCGTGGTGTTTGTCGAGCAGTCACAACGCCGAATACCAGTGCAGTACGCCAAGCGCATGGTTGGCCGGAGGACGTACGGCGGCAACAACACCTACATTCCGATCAAGGTGAACATGGCCGGAGTCATCCCCGTCATCTTCGCATCATCATTGCTGTACCTACCGGCACTGATCGCCCAATTCAACCAGCCGGCGACCGGTGAACTGCCAGCCCCATGGGTTACCTGGGTTACCGACAACTTGACCTCAGGTGACAACCCGCTCTATATGGCGATCTATTTCCTGTTGATCATCGGCTTCACCTACTTCTATGTAGCCATCACCTTCAACCCTGAAGAAGTGGCCGACAACATGAAGAAGTACGGCGGCTTCATTCCGGGTATCCGGGCTGGTCGTCCGACGGCCGAATACCTGGACTATGTCCTCACCCGCGTCACCCTTCCCGGCTCGCTGTACCTCGGTATCATCGCGCTCATCCCGTTGTTCGCTCTCGCACTGGTTGGTGCGAACCAGAACTTCCCGTTCGGTGGCGCCAGCATCCTGATCATCGTTGGTGTAGGACTCGAGACGGTGAAGCAAATCGACTCGCAACTGCAGCAACGCCACTACGAGGGGTTACTCCGTTGAGCCGCTTATTAATTGTTGGTCCGCCCGGAGCAGGCAAGGGAACGCAGGCCGCCCGTCTGACTCAGTCGTACGGCATCCCCGCCATCGCAACCGGAGACATCTTCCGTCACAACATCGCCAATGAGACCCCCCTGGGCATCGAGGTTAAGGCGATTGTCGATTCAGGGGATTACGTTCCCGATTCGCTGACGAACGCTTTGGTTGCCAGCAGGCTTGAAGAAGAAGACGCCCGCGACGGTTTTCTTCTTGACGGCTACCCTCGTACCCTCGATCAGGTTGCCTACCTCGACCAGCTTCTCGCGAGCAAGGGCCAGGGTCTGGACGCGGTCATCCAGTTGGTTGCCGACACAGATGCTGTGGTCGCGCGTTTGCGTAAGCGATCCATCGAGCAGGGCCGCGTAGATGATTCTGAGCAAGCCATCCGTCACCGTCAGGACGTATACGCACGCGAGACGATGCCGCTGATCGCCGTGTACCGCGACCGCGACCTCCTGATCCAGGTCGATGGTCTTGGCGATATAGACGATGTGAGCAAGCGCATCATCGATTCGCTCGCCGACCGTGGGATCCACCCCGCCGTGGTGCAGTGAGCTTTCGCAAGAACATCTACAAATCCCCGGACGAACTTCGGCGGATGATTGCGCCGGGCATCTTGACAGCGCAAGCATTGGAAGCGGTGCGGGATGCTATCCGTCCCGGTGTGACCACGCTTGAACTTGACGCCATCGCTGAACAGGTCATCCGCGAGGGTGGCGGTGAGCCGAACTTCGCGCTGGTACCTGGCTACAGCCACACCATTTGCGCCTCCGTCAACGAAGAAGTTGTCCACGGTATTCCGGGACCGCGCGTGCTTCAGCCGGGTGACATTGTCTCCATCGACTGCGGGGCACAGGTCGATGGTTGGAACGGCGATTCCGCATTCTCGATTGTGATTCCCGACGCCGCACGACCGGAAATCGTGGCTGAACGGCAGATGCTTTCGGATGTCAC
>JAODMI010000082.1 GCA_025464755.1 Homoserinimonas sp.
AGAAAAATTTGCTGAGGTTCGCCAAACCAATTCTGCCGGACACCGTTGACCGTGTAGGGCGTCAGCCGCTGCGAAAGCTGAGAAGGAACGAGCGGTTTATCGGTCCCGCAGCTGAACTGGCCGAACGTCAAGTCATGCCGGATGCACTTGTGGCGTCCATTGGAGCGGCGCTGTGCTTTGACGTGCCGGACGATGAGCAGAGCGTCGAGCTGCAGGCGAAACTGGCCTCCAGTAAGCCGCATGACTTCGTTCAAGATGTCATGGGGATCGCGCCCGATCATCCGCTCTTCGAGGCGCTCGTGGAGCAGGTCCGCACCGCTCAACGATGAAGCGCCCAACCTTTCGTGCACAACTATTTCTCGCGGTGGATTAGGTCACGACGCCGTCACAACGCAAAAGCGCCGGTTCCCTCGGGAACCGGCGCTTTTGCGTGCATGCACGACGTTACGGCTTGCCGCGCATGATTGCCTGCTTGACTTCCTTGATGGCCGTTGTCACCTGGATGCCGCGGGGGCAGGCCTCAGAGCAGTTGAAGGTTGTGCGGCAGCGCCACACACCCTCTTTGTCATTGAGGATGTCGAGGCGTACCTCTGATCCCTCATCGCGGGAGTCGAAGATGAAGCGGTGTGCATTGACAATTGCTGCCGGGCCGAAGTATTGGCCGTCGGTCCAGAAGACCGGACAGCTCGAGGTGCAGGCCGCACAGAGAATGCACTTGGTGGTGTCATCGAAACGTGCGCGCTCGGCAACGGACTGTGTGCGCTCCTTACCCTTTTCAACCTTGCTGTTGGCGATGAGGAATGGCTGCACATCTTTCAACGAGTCAAAGAATGGCTCCATATCGACGATGAGGTCCTTCTCCAACGGCAAACCTTTGATGGCTTCGACGTAGATCGGCTTCGAGATATCGAGGTCTTTGATCAACGTTTTGCACGCCAGCCGGTTGCGACCGTTGATGCGCATTGCGTCCGAGCCACAGATGCCGTGGGCGCATGAGCGGCGGAAGGTGAGTGAGCCGTCCTGGTCCCACTTGATTTTGTGCAGCGCGTCGAGGACGCGGTCTGTGGCGTACATTTCCACATCAAAGTCCTGCCAACGTGGTTCGGCGTCAACTTCCGGGTCGAACCGGCGGATGATGAGAGTCACGTTGAAAGACTGGATTGCCTCGGGGGTTGGGGCTTCTGCAATGGCGGTTGGCATCAGTACTTCCTCTCCATGGGCTGGTAACGGGTGATGGTCACCGGTTTCCAGTCAAGTCGAATGTGGTCTGCGGCATCTGCAGAGAGGGGATCGCCCGACAGATATGCCATGGTGTGCTTCATGTAGGTGGCGTCGTCACGGTCGGGGTAGTCGTCGCGCATGTGGCCGCCACGACTTTCCTTACGATTCCGTGCGGAGAAGACGACAACTTCGGCAAGGTCCAGCAAGAAGCCCAACTCGATGGCTTCCAGCAGGTCGGTGTTGAACCGTTTGCCTTTGTCTTGCACCGAGATATTCAGGTAGCGCAGACGCAAGCCGTGAATGGTCTCGGTGACCTTCGCGAGCGACTCATCCGTGCGGAACACCTGAGCGTTTCGATCCATCTCATCCTGCAATTCTTTACGGATGGCGGCGATACGCTCGGTGCCGGTTGAGTCCCGCAACATGTGAATGAGGCTGCGGATTTCCGCGGTTGGGTCCTCGGGGAGCGGAACAAATTCGGCAGTTTTCGCGAACTCGACCGCGTTATTGCCCGCCCGTTTGCCGAACACGTTGATGTCGAGCAGCGAGTTCGTGCCCAAACGGTTCGAGCCGTGTACGGAGACGCATGCACATTCGCCGGCGGCGTAGAGCCCAGGGACGACGGTGTTGTTGGCGCTGAGAACTTCGGCGTTGACGTTGGTCGGGATGCCGCCCATGGCGTAATGTGCGGTCGGCATTACCGGGACAGGCTCGACGACAGGGTCAACACCAAGGTAGGTGCGGGCGAACTCGGTGATGTCGGGGAGTTTTGTCTCGAGAACCTCCGCACCAAGGTGCGTGCAGTCGAGGTAGACGTAGTCCTTGTTGGGCCCGGCGCCACGACCTTCAGCAACTTCCTGCACCATGCATCGCGAGACGATGTCACGTGGTGCGAGGTCTTTGATGGTCGGCGCATAACGTTCCATGAAACGTTCACCGCTGGCGTTTCGGAGGATTGCTCCCTCGCCGCGGGCACCCTCGGTGAGAAGGATGCCGAGGCCAGCCAGTCCGGTCGGGTGGAACTGGAAGAACTCCATGTCTTCCAACGGCAGACCCTTACGCCAGATGATGCCGACGCCATCACCTGTGAGGGTGTGGGCGTTGGAGGTCGTCTTGTAAATTTTGCCAAAGCCACCAGTGGCGAAAATGACAGCTTTGCCCTGGAATACGTGCAGGTCACCGGTCGCCAGTTCATAAGCCACGACGCCGGCAGGCTTTTTGACACCGTCGACTTCGCTCATGATCAAGTCGAGTACGTAGAACTCGTTGAAGAAGTTAATTCCGTGTTTGAGGCAGTTCTGGTACAGGGTCTGCAAAATCATGTGACCGGTGCGGTCGGCGGCGTAGCACGCACGGCGTACCGGGCTCTTGCCGTGGTCACGGGTGTGTCCACCGAAACGACGCTGGTCGATTTTGCCCTCGGGCGTGCGGTTGAACGGGAGCCCCATGTTCTCCAGGTCGATGACCGCGTCGATGGCTTCCTTGGCAAGAATCTCGGCGGCATCCTGGTCGACCAGGTAATCGCCTCCCTTGACCGTGTCAAAGGTGTGCCACTCCCAGTTGTCTTCCTCGACGTTGGCCAGTGCTGCAGCCATACCGCCTTGCGCGGCACCGGTGTGCGAACGCGTGGGGTAGAGCTTGGAGATAACGGCGGTGCTGGCGTGTGGCCCAGCCTCGATGGCCGCGCGCATTCCCGCTCCACCTGCACCGACGATGACAACGTCGTGCTGGTGGTAGTGAACCCCGTCGACAATCGTCGTCTCGCCAACGGCTGGGAGGGCATCCGCAAAGAGTGAACCGCCTACGCGCGTGTCGCTCACTTGATTTCCGCGCAGAAGCTTGGCAGCAGGTCGGACGGTGCGCCGGCGGGGCACGGGTCGAAGGTAAAGATCACGAGAGTTCCCAAAACGAGTAGTACGACGGTGGAGGCAAGTAGTGCCCCCTTGAAAATGCGACGGAGCGAAGGATTGTGGGCGTAGTCGTTGACTAGGGTGCGCATACCGTTGGCGCCGTGAATCAACGCGAGCCACAGCAGCAGGGTGTCCCAGACGATCCAGAACGGATCAGCCCACTTCCCGGCGACGAAGGCAAAATCGATGGCATGCACGCCTTCACCTGCAAACAGGTTGACAAACAAGTGCCCAAAGATGAGTACGACCAGGATCAGGCCGCTGGCGCGCATGTAGATCCAGCCCCATTTCTCCCAGTTAACGCCACGGCGAGGCGGAAGGCTGCGCGGTGCGCGAGGAGTGTCGATTGTCGTGTTCAACTTCTTAACCCCCGAAGACGTTCATGAGGTGCCGCGGCGCGAAGCCGAGCAGCAGGACGAACCAGAGAATGATGACCAGCCAGAACATGAGCTTCTGGTGCTTGGTTCCGACGCTCCAGAAGTCCACGAGAATGACGCGCACGCCGTTCAGGGCGTGGTAGCCGATCGCGGCAACCAATCCAAGTTCACCAATGCCCATAATCGGCGTCTTGTATGCGCCGATGACAGCGTTGTACGCCTCGGGGCTCAGTCGCAGCAGGCTGGTGTCGAGAATATGCACCAGAAGGAAGAAGAAGATGGCAACGCCTGTGATGCGGTGTAGTACCCACGACCACATGCCTTCACGGCCTCGGTACAGCGTTCCCGCTGGCGCCTTCAGTTTGTTACGCGGACTTTTGCCAACTGGCTGAGTTTCGGCCAGGGCTTCCGCCGACTTATCTGGCACGAGCAACCCTCCTTTGCGTACGCTACGGGGTTCGGAATTCGAACAACTATCAGTCTATTCCTGTGCGGACGGCGCTTTTGCCAAGGCCCGCCACCGAGGCTGGGGAAACCTGCTGGGGTGACCGAGGTGCCCGTATGGTGGAGGAATGGATGCTCTTGATCGTTTTTACAGTGTGATTCCCGCCGGGGGGATTGGCTCCCGCCTCTGGCCGCTATCACGCGCGGATGCTCCCAAGTTCTTGCATGACCTCACCGGTTCGGGCACCACATTGTTGCGAGCCACTTGGGACAGGCTTCTGCCGATGTGCGGTCCAGATCGCATCATGGTTGTCACTGGTCGAGCCCATAGGGCCGCCGTGGAAGACCAGCTGCCCGCCCTTGAAGATCTCAACGTGGTGCTCGAAAGCGAGCCGAAGGATTCTTCTGCTGCAATCGGGTTGGCTGCGGCCATCCTGCATCACCGCGATCCCGATGTCATCATCGGGTCATTCGCCGCCGATCACGTTATCAACGACGTACGCAGCTTTCATCGGGCGGTCGGCGAAGCAGTAGCTGCAGCGGAAGCTGGCTATATCGCCACCATCGGTATCACTCCCACAGAACCGGCGATCGGCTTCGGATACATTCGCAGCGGCGCCGAGCTCAAGATTGACGGTGCGCCGTCCGCGTTGGGCGTTCAGTCATTCGTCGAGAAGCCCAAACTTGCGGTCGCGAAAAAGTATCTGGCTGATGGGCACTACCTGTGGAACGCGGGCATGTTCATCTCCCGTGCTGACCTCCTGCTCAAGCAGCTTGGTGAATCGGAACCAGAACTGCTGGAGGGTCTCCTCGAGCTTGCTGCGGCTTGGGACACCTCGCACCGGGGGTCCACGGTAGACCGCATCTGGCCGCGACTGAAGAAAATCGCAATCGACTACACGGTTGCCGAGCCGGCAGGCAAGGCCGGACTGATGGCTGTCATCCCCGGAGATTTCGACTGGAGCGACGTTGGCGATTTCGCCGCCATCGGTAAGCTGCACGCCAACGGCCGGAAGTCTGACCTCACCATCCTTGGCGAGAACGCGCGCGTGCTCTCTGACGCATCGAGCGGCGTCGTGGTCAGTCAATCCGGTCGTCTGATTTCGCTCATCGGAGTGAAGGACATCGTTGTAGTTGACACTCCGGATGCGCTGCTGGTGACAACCAGTGCCAACGCGCAGCGGGTTAAATCTGTTGTGGACGCCATCAAGCTTTCTGGCCAAAGCGACGTCCTTTAGCCCGCAGTCGCTTTTTAACGAATTAGTAACGAACTCCTGCTGTGCTGGCGTCGGCCCGATGTGGCCGACAGTTGTCTGGCTAACCTCCGAGCATGCCCAAAAACATTGCCCTCCGCTCCGCTGCCGCGATCGGCGCGGCTGTCCTCTTCTTGTCCGGATGCGCCCAGGCGCCCGAGACAGACGGCGCCTCTTCGGACGCGGATTACTGCGCCCGCATGGTGACGAACTCCGGCGGCCTAGAGGACCGCTCCTTCAACCAGTCGAGTTGGGAAGGCCTCGAACGGGCAGCTGACGAGTTCGGCATCGACGCCGAGGCGATCGTGTCGCAGAACGAAACCGACATGGCGCCCAACGTGCAACAGGCTGTCGACACCGGATGCCAATTCATTTTGACAGTCGGATGGGAGTTGGCGGACGCCACCATCAGCCAGGCCTCCGAAAACCCAGACCTGCACTTCGCCATCGTCGACGAGGTCGTTGAGGGTGACAACATCAAGCCGATCGTCTTTGACACGGCTCAGGCGGCCTACCTCGCGGGTTACCTCGCCGCCGGAGTGACCAAGACAGGGATAGTGGGAACATTCGGCGGCGGCAACCAGCCCCCTGTGACACTGTTCATGGACGGTTTCGTGGACGGAGTTGACAAGTACAACCAGACGCACGGAACCTCTGTTGTCGTGCTCGGCTGGGACAAAGAGACGCAGGATGGCGCCTTCACCGGCGACTTCGAAGATGTCAACAAGGGCAAGACGTATGCCGAATCGATGCTCGACCAGGGAGCCGATGTCATCCTGCCCGTCGCAGGCCAGGTCGGGGAAGGCGCGGCAGCCGCGGTATTGGAGCATGGTAATTCTTCCCTCATCTGGGTCGACAACGACGGATACGAGACGCTGCCAGAGGAGTTCCGTCCGATCGTGCTCACCAGCATCCTTAAAAACATGGAGGATGCCGTTGTCGCCATCGTCGGCGCGGACATCGACGGTGACTTCAACAACGACGCGTTCATTGGCACGTTGGAGAACAACGGAGTCGAAATTGCGCCGTTCCACGACCTCGCCTCGCTCGTCTCAGCTGAGCTGCAGGCAGAGCTCGATCAGTTGCGGGCGGACATCATCTCCGGAGCCGTCGAAGTCAGCTCTCCGTCGACCCCCGAATAGGGCGAGCGTTTCCGGCGGATGACGTCACAGTCGCGGATTGGTAACGCTTCTCTCACGGACATGATCATTGCCCTATTCCCGTGCGTAACAGCAGGTAACGTATAGCCACGGATCCCGGCCGCTCTGTCGGGCTTGTTTTGGAGGACAACTTGAGAATCACTTCTCGCAAAGCCGCATTGAGCGGTTTCGCATTGATCGGTACGAGCATGCTGGTGCTCTCCGGTTGCGCAGCAGCACCCGACGAAGACGCAGACTCAGGCGACCAGGCACTCGACTTCGTGCCATGTATCGTTTCGGACTTCGGCGGCTTCGACGACCAGTCATTCAACCAGTCCAGCTACGAAGGAATCACCGCGGCAGCTGACGAACTCGGCGTCGAGTTCAACGAGGCAGAGTCGCAGTCAGAAGACCAGTACGAGGGCAACGTAACAGGCATGGTCGACCAGGGGTGCGACTTCATCGTCACCGTCGGCTTCGCCCTCGCAAACGCCACCCGCGACGCCGCCCAGGCCAATGAAGACGTCAATTTTGCGCTGATCGACTCGGCGCTTTCAAACGACGACTTCAGCCCGCTCGAACTCGACAACGTCAAGCCCGTCCTTTACGACACCGCTCAGGCGGCATTCTTGGCCGGTTATCTCGCCGCCGGATCGTCCGAGTCAGGCGTTGTCGGCACGTTCGGTGGCCAGCCATTCCCGTCTGTGACCATCTTCATGGACGGTTTTGTTGATGGCGTCGCGTACTACAACGATCAGAAGGGTACCGATGTAACGGTTCTCGGCTGGGATAAAGAAGCTCAAGACGGACTGTTCACGGGCGGCTTCGAGGCTAACCAGACCGCTAAAACGATGGCCGAAGGGCTCCTCGATCAGGGCGCGGACGTACTGTTGCCCGTTGGCGGACCGATCTTCATCAGCGCCGGTGAAGCCATTCGCGACCGTGGCGACAGTGCAGCACTGATCGGTGTCGACAGCGATTTGTTCCTCACAGCGCCAGACTTCTCCGACTTGTACCTCACGTCCATCCTCAAACAAATGACGGATGCAATCCAGGAGATTACGGTCAGCGCAGGAAACGGCGAATTCGACGCCACCCCCTACGTCGGCACGCTGGAAAACGGAGGAACGGACATCGCTCCGCTGCACGACTTCGAGTCAAAGGTCGACCCTGCCCTACTGGCTGAAGTCAATGAGATTCGCGATCTGATCATCAGTGGTGAACTCGTCGTCGAGTCACCGTCTTCGCCGTAAACGACAAGACAACAAAATTCTAGAGTCGGGGAGGTCAGCCATCGCTGGCCTCCCCGACTCGTTGTCATCTGGAGCAGGCACTGCGGCGAAGCCCGCCCGGCTTGCGCACCATATAGATTGGCTTGCATGAAGCTCGAACTTCGTGGGATCACTAAACGATTTGGCGCGCTCGTCGCCAACGACCACATTGATCTCACCGTCAACCCCGGTGAGATTCTGGGCCTTCTCGGCGAGAACGGTGCGGGAAAGTCCACACTCATGAACGTGCTCTACGGTCTGTACCAGGCCGACGAGGGCGAGATTCTGCTCGACAACGAGGTCCAGCACTTCTCCGGACCCGGCGATGCCATGCATGCGGGCATCGGAATGGTTCATCAGCATTTCATGCTGATACCCGTATTCACGGTGGCAGAGAACGTCATGCTCGGCCACGAACAGACCGGGTTCGCCGGACGCCTTGATGTCGCCGCGGCACGCGCTCAGGTGCGCAAAATTTCTGAGGCCTTTGGATTTGATCTTGACCCTGACGCGATCGTCGGTGACCTGCCGGTCGGCGTGCAGCAGCGGGTAGAAATCATCAAAGCACTCTCACGCGACGCCAAAGTGCTCGTCTTTGATGAGCCGACGGCGGTGCTGACACCTCAAGAGACTGACGAGCTGATGACTATCATGCGTCAGCTGAAACAAGGCGGCACCTCCATCGTGTTCATCACGCACAAGCTTCGTGAAGTCCGCGCGGTTGCCGACCGAATCTCGGTCATCCGACTCGGAAAGGTGGTTGGCGAAGCAGAGCCCACCGCCACCAATACCGAACTGGCATCGTTGATGGTTGGACGCGCGGTCGAACTGACCGTGCAGAAGGGCCCAGCTAAGACACGTGGTCGGGCTTTCGCCGTCGAGAATCTTTCCGTCGTTGACGCCCGGGACCAGGTCGTCGTGGACCGGGTGAGTTTTGATGTGCGTGCCGGAGAGATACTCGCGATCGCCGGCGTGCAGGGCAACGGCCAGACCGAGTTGACCGAGGCCATCATGGGCTTGCAGGAGCGGGTATCCGGATCCATCACCCTCGACGGGCAATCGCTACGTCACCTGAGTGTGCAGAAAGTGTTGGATGCCGGTGTCGGCTTCATCCCCGAAGACCGGACAGAAGACGGCGTCGTCAGCGAATTCACGATCGCGGAGAACCTTATGCTGGATCGTTCCTATTCGAAGCCGTTCGTCAAGGCGGGGAGCTTGCAACGTAACTACCTGGCCGCGTTCGCTGAAGAGAAAATTGCAGAGTTCGACATCCGAGCCCAAAGCATCGATACGCACGCTGGTCGTCTCTCCGGGGGCAACCAACAGAAGGTGGTTCTGGCGCGGGAACTCAGTCGCGACCTGCGCCTCTTCGTTGCGGCACAACCGACCCGCGGCCTCGATGTCGGCTCGATCGAATTCGTTCATGAGCGCATCATCGCGACCCGCGATGCCGGCATTCCCGTGATCGTGGTTTCCACAGAGCTTGATGAGGTTGTCGCGCTCGCGGATCGCATCGCCGTTATGTATGGCGGTCGGATCGTCGGAATCGTGCCAGGAGATACCCCGCGCGACGTGCTCGGACTGATGATGGCGGGCGAAGCGCCCGAGCAGGGGGCGGCAGCATGACCGATAGCCAGATTTCGAGATCAGGTCCGAGCGTCGTCGAGAACCACCTCGCAGAACCCGGGCAGGGGCCGACCCTGCCCGTGGAGCCCGAAGAGTCGGGACGCTGGAGCGCAGCGTTGCGAGAGATCGTCGCGGGGAACATTGTGTTGTCCGTCCTGTCGGTCGTGCTCGCCCTCGTCGCCGGGGCCGTACTCATTGCGGCCACCAACGATGATGTGCAAGAAAGTGCCGGATACTTCTTCGCCCGGCCTGGTGACATGGTGATGGCGATCCTCAGCTCGGTGGGAGGCGCGTACTCGGCACTGTTCCAGGGAGCGGTCTACAACTTCCGGCGCCCGGATTTCTTCGACGCCATCCGCCCGCTCACCGATACCCTCACCTACGCGACGCCACTTATTGCTGGTGGTCTCGGCGTAGCGCTGGCATTCCGGGTGGGCTTGTTCAACATCGGTGGACGCGGGCAGATGCTCGTAGCTGCGGCTGCTGCCGGTTGGATCGCCTTCTCTTGGGACCTCCCCTTCGGTGTGCACATGCTCGTTGCGCTCATCGCCGGTGTTACCGCCGGGGCAATCTGGGGCGGCGTCGTCGGACTTCTCAAAGCTCGCACCGGTGCGCACGAGGTGATCGTGACGATCATGCTCAACTATGTGGCCTTCTACCTCATCAGCTACCTTCTGCGCACGCCCGTCCTGGGCACGCCCGGCTCGAACAACCCGAAAAGTCCGGCCAGCAAAGAAACGGCCGTGTTCTTCGAATTGCTCGGATCAAAGTACAACCTGCACTTCGGTTTCATCATCGTGATCGCGGCGACCGTGTTCGTCTGGTGGTTACTCAACCGCTCGAGCATGGGTTTCCGCTTTCGCGCCGTCGGGGAAAACCCTGCTGCGGCTCGGGTCGCCGGAATCAACGTCAACCGTGTCTACGTAGCTGCCATGTTGTTCTCCGGCGGGCTGCTGGGCCTCGCCGGTGTCAACCAGGTGCTGGGCACGACGACGAGCGGTTTCGGCGCAGGAGTTGACGCTGGTATCGGCTTCGATGCGATCACCGTTGCGCTCCTTGGTCGCTCCCGGCCGTGGGGGGTCTTCGTGGCAGGAATCCTGTTCGGCGCCTTCAAAGCTGGCGGATTCTCCATGCAGGCGGCGGAGGGTGTGCCCATCGACATCGTGGTGGTCGTCCAATCGCTCATCGTTCTCTTTATCGCGGCACCGCCTCTCGTGCGTGCCATTTTCCGTATCCCTGCACCGCTGGAGCGCACAGCGCGCCCACGAAAGAAGGCGGTGGCACAATGACCGACACAGCACAACGTACGCCTGCGGCGCCCCATAAGGACATCAACACCGGTCCTGTGCAGCGCAGCTGGAAGGCACCGATCGCGCTAGGCGTCTTCGCTCTGCTCGCCGTCATACTCTTCATGGGCTTCGGACGTGCAGGGGAGTCGACCTTGACGTTGTCGGCTCGAGCAGACAGCATCCAGTTGGTTCCCCTTGTTCTGCCGACCCTCGCCACGTGTTACATCATCGCGGCGGTCCTGGTCGCAATCGCAGTGGCCGCAACCCTTATGGTTCGTCGTGGCACCAGGGTGCCGCTCTGGCTGACCACCGTGTTCTCGATCCTGTTGTTGCTCGGTTTCCTTGTATGGGCCTCAGCCGGGGCTAACCTGCCCATCCCGGGGCTCCTGGCAGGGTCGCTCGGTCTCGCCGTTCCGCTGATCTTCGGCGCACTCGGCGGGGTCATCTCCGAACGTGTTGGCGTTGTCAACATTGCCATTGAAGGACAGCTCCTTGCCGGGGCGTTCAGCTCTGCCCTGGTCGCGTCGGTCACCGGAAGCCCGATAATCGGCCTTGTGGCGGCGATGGTCTCGGGTGTGCTTGTTTCGTTCGTGTTGGCAGCGTTCGCTATCAAGTACGTGGTTGATCAGGTGATCGTCGGCGTTGTACTCAACGTTCTGGTTTCTGGCCTCACCGGCTTCTTGTTCAGTCAGTTGCTCAGCCCAAACTCAGACGCCCTCAACTCCCCACCCCGCTTCAACGAAATCGCGATCCCGCTGTTGAGCGAAATCCCGATCATCGGTCATGTGTTCTTCAGACAGACCCTCATCGTGTACCTCATGTACCTGGCCGTGGCGTGTGTCTATGTCGGCCTCTTTCACACTAAATGGGGGCTGCGGCTGCGTGCTGTTGGCGAGCATCCGCAAGCCGCCGACACCGTCGGGATCAACGTTGGCAGTACCCGCTTTTGGAACGTGTCACTGGCCGGTGCAATCGCCGGCCTTGGGGGAGCTTTCTTCACCCTTGGCTCCGTCGGAGCCTTCGGCAAAGATATGACGGCAGGTGCAGGTTTCATCGCCTTGGCCGCGGTCATCTTCGGTCGATGGGACCCCATCCGGGCAACGCTTGCAGCACTGCTCTTCGGCTTCGCCAGCAACTTGCAGGGCGTGCTCAACATCATCGGCTCGCCCGTCCCCAGCGAGTTCATGCTCATGCTGCCCTACCTGGTGACCATCTTCGCAGTAGCAGGTTTGGTCGGTAAATCGCGGCCACCCGCAGCATCCGGAAAGCCCTACATCAAATCATGAGCAACATCGACTGGGAATCCCTTCGCGCTGTCGCCTTCGAGGCTATGCAGAAGGCCTACGTTCCGTACTCACACTTCCCCGTCGGCGTCGCGGCGATCGTCGACGACGGTCGGGTGGTATCCGGATGCAACGTAGAGAACGCCTCGTACGGGCTGACACTTTGCGCCGAATGTGCCCTCGTTTCCTCGCTGCATATGACCGGCGGTGGGCGGTTGGTGGCCTTCACCTGCGTCGACGGTAAAGGCAACTCGTTGATGCCGTGCGGACGGTGCCGTCAACTGCTCTTCGAGCACTCGACTCCGGGGATGCTGCTTGAGACTGTGTCCGGCATCAAAACTATCGACGAGGTGCTGCCGGACGCATTCGGCCCGCGCACACTGACCGACTACGTGGCGCCGTAACTTCCCGTCTACGACCTTCATGGTTACAGATGCCTGCGTTGCTCGAGTTGCCCCGTTGGTCGAGCGGACCAACCCCCACGGTTGCTCGCTTAGCGAACCCGAACAGCGCAACCAGCGCAACCTAGGAGGAGAACATGGCAAGTGAACGCTTCGACGCCGTCGACCTGATCCGAACCAAGCGCGACCGCGGCACCCTGTCGAGCGAGCAGATCACATGGCTGGTCGATGCATACACGCGAGGGTACGTCGGCGATGAGCAGATGGCCGCGATGGCAATGGCGATCTTCCTTAACGGGATGGAACGCCGGGAGGTTCGCGACCTGACACTTGCCATGATCGCGAGCGGCGAGACCATGAACTTCGACGCTTTGAGTAAGCCCACAACCGACAAA
>JAODMI010000020.1 GCA_025464755.1 Homoserinimonas sp.
GTTGGAGAACACTCGGATCAGCGGCAAGCTCATTGAGCTGCGGCCAGATCGTGGCGGTGCGCAACGATCTGACGACCGTGGCGGTGCAACGCGCGCGCCCGACCGCACCAATCGGCCCGACCGCGCCACGTCATGAGTCGAGCCGAGCGATTGTGACTTCGCTTGTGGTTGTTCGCTGTGAACAACCACAAGCCTCCTTCCCTCGGGCGGATCACGGCAACAGCGGGCGTCCCTTGCCGCAAGAAATAGGAGCGATGAAAACGACAGAACAGGTAGCCGAGTGGCTTAAGGAGCTCAAGGGTGAACAGCGCGACCTCGTCACGAAACAGATGGTATTCGGCAACACTGGCGCTATGAACGCGCTGAAGTGGGTAGTTGAAACCTCGCCTGATGCGGATGCTGTTCGACTGAAAATCAACGAGCTACAGGTCACGAGCAACGAATCCATCACCGATGAGCTGAAAAATGTTTCTTACGGCGCCATGATCGAGGCACTCAAGTGGGTACTGCGCGCCGACTGACGCTGGCCTGCCCTGCCTCAGCTGGCGCTGTCAATGTGCCCTACCGGTGCGGCGACGGCCGCAGGATGGCGACGCTCAAGTGCAGCACCCTCTACGTCAACATCCGGCATGACATCGTCCAGCCATCGTGGTAGCCACCACGCCTTGTCGCCGAGCAGCCGCATAGCTGCCGGAACAAGCAAAAGTCTGACGATGAACGCGTCGATGAGGACGCCTACGGCAAGTCCGAACCCGATCGGGCGGATGATCGTCATTTCGGAGAACGCGAATCCTCCGAAGACCGCGATCATGATGATGGCCGCAGCGACGACGACGGTGCGTCCGGAACGGAGCCCCTGCCTTACGGCGTCACGCGCATTGTGCCCGTGGACGTAGGCCTCCCGCATTCCCGAGACGAGAAACAACTGATAATCCATCGCAAGCCCAAAGACCACGCCGATGAGGATGGTCGGAAGGAAGCTGAGGATAGGTGCGGGGTCGTGCACACCGAAGACCGATCCGAGCCAGCCCCACTGGAACACGGCGACCGTGGCACCGAGCGTGGCGAGCACGGTGAGAAGAAATCCGGCAGTCGCGATCAGCGGAACAGCGATGGAGCGGAAGACCAAAATCATCAGGATGATCGATAGTCCCAACACCACCAGGAGATACAACGGCAGCGCGTCTGCGAGCGTCTGTGAGATGTCAATGTTGGTCGCGGTCAGACCGGTAACGCCGACAGTCACGTTGAGGTCCTTGTCGAGGGTTGTCGACATTGTTCGAAGATCGCGCACGGCCTCCTCAGTACTCTCCGACGATGGTCCCTCGCTGGGCACAACTTGAAACAGCACGGTGCGGTCATCGTCGGAGACTCCGACCGGCACAACCGCAGAGATGTGATCGACGGCCATCAGCCGGTCGACGATGGCCGCTTGCAACGCCGTTAGCGCAGCCTCGTCTTCGACCTCGGGAAGGGCAGCGACGACGACGACAGGCCCATTGGCCCCCGCGCCGAAGCCGCGCTCGATGGCACTGTATGCCTGGTACTGCGTTGACTCTTCGGATTCAGATGCGCCGTTAGGCAATCCGAGACGCATCGTGGTGGCAGGGATCGCCACGATGAGCAGCGCAACCACGCCCGCGAGAAGGGTGACGATGGGGTGCCGAGAGGTAAGGGACTCCCTGGCGCGCCTTCTGCTGGCCCGCCTTGTGATTAGACGCCCGGAGCTGGTGCCCGCGTCGGTCGTGCGTGATAGCGCGTTGCGCTCCGCCTTGCGCAGGACGCGAACGCCTGCGAGGGACATTAGTGCGGCAGTTAGCGTCAGGGCGATCAGAACGGCGACGGCCACACACACTGCTGCGACTGTTCCCATCAGACCGAGGAAGCCGATGCCGGTGAGGTTTAGGGCGATAAGAGCGATGACCACCGTTAGTCCCGCGAAAAGGACCGCGTTGCCGGAGGTGCCGTTGGCCAAGCCGATGGATTCCTGAAGTGGAACACCATCACGAAGCTGGCGTCGGTGCCGGTTCAAAATAAACAAGGAATAGTCGATGCCGACCGCCAGGCCGATCATCACGCCCAGGGCTGGGGTGATGGAGGACATCTCCGTGACGGAGGAGAACGACAGCGTGGCAGCAGCACCCACGCCGACACCGATCAGTGCAGTTATCAGGGGCAGCCCCGCCGCAATGATCGTTCCCAACATCACCAGCAGAACGACGGCCGCAATAAGTACACCGACGATCTCGCCTGGCCCAAGAAGTCCCGCAATGCTCTGCACGATCTCGCTGGAAAGGTAAACCTGCACGCCCGCAATGTGCTCAGACAACGCCGCCTCAGCCACAGCATCTTTCTGTTCCTGCGTGACACCCATCTGCGGTTCCTCGAAGAGGACCGTCCCCAGGGCAATGGTCTCGTCCTCTGAGAGTGTTCGTGCATTTGCCGCTGCGTTGAGGAGCCTCTGGCCATTCTCAACCTGGGCTTGCTGGGCAGCCAAATCTTCTGCGGCCTGGTCCAGCAGCGCCTGCTGCTGATCTAACTGAACGAACGCGGGGTCGGAGGCGGGCAGACCGGCTGCTTCCCATTGCCCGCGGGTTGCGCTGAGCAGCGCTTGCTGTGACTCGAGCTCGATGGAGCCCGCCGCAAGTTGGCTCACGGCAGCACTGAGCTGCTGTTCTTGCTCGCTCCGCTGGTTGTCGGTGGTGAACGGATCGACAGTACCGCTTACGCCTGGGACCTCTGAAACCTGATTGAGGACATCCGCTATCGCGGCTTTTTGCTCAGCGGTGAAGGTGTCACCTGTTGTCGTCTCGAAAACTATGGTTCCGCTGCCACCGTTAGCATCAGGGAACGTCCCCTGAAGATCATCGGCAACCTTCTGTGCCGGCGTTCCAGGGATGGAGAATGTCGAAGTCAGGGTGCCACCCGCTACGAGGAACGCTGTGCCGGCGGCTCCCAGGATGACGATCCAGGCGATGATGACGAGCCACGCTCGACGGGCAGACGCTCGACCGAGCCGGTACAACAGATTTGCCACGCGATGTTCCTTTGATTTGGGGAGTGGATGGGTCAGGCGGCCGGGTTGCCTGCTGGGCTGGCGGCGAAGCCGCTCCCGAGGAGAGAGAGGGATGCTTCCAGCGCAGCGCGCCAGACGACACGGCTAGGAGGGTCATCGACAGCGTGTGTCTCCTCGTGCCACTCATCGAAGGCGACCGATAGCGCCGCCAACAGGGTACGGACGAGAAGTGCGCGGCTGCGTACGTGACTGCGCGGCGCGCGCGACTGAGCGGCTGTTTCAAGCAAGGGGATGATCGACGCGAGTACGGTTCCCACCCATTGGCTTGTGCGCGGATGATCCGGTTCACGCGATGCGATCGTGCGCACGATCTGGGACAAGGGCTGCACCAGGTCGGCGCCCAGGAGCGCCCCAGATAGGTCGTCGAACGCCGAGCTGAGGTCGTCGGCCCGTGGGAGTCGCCGTCCGTTACTGGCGAGAATGCGTGCCACCGATGCGGTGGCGGTTTCCAAAATCTGGCTGAGGCCAGCGTAGGTGGCGTCGTCGATCGATCGAAAGTGATTGAAGATTGTCCGTCGAGCCACATTCGCCTGTTCGGCAAGCTGGTCCGCGCTGAAGTTGCCTGGACCGAACTGTTGCGCAAGAGTGACTGCGGCTTCGGCGATAGCGCGTCGGTGATCGTTCTTCACCCGTTGTTGGCGATCCGCTGCGGGGGGTACAGAACCGAGGGCCATTCGGCAATAATAGCGGTGATTGCACTGAGTGCAACACGGCCGGGTGGAAACTCAGTAAACGGCTCAGTTCACAGCCAATGGCGCGCCTTGAATACCGCGTACAGGCCAACACCTCCCCCAACCATGGCCAGCAGGGCCAACGGATAGCCAAGGGGCCAATCCAGCTCTGGCATGTAGGTGAAGTTCATCCCGTAAATGGTCCCGACCAGCGTTGGCGCAAAGAGGATGGCAGCCCAGGAAGATATCTTTTTCACTTCTTCGTTTTGCGCAAGGCTTGTTTCAGATAACCTCCGAGTTTCTTCGTTCTGAATCAAGCTCGCCTCGGAAAGTCGACGCATTTCGTCGTTCTGTTGTTGCGATACCAGCGTCGAATGAACCGTCAACGCATTTTCGAGCAGTATGCGAAACGAGCCGGCGCGGTCGTTGACACGCAGAACATGGTCCTGCACATCCCGTAGCGCCCGCTGCAATTCGATGTCAACGCCATACTTCTCACCGCCTCGCTGCAACCTATCGAGCATGTCCGGAAGAGGGCCGGTAGCCCGCTGGAAAGAGACGACCTCGCGGAGAAGTTCATAGATGCGCCGGGACACCGCCGGGTCTCCGCCAAATAGTTGATCTTGTATTTCGTCAATGTCGTTTTCGAGCCCCGCGACCACGGGGGCGTAGCCGTCGACTACTTCATCCAGGATGGCGTACAAAACCGCTTCGGGCCCAAGCGCCAACATCGCCGGGTTTCCCTCAAGCCTTTGACGCACCCGGGCCAGGTCAGGGTTCTCCGCGTGCCGCACTGTGACCACAAATCCGGGCCCTATGAAGAGGTGAACTTCGCCGAATTCGACCACCTCTTCAACATCCACATACCTTGCCGGTCGCAGCACAACAAAAAGGGTGTCGCCGAAGCGCTCCAGCTTGGCCCGCTGGTGCCCCTTGAGCGCATCTTCAACAGCCAGTGGATGCAGGTTGAACTCGGACGCAACCGAGTGAATCTCATCTGAATCTGGCCGGTACAGGCCTATCCACGCTACTCCGTCGCGCTCGCGCATAAGTTCGTAAGTTTCATCCAGGGTGCCTGGATTTCCCGTGCGCTGGCCGTTGACGTAGATCGCGTTATCAATAACCGTCATGTCATCTCCAACGTTGGTCACCGGTCATAGGAAGGCTAGTAGCTCATCGACCGACCGTGGCTACGCGAGAACAGAAACAGCGGCGGTCATCGTGAAGGCGTTGGGCTCCCTCGCTTCATCGACAGGAACGCAAGCCTCCGTCGACAGTATGGGGATTGTTCCCGTTGACGCTGATGCATGTGACATGCCTATCTCACCGACGGCAGCCGCGCCTTCTGTCGACACGATCGAGATAGAGCCGGTCCCCTCGAGCACCGACAGTGGTTCGCTTGTGGAAATGATGGGCACAGACCTAGTCAACGGCAATGCTCGGCCACGGCGCACAACCACGATGGTTGCCAGAGCCAGAGGCAAACTGACTAAGGTCGGCGCCGCAACCCAGAAGGAGTGACTCAGAACACCAAAGACACCCCACAACAATGCACCGATCATGGTGAACCACTGTGTTGTTTCGGAGATTCCGGCGAGCCGGATGGCGTCGTTGCGGTTTTGCCAGGTCGTGCGTGCCTGCGGTATCCACATCAAAACGGAGAACGCCGTCGCCGCGAATCCGAGCATGTTCACAAGCAGGTGATCGATGTCCATTGGAGGTGTTTCGTTCTCTCTCACGGTCCGAGGGAGAACCCCAAATGGCCGGCATTTTGCTAGGACATCAACGATGCCTTGGACATCATAAGCAGGCGGGATGCCGACCACCGAATCGCTCTGGCGCGTCGCATTATTGTGGAGGTTATTGCGCACTCACCGGCAAAGGCCCCGGTCTCCAGATCGGGGCCTTTGCGCAGTGAGTCGAAAATCAGGCCTCGCTCATCGCCGTCTTCTCTGCCTGCCCTTTGGCGGCATAGTATGCCGCCCGGGCAGCGAGGCGGCGGGTCTGTTCGGCCTGACCTGCATCAAGGAGGTCCTGCGGCACTTCTACGTTGGGTACGCGGCTCACGCCGTTGTACTTCTGCATGTAGGCGTCCAGTTCGGGGCCTGACTCCCACGACGTGATAAGGCAGTAGCGTGGCGTCTCGCTATTGTGGGCGGTCGCGTGCCAGAGGCGCTGGGTGTCGACAATCAACTGTGCGCCAGCAGGCAACGCGATACGGTACTCGACGCTCGGGTCGGTGCGGTTGTCGCGCAGCACGAAGTAGCTGTCTTTATCGTCGGTCAAGTTGAAAAAGCCGCGTACGATCCACCCGGTGCCGTCCGGGTTGAGGCGGTTGTTGTCGTCCTGGTGAAGGTTGTAGAGGGCATCGGCATAGTCATTCGGCATCAGCTCAATCACGCGGCAGCGTCCCACGTTCGCGCCGGGTTCCTGAGCACGGGCGGTCAGCGTTGGCGCCTTCTCCACCTGTGATGGAATCCACACGCCGTCTTTATCGGTGCGCGGTGGCTTGTGATTCCAGAATCCATTGACCTCGATCTCGCCCTTGGCGCTGGTAATGGGGGCAAAGCGCGTCTCGCCTGAGGACTTCCAGTCGACATATTCGATGTCGAGCCATTCCTTCGGGTCGATCTGCTCGTTGTAGCGGTCGAGTACGACGTAGCCGGTCTCTTCGAGAAGGGCGGACTTGATATATCCCATGATGCGAATCATGCCTTTCGTTCGGGGTCAGCACGTTTTAACAGACCCTGGTAAGGCAACCCTAACAGCCGACATCCGCGTAAACTGGGAGCTCCGGCGGGCCCGAAGGAGCGAGAAACACGAATGGTCAGAGCCACGAACATCGATGCGACGGCAGTCAATACGATCCGCTGGCTCTCCACCACTGAGGCAACTATCGTTGTTCCCGTCTACCAGCGCCAGTACCGCTGGGACATAGGCGGATGCGAACAGTTGCTCGCCGACATCCGCGCCGCAGCGGACTCTGAGCACCGGTACACACACTTCATCGGCTCGATTTTGTCGAGTGCGAGTGCCGAGAACGTGGTCGAAGAATTGGTGCTCATCGACGGCCAACAGCGCATCACCACGCTGATGCTGCTGATCGCTGCGCTGCAGCACACGGTCAAGGATGCCGACCCGGCCCTCGCTGCAGAGTTGCAGCAGGTGCTGGTGGCGAATGGGGAACCGATCCGCACCAAGCTACGACCGCACAGGGCATGGGCAGAAGTTTTCGAGGATGTCGTCCTCGACCGGCGTCAAGGTGATCAGACGCGCGATTCCCGCTTCGACGATAACTACGCTTTTTTCCGCAGCCAGGTGCCTGCCGAAGAAGTTGCACAGATCTGGCAAGGCCTGAAACGTCTGGAACACGTGTCGATCACGCTCGGCGGGCATGCAAACGCCCAACAGATCTTCGAGAGTCTGAACTCGACCGGTGAGCCGCTGCGTGACCACGAACTAATCCACAACTACGTTCTGATGGGCCTTACCCGCACTGAGCAGAGCGAAATCGAAGACACATTCTGGCTGCCCATCGAACAGAACACCGGCGAGTCCATCGCGAGCTTCTGGCGGCACTACCTGGTGATGTCCACCGGGCGTGGGATCGACGTGGTTGGCGGGCGCGGCGTGTACGACGCTTTCCGGCACGAGTTCCCGCGACTGCATCTGAATACCTTACGGACGCTGGCGGCGGAGTGGCGCGAGTTCTCGGCTGTCTACCGCACCCTGACGGAACCGACTTTGGAGCCGGATGCCGACGTCTCCAAACACCTTGCCTATCTGAGCACATTCGGGCAGACCATGTATCCGCTGGTAATGCGCGCTTACCGCGACTACCAGCGCGGTGAGGTGACAAAGGAGGCGCTGCTCGCTGAGCTTGAGAGCATCCAGTCGCTGCTCATCCGTCGAACCGTTGTTGGCCTTGGCGTGGATGATCTGGTGGCTCGCCTGTGCCGTGCACGCGAGGACGGTCGAACGAGCTTGCGGGAAGCTATCGCCCGCATCATGCCCTCCGACGATCGCGTGCGTGTCGCGCTGAAGTACGGCGAACTCCCCCACCCGCTTTATGTCCTCGGCCGACTCTCCGATGCCGCCACTCTGGTGGGCTTGGACGTCGAGCCGATCTTCCCGCTCGCGCCGAGCGATGCCTGGACCGGCGATGGGGCGCGGGCATGGGCCGATTACAGCGACGATGAGCAAAATAGCCACCGTGCGCTCGCACAGACCCTCGGCAACCTCACCCTGCTTGAGGAGCATCTGGCCGAACGCGCCGTCGACGCCTCCTTCCCTGACAAGCGCGCATCCGTGTACCCGAAAAGCATGATTCGGGTGTCGCGAGAGCTCGCCAACATCCCCACCTGGGGCACAGTGGAGATTTCGCAACGCACGGAACGCCTCACCGCGGA
>JAODMI010000192.1 GCA_025464755.1 Homoserinimonas sp.
CTGGCTTGGCTGATTGCTGGCCATCGTCGTCGTCCGAGGGTCGCTAGGGAACGGGAGGATCGGCCCGGTCATTGAAAGCTACTCGTCGTTGGCCATCGTTTCCTTCGTGGTTGTCGCCATCTCTGGCTATGTCAACGCGGCGCTGCGACTGGGAACGCTCGACGAACTGACCACGCCGTACGGCATCCTGGTCCTGGTCAAGGTGCTGGCCCTGCTGGCGCTCGGGCTCTTCGGGCTGCTGCAACGGCGCTTTCTCATCCGTCGTATGCGTGCGGCCGCGTCCGATCGCGCATCCGGTTACTTCTGGTGGTTGATCGTTGCAGAACTCGGCTTCATGGGGCTCGCCTCCGGGGTGGCCTCAGCTCTGGCACGCACGGCAACGCCGGTGACCGAGGAACTGGTCACCACCACGCCCGCCTACATCCTCACCGGTGAGGCGTTACCGCCGGAACTAACAGCCATGAGCTATCTCACCGCTTGGCGACTGGACATATTGTGGATGCTGGTCGTCGTCTTCCTGGCATTCTTCTACCTGGCAGGCGTGTGGCGTTTGCACAAGCGGGGCGACAAGTGGCCGGTGCTGCGCACGATCTCATGGCTCGCCGGTCTCGCCTTGCTGTTCTACGTAACCAACGGTGCACTCAACGTTTACGGCAAGTACTTGTTCAGCGTGCACATGCTCGGCCACATGCTCTTGACCATGATGATCCCGGTTCTGTTGGTCCCAGGTGCTCCTGTCACGCTCGCGTCGAGGGCGATTAAGAAGCGGCAAGACGGCAGCCGCGGCGCACGGGAATGGATTCTGCTGGCCGTGCACTCCCGGTACGCCGGGTTTCTCGCTCACCCAATCGTCGCCGCCGTTCTGTTCGCCGGCTCGCTTTGGGTGTTCTACTACTCACCCCTGTTCCGTTGGGCAACAGAAGACCACATCGGTCACCAGTGGATGGTCGTGCACTTCCTTCTCACCGGCTACCTGTTCGTGCAGTCGCTCATCGGCATAGACCCCGTACCGTACCGGGCACCCTACCCGCTGCGCTTACTGATGCTGCTGGGCACCATGGCGTTCCACGCGTTCTTCGGGCTCGCCATTATGACCGGTACCGGGCTGTTACTGGCCGACTGGTTCGGCGCCATGGGGCGGGAGTGGGGCCCAAGCGCCCTGGCCGATCAGCAAGCCGGTGGGGGGATCGCGTGGAGTGTCGGGGAGATCCCCACGATCATCCTGGCAATCATCGTGGCCATCAGCTGGAGTCGAAGCGACGCCAAAGAGACGAAGCGGCTGGACCGTACTGCTGACCGCACCGGTGAAGCGGAACTGGCCGAGTACAACGCCATGCTGCAGAAGCGTGGCGAGCGGGAAGTGACCCGCCGCTAAGTGCGGTCACGTCGCCGCTGCTCGAGCGTGTCGAAATTCGGTCGCGCTGTGTGGAGGTGTCTTCTCGGCGGGCCGGTAATTTGTCGCCAGCTCATCTGTCATCGTCCCACGCAGCAGGTCAGATCAGACCGCCGCGCACACCTCTGTGGCACGCTCCGGCGTATGCAGCCACGAGAAGATGCAGATCGGTGCGCGCAGTCGGCGCCTGACGCACCAATCCAGCAGCAGGCGCAGCCTGGCCGGCGCTGAACTGAGATTGCGCCCACCGAGCAGGAAACGCGGGCATGGCCGGAGGAGCGACGCGATCACCGGCGGCCGCGGCGGCTAAACCGGGGTGATCAGCAGCGACCCGTCACCGGGGAAGGTGATGGTGTACTGAACGTTGAAGGGTACGTCTTCGTCGAAAGTTGAGACCGTGCCATCGAACAGCGAACGCACGTCCACGTGCAGATGCGCCGTCGCAGCAGTGGGCGGGACAAGCCAGGTGCCCGGCTCGCTACCCGGCACGATGGTGATCTCGGGATATGCGGTGATCGACCACTGAGGCAGCCCCTCAATCCGGTTGCGCATGGTTTGTCCGAACGGGCATCCGGTGGGTTGCAGCACTTGTTGGGTCGCGCACTCGTCGAGGTACGCACTGAGTTCCGCTGCTACCTGCTCGACGAAAGCCGGGCTGGCCTCGATGTCGACCCGCGTGGAGACAACATCCGCGATTCCATCGACAATCACCGTCTTGTCGGCGGCGACCAAGTACTTGGATTCATGCCCGAGAGTGAATGTGCCCGGCGTCAGCACCTGGTAGCGGTAGGGCAAATTTGCCCCGTCTGCCCCATCAATGGTCACGCCATTGACGTCGAATTGCGGGTCATTCACGGGTGTAACCTGCAGTACCCGCAAGGGTGACTGGGCGAATGACCAAGCGGAGAAGAGCCCGAGCCGTGCGCCGGTGTGCTGTACAAGGAACGTCGACTCCGCCGTTACGCCACCCGTAAAAAAGGCGGCGTAGGTCACATGGTGAAGGCCGTCGCCCTGATCTTTGTCGCTAACCAGCCGGAAGTCGTAAAGATCAGGCAGCGCGTTTGGGGTCAGGAGGGTGTCGGCGGCGTCATTCGGGGCACGCATTCCTGGCATACGCAGCGCGGCATCAATGTCGTGTCGGATGAGACTGCTGAGGTAGGAGCTCACGAAACCGGATGCGCTGTACACGGTGTTATTCAGTGTGACAACGGTGCCGACGAACGCAAGACCAACCGCACCGAAGATGATTGCCCACTTGACCCACAGTCGGCGGGTGGCGCCAGATGTGTCCTCTCCAGCCATCATCACCATGTGGACATCCTAAACGGCACTGTCTCCAACCAGTTTGTCGGGCAAGAGCAAGTACATTGGGAGCATGCGCGCACTCGAGCTCTCAGCCGAGCAGGCGGCGGTCTTTGACACCATCGAAAGCACTCGCGAGAACATTTTTGTCACCGGGCGTGCCGGCACCGGAAAATCGACCCTGCTCAATCATCTGTCATGGAACACATCCAAGCAGGTGGTTATTTGTGCGCCTACCGGTGTCGCCGCGCTCAACGTTGGCGGGCAGACGATCCACTCGCTGTTTCGTCTACCCATCGGCGTCATCGCCGATCATGAGATCGAACAGAATGCGGATGTGCGCAAGCTGCTGAACACGATTGACACACTGGTCATCGACGAAGTGTCCATGGTCAATGCCGACCTGGTCGACGCTATGGACCGTAGCCTTCGCCAGGCGCGCCAGAAGCCGCATGAGGCGTTCGGGGGAGTGCAGCTGGTGCTCTTTGGGGACCCCTACCAGCTGGCTCCCGTGCCGGGCGACGCCGATGAGCGTGCATACTTCAGCGACCAGTACCGCTCCATGTGGTTCTTCGACGCGAAGGTGTGGAATGAGACACACCTTCGTATCTTCGAGCTGACCACCATCCACCGCCAACACGAAGAAGAGTTCAAATACATGCTGAATGCCGTTCGCCACGGCATGGTCACAGCCGAGATTGCTCAACGGCTGAATGAGACCGGTGCCCGCCCGGCACCGACGGATGACGCGATCACTCTCGCCACCCGCAACGACACGGTCAACCGCATCAACGCCTCGGCCCTCAAACAACTTTCGGGAAAAGTGCGCACGGCGAAAGCCGAAATTTCGGGGGAGTTCGGGGGACGCGCGTACCCTGCGGATGAGAGCCTCGAACTCAAGGTCGGCGCGCGGGTGATGTTTTTGCGCAATGACCCCGACCAGCGCTGGGTGAACGGAACGGTCGGCACGGTTACCAAGATCGCGTCAACCGTCTTCGTGGAGGTTGAGGGCGAACAGCACGAGGTGCAGCCTGCGGTGTGGGAGAAGTACAAATACTCGTACTCCTCGTCCACCAAACAGCTGAAGCGCGACATCGTGGCAGAGTTCACACAGTTCCCTCTGCGGCTGGCCTGGGCGGTCACAATTCACAAATCTCAAGGCAAAACTTACGACCGCGCGATCGTCGACCTCGGTCAGCGATCCTTCGCGCCCGGTCAAACGTATGTCGCGCTGAGCCGCATCACCGCCCTGGAGGGGCTGTACCTTTCGAGGCCGCTGCGGCCGTCAGACATCATCGTGGACGAGAACGTCATGCGGTTCATGTCGCGGGCGACGATGGTTCCGGGAATCGCCGCCATCTGAACGGCGATGGCGTTCCGCTTGAGCCGGCGAGCGGCAATGCCCCAGGCGGTCAGCCTCAGTGCCCATGGCCCTCGTCGCGCTCCAACTTGAGTGTCGGCGCTGTTTCGCGGTGTTCCGCGTGCGGGTTGTCGAGTCCTGCCTGGGTGAGCGCCAACGCGGGTGTGGTGAGCATTGCGACCAGCATCGCGCCGCAAAACAGGGTGCCAAGATACGTCCAGGCCCCCAGTGGGCGCCCGCTGGGTGGGCGAACGGATGCTCCACTCCGTCGTCTCAACACAATGCTTACTGAAGTCGCGATCGTCAGGTCGAACACCGTGGCGACGGCCATCGGGACGAAGGTGAGCGCTTCGGCGAGCTGTGGGGCACCGAACCATCCGTCTATCAGCATCATCGTCGCCCACAGCAGCACCGGTAGCAGGGATCCGATGCGCGCAAGCTGCGCCGCCACGAACCGGTCTTGGGAGAGGACAGCGGCACCCCACGCTAGTTCTGCAGTGCCCAAGATGAGCAGAAGGATGCCGACAAAAAGAGGAGAGCTGATGACCAGCGCCACATGCAGCAGGCCGGCGCCTATCGAGGCAAACGCAATCCATGCGCGACCTACTTGGGGCATCAGTCTCCCCTCTCTCGTTCCGTGCAGTGTTGCCGTGCAGTTATGCCAGTAGTTACACCATTGTGCGGTTGGTGCGCGTGTCCTTCTCGGCACCGAGGCCGACGCCAAGAAGGATGATGGCCGTACCCAGGTGCAGCACGTGGTCGGCAGCGTTCAAAGCCAGAATGTTGGCTGAGCTGTCGGTAATGAACAGGCCGATGATGCCAACCAGCAGGTAGATCGCGCCGACGGTGATATTTGTCTTCCGCGCCGCTTCGACGTTCCTCAAGCCGGCGATAAGAAGGGCGGCACCGATCAGAAGGTGAACGATGTTGTGGGCGTTGTTGACCTCGAAGATTCCGAGGAGCAGGCCACCCTCGGTGTCGAAAAATCCGACATCCATGGTTACCGTGAAACCGAGTAGGCCAACGAGGAGATAAACCGCGCCGAAGATGACTGCCAGCAGACGGTTCGGGGACTTGGTCATGACTTGCCTCCTTTAACTGCGCGACGAATGTCGTGCTTGACCAATATTCGTAGCCTCCCGCACGGCGAATTGGTAGGGAGTTGACATCCCTCGCACAGGTACCGTCAAATACGGCACGATGGTTTCATGCCGATCACCCCTGATACCAAAAACTGGACCTGGACGGCGGAGCGCCAATGCCCAGAATGCGGTTTCGATGGCTCGACTCTCGAGCTGGCTGAGCTTCCCCGTTTGGTGAGAGAGAATGCCGCAGCTTGGAGCGCCGTGCTCGAACGGCCGGACGTGAGAACGCGCCCGGATGACCACACCTGGTCGCCGTTGGAGTATGCGGCCCATGTGCGCGACGTGAACCGTGTGTACGCGCAGCGGCTGCAGCGATTTTTGGTGGAGTTGAACCCTGAGTTTCAGAACTGGGATCAGGATGCCTCGGCGCTCGCCGACAGATACAACGAGCAAAATCCGCTCACTGTCGCAAACGAATTGGCCGAGGCGGCCGAGGCGGTCGCCGCCGGGTTCGAAGGCGTTCCGGATGATGCGTGGGCTCGAACGGCCAGCCGTTCTGATGGGGCTAAATTTACGCTGGGCTCGTTCGCGCGGTATTTCTTGCACGACTTGGTGCACCACCGTTGGGATGTGACCACGTAGCTGTGGTGAGGAACGCTCCACTTAGGCAACCAGCGTTGACCGCTCCCCCGACAGGATGCGTCGTTGATGGAGCATGAGGAGATCTTCGCGGGGTAGCCGCCTGGACTATCCGTGCCGGGTATCCGTGGTTTCGTTCAGCGCGCATGAGTTGGGGTTCCGTGAGTCGATGGGTGCACGGCTTTCGGATGGCGGCGTTCATGTGCGGCGCGCGGGTGCAACTGTGTGCATGTGCATGCGCATGCGCATGCAGGCGCGGGGGCCGCTTTTTGGGCGCGTTGTGCGTGCGGGTCGAATGCGCGCAGGACCGCGGGCACACCTCGCCGCGCACTGCACGGCCGAACCTGCGGGAAGCTACGCCGAGCGCGCCGTCAGCTCCGCCTGCAGCGGCCAGTCCTGCCCATCAAGAATTACTTGCGCGCAGGCCCCCGTCTTGGCGTTCACCACGATCGGTGCCATCAGGTTCATGGTTGTTCCCCGTTCGCTGGGGTTGGCAACTACCAGCACCATTGCGTCTTCTGGCGTGCGAACGTCCAGAGCATCACACTGTTCATCGGTGATGATTGGCGCGTAATCGGGCAGGTAGACGGCAGCATCGAGAACGAAAAGGCGCACACTGCGGTCTCGGGCAGATTGCAGGGCGTACAGACCGTCGGCGCCCGCAATGTCCTGCAAAGTGAAGTCGGTGAATGGAGACAACCCGGGCGGGGGCGTGACAAAGGTCAGCGTCGCGCTCATCGAAGGAAGTCCATCAGAGTCGGCTGCAATACCCGGGCGGTGACGGCGAGGGCCGCCTGGTACGTGTTCTCTTGCAGCTGCAGGTCGAGAATCACTTTCGCCAAATCGATGTCCTCAATATCGGATCGCTCCGCTTCCAGTGACACTGACTTGCTCGAATTGATTTCGTCTGCCCGGTCCACTTGCGCCTGACGTGCACCTACGGCCGCTTGCGCCCCCAGCACGGTGGTGCGGCGAGCGTCGATTTCGGTGATGCGTGAATTCACATTGGTTCCTTCTCGCAAATCACGTGCGATGTTGTCGAGGAGGGCGAAAACGGACTCGTCCCCACTGCCGAAAAGAGAGGCGCCGTCAGCGTCGACGCGCACCGTGGAGTCTGATCCAATCCGACGAGTGACCTCTTGGGTTGCTGCGAAGGCGTACGTTGAATCGACGGCTACACCGGCTGAGGAGGTACCGGCGAATACCGACCGCCCCGTATATTGTCTGTTCGCCACATTCATCAGCTCAGCACGAAGGCTTTCAATTTCGATAGCGAT
>JAODMI010000022.1 GCA_025464755.1 Homoserinimonas sp.
CTTTTTTGTGGGGCCGCCGCCACCCTTCGTCGCCAGGCGGTCTCTGACATGTTCCAGCCTTGGCAGCCTGCTGATTCCGATCAGGAGTGCGACTGTTCCCGTGAAGATTGCGACGACAATGACGAGATAGAACCCCAGCTCGTAGGGGATGTCGGTGAGGGCAGGGTCGAGAAAGAAATACGGATACCAATAGACCTGTGCGCCGCGCAACATTGTGTATACCAGCCAGATCAGTGGGAAAACCATTACAAAGCCGATCGTCTTCCAGGGAACGTTCTGCCCGGGCGCCAACAGCCAGTCGAGCAAGGCATAGGCGGGGATCCAGAAGTGCATGAGCTGGCTTGACCACGGTGCCCAGACCGGCACGCCGCGCAGCGATCCCTCGACGAGGATGACCGCAAAGACGATTCCCGACACAATGATCCAAGAAGTCGCCAGCACGCGGAGCATGTCAAGCCATAAAGAGTCTTCGGACTGTGTGAAGGCCGAGATTGCACCCCATACGAATACAAGAACGGCGATGATGGCGCTCTGCACGGTGAAATAGCTGAAGAAGTTACCGATTGCGAGGGGACTGGTGCCGATGCTGTAGTTGAAGTCACCAACCAGCGCCGCGACGCCCATGCACGCGACCAGAACTCGTGTTACTCCAAATGCCCTACGCAAGCACCGCACCCGCCAATGGACTTCGCCCCATTCGTTCTTTCTGATCTGGGTGTTCGCAAGTGGCCCTACAAGGTGGGCGAATTCAGGCGTCTACCCGGCCCTTCCATCGAACGAGCGCGCGCACAGTCTTACTGTGATCGGTAGACAAGTGTTCCATGGCATCCGGTGGGGTGCTGCGGTTGACCGCGAGCCAGCCGCGGACCTGTTCTGAGTTATCCCCGACAAGCTGCCTTAGAACACTCTGTGGGACCGTCTCGTTTCGCGCGACACAGCCGCGCACTCCCTCGTTTGCGTCCTCCGCCAGGATGCGGATGACATCCTCGGGTGCGTGCAGACTGCTAGCTACACTCTCACGAATCTTGGGGTTGTCACTTGTTGCGAGAAGCCGTAGCCTGCGGATTTTCGTCTCGGTTACCGGGGGAGCGGGATGGAGGGCCTTGGCTTCTTCGGGCGTCATCATTGCCGGTGCATAGGCACGCATGGCGCGGCGTTGTTCAGGTGTGTTGAAACGAATGCACGACATGACAATGACGTTACTCCCGACTTCTGGGGAACGCAGAGCTGCATCACGCAGCCGCGGAATATTGCCGAAGAGACCATCACGGACGTGAGCGACAGATTTCCCCTATCGGATGCGGTGGCAGAATCAGATACGCTGGGACGCTAACGAGAGCTAGGGAGGTTAGCGATGGTAGATTCCACACCGGAAGATCGCGCTCGACACCACGAGACTCGCCTAACTGACACGACTGCTCACCACAGCAAAGACTTTGAGCAGCAGCTGGCGGCGCTTGATGGTGAAGTGTCCGCTGAAGAGCAGGAAGCAATCGGCGCCCTTCCTTCCGGCTCAGCGCTGTTGGTGGTCCGTCGCGGTCCTAACATCGGTGCACGTTTCCTGCTCGATGCCGACGTGACGACGGCAGGCAGGCATCCGGAAGCGGACATCTTTCTCGACGACGTCACGGTGTCCCGACGGCATACAGAATTCCGCCGCCGCGGTACCACGTTCGAAATTCGCGACCTTGGCTCGTTGAACGGCACTTACTATGACGGGGTCCGCATCGAGACGGCGCTATTGACTGATGGTGCAGAAGTGCAGGTTGGCAAGTTCCGACTCACGTTCTATGCATCGCGGCTCGACCTTGCCCACGTGGCGAGCGAGTAGTGCCCCGCGCAGCAGCCCATGAACGGGGCTCAAGTTCGCCGAGCCTGCTCAGCATCGGGCAGGTTTTGGCTCGGCTCACCGCAGAATTTCCTGACCTTACACCCTCCAAGCTCCGTTTTCTTGAGGAACGCCAACTCATAAGCCCCGCTCGCACGGAGTCGGGCTACCGCAAATTCTCTTCCACAGACCTGGATCGCCTGCGATTCGTTTTGACCATGCAACGCGACCACTATTTGCCTCTCAAGGTTATTCGTGGGTACCTCGATGACCTGGACGCCGGTCGTCAACCGGAATTGCCGGGCACGGGAACGGTGGCTGCCCCATCAATGCTGTCTACGGAGCGCAAGTACAAGCGTGACGAATTGGTGCGCGAGGCCGGTGCGTCGCCGCAGCTGCTGAGTGACGCAGTGTCGTCTTCGCTGCTGGTCGCATCGGACGTTTATGGTGAAGACGCCCTAGCCGTGCTGCGCTCGCTGGTCGAATTGCAAAGAACGGGAATAGAACCCCGGCACCTGCGTGGATTTCGCGCCGCAGCCGAGCGCGAGCTCGGCCTGATTGAGAGCGCCCTGATTCCGGTGGCGCGGAGGAAAGACGCTTCCAGTCGGGCGAAGGCCAGCGACCTCGCTCGCGAGATTGCAGGTCAGCTAGAAATCGTTCGAAGTAGCCTCATTCGCTCCGCGCTTTCGCGTCTCGACCCGTAAGCTTGACGTGGCGAACTCGATCCGGAACGACACGCCGACGGCCAGCCGCCAAATGCCGCCCCCGGGGCCGTTTGCCTCGTAACTTTAGATAACCGTCAACTAGACCTTGAATGTTGCGCCGATGCAAGGCAAGGCAGTTGACCCAAAGAATTTATCGCACCACAGCGTGGAAGGCACAGCGAATGAGTGAACCAATCAGTCGTAACGAGGATTCTCGCTACGACCTCGGTCTGTTGTTCACGGACGGCCTTCCGGACCTCGACGATTCCGCGGGATATCGCGGCGCTGTCGCCGCCCGCGCTGCAGGCATCAGCTACCGTCAACTGGATTATTGGGCTCGCACAGAACTGGTTGTACCGACCGTTCGCGGTGCAGCGGGCTCCGGCTCGCAGAGACTGTATGGTTTCCGCGACATTCTGGTACTCAAGCTCGTTAAGCGCCTACTCGACACCGGTATCTCGCTTCAGCAAATCCGTGTTGCCGTCAACCAACTTCGCGAGGCAGGGATCAGCGACCTC
>JAODMI010000021.1 GCA_025464755.1 Homoserinimonas sp.
GCATTTACTTCCGAAGCCCATCCATCGCATGGAAGTGCTGGGCAACCATTTCGCCCAGCTTGTTGTGCCGTTCTTCCTTTTCGCTCCGCAGCCCATAGCAGCCATCGCTGCCGCCATCGTTCTCCTCACTCAACTGTGGCTGTTCATCAGCGGAAACTTCGCCTGGCTCAACGTGTTGAGCATCGTTTTAGTGTGTGCAGCGGTCGGCGATTCGGCAGTTAACGCCGTTGTGCCGTTCATCCCGGCACAGCTGGATGCAGCAAGCGATATGCCGACCTGGTTTGGCGCTGTCGTGGTCGCCGTGACGATCCTCTACGTCGTGCTGAGCTGGTGGCCGCTTCGCAACCTGCTCTCCCGCGATCAGGCAATGAACGCTAGTTTCAACCGCTGGCATCTGGCCAACGCCTACGGTGCGTTTGGAAGCGTCACGCGCATCCGCTTTGAGATCATCATCGAGGGAACGGAGGCGCTCACGCCGGATCAGGCGGACTGGAAAGAGTATGAGTTCAAGGGCAAACCCGGTGCAGTGAATCGGATGCCGCGGCAGTTCGCCCCCTACCATCTGAGGCTCGACTGGCTCATGTGGTTCTTGGCGCTCGGATCGCCGGCACAACGGTGGTTCTCTGTGCTGTTACTGAGACTCCTGGAAGCCGACCGTCCGACCCTGCGGTTGCTGCGTGCTGATCCGTTCAACGGCACACGACCCCGATGGGTGCGTGCACGCACGTTCCGATACCGGTTCACCACCCCCGCCGAGAAGAGGGAGACCGGAGATTGGTGGGTGCGTGAAGAAGAAGGCATATTCGTTCGGCCGGTGTCTTTGGCGAGTCTGCGGTGATCGACGCGATTGTGGTTGGCAGCGGGCCGAACGGGCTGGCCGCAGCGGTGACGCTTGCACGAGCGGGCCTGGCCGTTGAGCTGCATGAGCGCATGGACGCGGTCGGCGGTGGATTGCGAACGGCAGAGTTGACCCTGCCAGGGTATTGGCATGACGTCTGTGCAGCCGTGCATCCCGCAGGGCTCGCGTCCCCCTTCTTCCGAGCATTCGAATTAACGCAACGCGTCGACTTCATCGTGCCTGCAGTCTCGTACGCACACCCGCTGGATGACGGGCAAGCGGGGATCGCCTATCGTGACCTGAACCTCACGGCAGATGCACTGGGGAGGGACGGTGCCGCCTGGAAACGGATGTTGGCTCCGATCATCCATCGGCTGAACGGAGTCGTATCGTTCACTGGATCGCAGTTGCTGCAGTGGCCGCAACATCCAGCCGCTGCGCTAGCCATCGGCCTCCGCGCGCTGGAGCAGGGTTCCTCTTGCTGGAACCTGCGGTTCGAAGGCGAAGTGGCTCGGGCGATGATCACCGGCGTCGCCGCACACGCCAGCAGCAGGCATCCGTCACCCACAGCTGCTGCTGCCGGACTGCTGTTGGCGGCTCACGCGCACGCACGGGGCTGGGGTTTTCCTGTCGGCGGTTCGCAAGCCATTGCTGACGCCCTTGCAGAAGACTTCGTGGCTCACGGCGGCGTCATCCGGCTGGGCCACGACGTGCGCACGGCTGATGATCTTGAGCCGTCCCGCGCAGTGATCCTTGATACGTCGACGCAGTTCCTGCAGAATTTTGCCGACCTTCCCCCGGCGTATGCGCGCAGACTGCGCCGATACCGTTACGGATCGGGTTCAGCCAAGGTCGACTTTGCCCTGTCGGGGGCGATTCCCTGGGCCAATGAGCAGGTGCGGCTGTCTCCCACCGTTCACCTCGGCGGCACCCGAGCCAAGATTGCCGCGGCCGAGGGCGCTGTGCACCGCGGAATTTTGCCGGATTCCCCGTACGTGCTCGTCGTGCAACCCAGCGTCGCAGATTCGACCCGAGCACCGGAAGGGCACCATGTTGTGTGGGCGTACACGCATGTGCCTCGAGGGTCGCAATTCGATGCGACGGAAGCAATCACGCGCCAGATCGAGAAGTATGCGCCGGGTTTCCGCGATCTCATCCTCGCGGCTGCAAGCATGTCGGCTGCCGAACTTGCCGCGCACAATCCGAACTATGTCGGAGGCGACATCCTCGGCGGTGAACTTTCCCTCACACAGGTACTCAAGCGTCCAGTCATATCGCGCACCCCGTGGAAGACGCCGGTCAACGGCCTGTACCTGTGCTCCTCGGCAACAGCTCCCGGCCCCGCCGTGCACGGGATGAATGGGTGGTACGCAGCGCGCCTAGCGTTGATGCAGACCTTCGGTATGCGCAGGGCGCCGAAACTCGGCCGGTGAATCGCAGGCAAGCTCATGCGCTGCACTTGGGCGGTCAACGGGTCCGGGTGCGCAGCTCATCCTCGACAAGATGGGCAAGGTCGCGAAGGAAGAGGCTGTCCGCTTCCGTCCAGGCTAGAACGTCTGAGTGGAAGACGGCGAGTACCCCTACCGGCTGCCCATTTGGTGCCCGTAAGGCGTGGCCAGCGTAGAAACGCACATACGGCGGACCAGTGACGAACACGTTGTCCGCAAAACGTTCATCGGTGACGGCGTCACGCACAACGAACGCTGTAGAGCGCTGCAGCACCTGCTCGCTGAAAGAGCCAGTACGCGGGTTCTCAGACAGGGGAAAGCCGGGTCTGGTTTTCATCCATTCCCGGTCATTGTCGATAAAGGAGATGGTTGCCGAATCGGTGTTGAACATTCGAAGCGCGAAGTTGGAGATGCGATCAAATCGCTTCTCCGGCTCCGTGTCGAGAATGTGCAGCGACTCAAGGGCTTCCTGACGGTCACGTTCACAGGAGACGCCGATACGGTCATCCTCTCGTGATTCCCAGCTGAGTCCCGAGATGATGGTCGGCGCGAGCAGAGAAGCCCAGTGCGCATAGGTGCTGCTCGTTCGGTATCGTTCCTTTTCAGACACTGTTTCCAAAATGAACGGCACGAACGTCACGTCTGTGTGAGCGGCGGCGATTTTTGCCATCTCTCGGTCCAAGACGCGGGCGTGCGCCTCCGCGAACAGGCCGGCAACATTGTCAAGGGTTCTAATGCTTCGGATCGGTTGAATCCTGACCAGAAAAATATGCGCGTCGGTAGCTGTCCGTTCCATGATGTGTTCGATCAGGGCGGCTAGCTGCTGGCGCCAGGCGCGCGCGGGAATACGCCGCAGCGCGTCGTTCACCCCAAGGGTGACAACTATGGCGTCGTAGCGCACAAGCGCAATGGAAGACAGCTTCTCGGGAGCGGTGCGCATGGTCATCTCAGCATCGGCGACAACATCCACGTCAACGCCCCTTCCGGTTGCCGCGGAGATGCGTCGGGCCAGATGCCCGGCAAGGGACAAATCGTGACTGAGAACGCCATAGCCACAGGCGGTTGCGCCGCCGAAAAGAAGGATCCGGTCCGGGTCCGAGCCGGAAGCCCGAGCATGAGGAGAATCGATAGGCCGGGGAAGCGGCCTGGTTGCCCAGCTGACCCGGAGAACAAGCATCGGCGCCATGGCGGCCATCACCGCATCCAGCAGTCGATTAACCAGTTTGCCCATAGTGTGACCTACGATATTGCCCGCAGCACCATGTCAAGCCGTTCCTTTGGCTCTTTCACTTCTCAGGTGGCTCTTTCACTTTTCAGGCGTTGGCGCCTGGCCTCAGCCGTCGCAGCCTCTTCTGGCGTCGGAGCGCTGCCGCCGAGGTGCGCCGGTTGCCACCACCGCCCCTGACCCTCCAGCGGATAGTTCTGCTGAAGAATGTCTATAAGACCTTGGAGAGTCCTTCGGAGGTTATCCGTTTGGCTTGCGAAATCGTCATCCTGGCCAACGTGCATCGGATCCCCGACCGCGAAGGTCACCGGCGCACGGAAAGCTTCACGGAAGCGGGCTTTATGGCTCTTCGTCTTCAGCAGATGGCCGCCCCACACCGCTATCGGGATGATCGGGACTCCCGCCTCGGCGGCCATGCGTACAGCACCACTCTTAAGCTGGCGAACTGTGAACGAAGCACTGACACCCGCTTCGGGGAAAACTCCAAGCAGCTCACCTGAACGGAGAGCGCTGACGGCGATTGCATATGCCTGCGCCCCCGCCTTCCTATCGACGCTTATGTGCCGCATCCCGCGCATAAGCCAGCCAACACCGGGCTGGTCGAATGCCGCCTTCTGGGCGAGGAAGCGTATGCGTCGCCGATTCTTGCCCCAGACCATCCACTCGGTTAGGGCGAAATCCATGTATCCGAAATGCGTGATCGCCAAAACGGCCCCACCACAATCGGGCAGGTTGTCCAGACCAGAGGCACTGCGGCGTACCTGGAGGATGCCCCCAAACAGTGCACGGCCGGCCAGGATCGCGGTGGTGTAGATGGGTTCGCGTCGTGCCGTGCTCATCCATTCAGAATATCCGTGATCGTCAGGTGCTGGCGCTGTGGACGCGTAATCTGCGGTCACCTCAAAGGCCCCGAGCGGGTAGGCTCGCAGGTGAGTTAGCCGGCTCCGAGAGAGGAACCAGACATGGCAGACAAGTCACCCAAGAAGTCCACCGCAAAGACTGCGGCAAGCAAGTCGCTCAAAGAAAAGCGTGCCGACAAGAAAGACAAAGCGGCCACCAAGCGCAAGGGCGATTAGCAACAACGGATCAGCACAATGATAGGGAGTCGGGCCAATGGGCCCGGCTCCTTTTTTACGCCGTTTTTTCAGGCCTACAGGCTGCGTTCGCGTTGTTCCTGTCGGTACGCGTCACGCTCTTTAACACGGATCTTTTCCTCGCGGACCTCCGCCTGGGTGGCACGCTCGCGGACAAGCCATTCCGGCGGAGCCTCAAGTAGAGCGGTGATCTCTGCCGTTGTGAGTGCTTCCGTCACGCCACCACGGGCCAGTCCGGCATTCGAGACTCCGAGCTTGCCTGCTACCACGGTGCGTGGGTGTGGGCCGGTGCGGCGCAACTCCACAAGCCACTCTGGGGGGCTCTCCAACATCTCATTCAGCTGAGTGCGCGTGATTTCGGCGTTTTGAAACTTCTCAGGCGTTGCGGGAAGGTAAACACCGAGTTTTTGGGCCGCTGTTGCTGGTTTCATCGTCTGCTCGGTCATGGATACAGCGTAACCTGAGTACATGTCCGAGGCGTCCGCACCTTTCCGCATCGCGTTCGTTCCGGGGGTCACCATTACGAAATGGTCCCGCGCCTGGGCAGAGCGTCGACCGGACCGTCCCCTCGCCTTTGCACCCACAGCGGAGCATGACCAGACGGCCGTCCTACATGAAGATCTCGCCGAAGTCAGCTTTGTGCGCTTGCCGATCAACCAGGATGGGCTCAGCGTGATCCGTCTATACAGCGAAATCCCCGTGGTGGTGGCCGCCAAAGATCACTCCATCGCCCTTTCTGATTCCGTCACTCTGGCGGACCTCGCGGGAGAAACTCTTCGGACGGAGCCCCTCGAAGATGCCATCGACATTGTTGCTGCCGGAGCCGGCGTGCTCACCGTTCCCCATTCGCTGGCGCGGCTGCACGCACGCAAGGACCTAATCTCACGGCCGGTGACGGATGCACCGGAAACGGAGATTGCGGTCGCCTGGGTTACCGCTGCAACGAACGCTGATATCGAGGAGTTCGTCGGTATCGTGCGGGGCCGCTCTGCAGCAAGTTCGCGCGGACAGAGCGCTCCGGAACCCGTGAAGTCAACCGCGCGAGCCAAGGCGAAGGCGCGTGAGGCGCGGCAGGCGGCAGCGCGCACGCCTGCCACCTCTCGGGCGAAGAAGCCCCGCGGGCGCCGGTAACAGTACTAGCCAAATCTATCGACACCACGCAAGGTCGACCAGCGAAGGTCAGCCAGCGCGGGGAGTGGCCGCCGCCGCCGCTCGCGCTGCACCCGGCAGCGCCTCAAGGATGCGGTCAATGGCGGCACCGTCATGTGCGGCCGTCACAAACCAGGCCTCGAACACCGAAGGGGGAAGCGACACCCCAGCCTCCAGCATGGAGTGGAAGAACGGAGCGTACCGGAAGGCCTCTTGCGCCTTGACCTGTGAATAGTTGACGGGGGCTGTGCCGCTGAACGAGAAGGAAAAAAGGTTGCCCGCGCTTTGCACGACATGCTCGACACCTTCGGCGCTGAGGGCAGCCGACGTGGCGGATGCGACGGTCGCAGCCGATGCGTCGAGGCGTGAATAAACCTCGGCGTCGGCGGCTGTGAGGGTCGCAATTCCGGCAGCGACGGCCAACGGGTTGCCGCTGAGAGTGCCTGCCTGGTAGACAGGTCCGCTAGGGGCAAGGTGATCCATGAGTGCCGCTGAACCACCGAGCGCGGCCAGAGGCAGACCTCCTCCGACGACCTTGCCGAACGTGAACAGGTCAGGTGTGTAGTGGTCTTTTCCTGCGGCCGTGTCCAGTCCCCACCACCCGGCGGCACCGACACGAAAACCGGTCAAGACTTCGTCGAGGATCACCAGTGACCCGTGCCTGTGCGCAATAGCGCAGAGGAAAGCGTTGAAGCCGTCCAGGGGCGGCACCACTCCCATATTTGCGGCCGCACCTTCAACAATGACAGCCGCGATGCGCTCACCGTGTTCGGCGAAAACTTCCCGCACTGCATCGAGGTCGTTGTAAGGGATTACGAGCGTCTGCGCGACGATGGCGGCTGGCACTCCAGCAGATCCGGGCAACGATAGCGTGGCAATACCCGACCCGGCTTCAGCCAGCAACCCATCTGAGTGCCCGTGATAGTGTCCGCCAAATTTGACCAGCAGGTCCCGGCCGGTCGCACCGCGTGCCAGCCGGATCGCGGTCATCGTCGCTTCGGTGCCGGTGGAGACCAAACGTAGCTTCTGGATTGCCGGATCAAGACGAGCTTTCACCAGCTCAGCCAGTTCCGTTTCTCCAGGTGTTGACGCGCCGAACGACAGGCCGCGTGAGGCGGCGGACCGCACCGCTTCGACCACCGACGGGTACGCGTGGCCGAGAACGGCCGGGCCCCAAGAAGCCACGAGGTCCACATATTCTCGACCCTCGACATCCGTTATATATGGACCGCGAGCTGACACAAAAAAACGGGGTGTGCCGCCGACCGATCCGAATGCACGGACGGGTGAATTCACGCCACCAGGAATCGATGCTTGAGCCCGCTCGAAAGAGGTTAAGTTTGTGGTCATCGCAGGCTCCTCGCCAATTCGGTTGCCCAATAGGTAAGAACGACGTCGGCACCGGCACGTCGGATGCTGAGCACGGATTCTTCTATCGCCCGCTCCCGATCGATCCACCCGTTAGCTGCCGCTGCCTCGATCATCGCGTATTCGCCGGAGACCTGATAAGCCCAGACCGGCACCTCGCTTGCCGCCGACGCGTCGGCCAGCACGTCAAGGTAACTCATCGCCGGTTTCACCATGACAATGTCAGCACCCTCCTCGATATCCAGCATAATTTCGCGCAGCCCCTCCCGGCGGTTGGCGGGATCGAGTTGGTACGTGCGCCTGTCGCCCTGCAGACTCGAGTCGACGGCGTCACGGAACGGGCCGTAAAACGCCGAAGCGTACTTCGCCGCATAGCCGAGGAGGGCGGTGTTGGTGAATCCGGCTGAGTCCAGGGCGTCTCGAACGGAGGCGACCTGGCCGTCCATCATGCCACTCAGGCCGAGCAGCTGCGACCCACTGCCTGCCTGCGCGATGGCCATGTCGTTGTATCGGAGCAGCGTTGCGTCATTGTCGACGCTCCCTCGCGCGTCCAACACTCCGCAGTGCCCGTGGTCGGTGAATTCATCCAGACAAAGATCAGTTTGTACGACAAGGGCGTCGCCCACCTCAGAGGCGACAATGCGTGCGGCCGCGTTGAGGATTCCATTCTCATCCGTGGCGCCGGAGCCGACCGCGTCCTTCACCATCGGTATCCCGAACAGCATGACACCGCCGATCCCCAGTTCGGCCGCCTCGGTGACGGCAGCCCTGACGCTCTCGAGGGAATGCTGCACCACTCCAGGCATGGAGCTGATGGGCGCCGGCTGGTCGATGCCCTCACGGATGAACATCGGGAGCACGAGGTCAGCAGCATGCAGGCGTGTTTCTGCGGCCAGGAGACGCATGGCCGGGCTGGTACGCAGCCGACGGGGACGGATGAGCGGGCCGGATGTCATGAGAGGTGTCCTTGAGTGTCGTGTGTCCTGGCGTAGTCAGCGAGGGCCGCGACAAGCGCCTCCGCACTGTGGGTGTCTGAGATCACGTGCACGGGCAGTCCGAGTTCCCGGGCAACCTGCGCTGTTCGGCTGCCGATGCACGCGACAACAGTTGTTGGTGGCAGTGGTGCCAACTGGGAGTGGATTGCGTGGGCGACACTCCCGGACGTGAGCAGGAGGGCCCGTATCCTCGCGGATGCCACGTCGACGGCAACCTCGTCGGTGAGGGCAACCTCGACCGTGCGATACGCGGCCACAGTCTCCACCGAGATGCCCCGCTCACGTAAACCTTGCGCGAGCTCCGGCCCGGCGATCTCGGACTGAGGAATAAGGACCGTCCCAGCATTTTCCGGCCATTGGTGCACCAAGCCCGCTGCAGAGTGATCTGCCTCCGGCACGAAGTCGACGGCGTATCCATTGGCGAGGAGAGCGCTCCCGGTCGCTACACCAACCGCAGCGACACGTGTCCCCGCCGGTATGGCCACCTTGCGCTCTGTCAACACATCGACCGTCGTGGCGCTGGTGACGATAACCCAGTCAAAGTGTCCTGCTGCCAGATGTTGAAACGCCTCTACCAGCCGGGCTTCGTTACTGCATTGATCGAACGTGATGACAGGCGAGACGACGGGTACTCCCCCGAGCCGTTCGACAGCTGCGGCGATTCGGGTTCCCAGCTCCCCAGCGCGGGGAACCAGTACGCGCCAGCCAGTCAGCGCTGTCGAAGCCGGAGCCGCCGAAGCCGACGTCATCGAAGTGGCGCAAGACTTGCGGCACCCAGCCGCAGCAGGTCTTCGGCTGCACGTTTGCCGAGGTCAAGGGCTAAGGCATCACGCTCTGCAGGTGAGCCCTCGAGCACAGCACCCTGAGAACTGGTGATCGAGTCCGAACCGTCGGGGCTGTATACGGTTGCCGTGAGCAGCAGCAGATCGCTGTCGATGATGGCGGTCGCGCCAATCGGTGCAGCGCATCCGGCTTCGAGCGTTGCCAGGACCGCCCGTTCTGCCAGCACAGAAAGTCTGGAGCTGGAATGATCAAGCTTCTTCAACACCGCGGCGATGACCGCGGACGTGTTCTCTCGCACCTCGAGCGCTAGTGCACCCTGGCCGGGCGCAGACGGCCAGTCTGTTAACTCGAAAAACTGGGTGACCGCCTCCAGCCTCCCCAGGCGGGTCAGGCCGGCGGCGGCCAGCACCACAGCATCGAGGTCGCCCTCGGCCACGCGGGCGAGCCTCGTGTCCACGTTGCCGCGGATGTCGATGACCCGCAGGTCAGCCCGGTGCGCTTTCAGCTGGGCGGCTCGGCGCGGTGAGCCGGTTCCCACCTGCGCCTGCGGCGCCAGAGCGTCGATGTCGAGGCCGCCACGTGTAATGAGCGCGTCACGCGCATCAGCCCGCTTAGGTACAGCTCCGATGCGAAGGCCCGGCGCCGCAAGCGTGGGAAGGTCCTTAAGGGAGTGCACGACGAGGTCACAGCTGTCGGCTAGGAGCGCCTCACGTAGCGCGCTGGCGAAGACGCCCGTGCCTCCGAGGCTTGCCAAGGACTCCCGTGACACATCGCCTTCGGTCTTGATAGGCACGATGTGCACGTCTTGCCCAGAAATTTTTGCCACCTGGTCGGCGATCAGACCGGTCTGGGCGAGAGCGAGGGCGCTTGCGCGTGTGCCGATGCGGATAGGCAAAAGTGTCATGGTGCCAGTCCTGCCAGTGCCGGTTTGAACCCAAGTCGCACATTCTCGCAGCATCCGGGACGGCAAATGTCATACCAGGGGCCAAGCTTCGTCATCGCCGGGCGGTCGGCTACAGGTACACCGTCGCGACGCTCAAGCACGAGATCGATAAGTCCCGAAACATAAGAAGCATGCACCCCCGGGGTGGGTACGCGGATCGCCAACACTCCCGCCTCATTCGCAGTCTGCACGGCCTCCGTGTCAAGATCCCACTTAACCTCCATATGGTCGCTGACGAAACCGAGCGGAACAATGACGACAGCTGTGACGCCGGTGGCGGCCAGGCGTTTGATTTCATCATTGATGTCTGGCTCGAGCCAGGGCATCGAAGGCGGCCCAGAACGGGATTGGTACACAAGCGACCACGCAACGTCATGTCCGGTCATAACAATTTCCGCGACGGCGAGGTGCTGCGCAGCGTATGCTCCCCCTTCACCGAAACCACTGTCGCGTGGGCCACTGCGAGAAGCATCCGCGGTGGGGATGCTGTGGGTGGAGAACAGCACGTGGGTGTTGCTGAGAGCAATCCCCTGCGACGAGATACGCGCCAGCGCATCCTCCACACCCTCAATGAATGGCGTGACGAAGCCGGGGTGATCGAAGAACTGTCGCACCTTGTCGATCTGCATCGTGCCGTCCAGGCCTGTCTCCGTCAGCGCACGCGCGTAATCCTCCCGGTACTGCCGGCAACTGGAGTAGGAGCTGTAGGCACTGGTGCCGATGGCGATGAGTTTGCGGTAACCGGCCTCCTGAGCTTCGGTTAACGCTTCCGTGAGGTAGGGCGCCCAATTGCGGTTTCCCCAGAGCACGGGAAGATCTATGCCCCGCCTTGCAAGTTCCGCTTCCAGCGCTGCCTTAAGTTGACGATTCTGGTCGTTGATCGGGCTCACGCCGCCGAAAGCACGGTAATGGGTTGCCACCTCTTCAAGACGTTCATCAGGAATGCCTCGCCCTCGGGTGACATTGCGAAGAAAAGGTATGACATCGTCCTGGCTTTCTGGACCGCCGAAGGAAGCGAGGAGGATGGCGTCGTAGGCGACCGGCGAAACGATGTGCTCGGCACCGGATGATGCCGCTTCCGTCGCGCCGAGAACCAGTGTCACGCTAAAACCTCGACAAGTTCCTCAATGCGGATGCGGCGGCCGGTATAGAACGGAACTTCCTCGCGAACATGACGGCGGGCATCCGTGTTCCGCAAATGACGCATCAGGTCAACCAGGTCAAGCAGGTCATCCGCTTCAAGAGCGAGGATCCACTCAAAGTCACCGAGGGCGAAGGATGCGACGGTGTTGGCGAGCACATTCGGGAAGGCGCCGCCCAAGCGGCCGTGATTGCCGAGCATGGCGCGGCGCTCGTCCGCGTCAAGCAGGTACCAGTCATAGGAGCGAACGAAAGGGTAAACCGTCAACCAATCGGCCGGTTCCTTGCCGCGCATGAACGCCGGAATATGATTGGCCGAAAATTCGGCGTCGCGATGCACCCCCATGGCGTTCCAGGTAGGAAGCAGCGGACGAAGCAACTCTGATCGGCGAAGTGTGCGCAGAGCAGCCTGCAAACGCTCCGGCGACGTCCCGTGCAGCCAAACCATAACGTCGGAATCGGATTTGATCGAAGACACATCGTAGAAACCGCGCACGGTGACGCCCGTCTCTGCCAGCGCCAGAACTCGCTCGCGCAAGTCCTCAACTGCTGTGTCTGCGGCCGCGGCCGTGTTGCTGGGGTCACGGCGAAGAATCGCCCAGAGGGTGAACTCGGTGGAGCCCGCTACCGGGGTGGTGATGGCTGCGGCAAGAGGCGCGCCGTGCACAGAAGTCATATGGTCAATCATCCTCTGGGGTGTCAGTCTTTCCTGTGAAGCTGCTGAGTAACTCTGATGCTGTTGATCGGGCATGAGCGACGACGGCTGCGAGGCCGGTCCCCGAAATGGACTCCCCGATACGCCAGAGGCCATCATCGCTGCTGACCTTGCGGAGGCTCGGCGCATACCAGTCAACCCGCGCGAATCCCGTGATGGTCTCAGGAGGCAGATCGACACCCAGCAGCATCTCAGCATCGGTGCGTGCCTGGCGCTCGAAATCCGTCTCGACGACATCGCCGTCATATGAAAGCCGGATCACATGGCGGTGCTTGCCCGCCATCTCTGCAAGCCAACGCCACTTGATCGTGGCGTGCGTCAAAGCTTTCGCCCGAATGCCAGGAGTGTCCTCCGCAACCAACAGGCCGGTCCCTCGTGGTGCCACGTCCAGTTCCGCAGCGTGCACCACCAACGTGGCGAGCACAATGCGGCTCGTGCTTTGAACCGGGAGCGGGGCGGCCAGAACGACACGGGAAGCCGCTATACGTTCACCGTCTGCAAGAGTCACTCCCGTGGCATCCGCCTCAACAACGGTCGCGTGTGTCACTAAGGTGACGCCGAGGGCGATCAACCTCGCATGTAAGGCATCAGTGACGCGATAAATTCCGCCTTCCAGGCCGGCGACGGCGCTTCCCGCCGGAGAAGCCGCCCGCAAAGCCAGCACAGCCTGGGCCAAAGACTCCTCCCGGTTGAGACCGGATCGCAGCCCAGGGGCGACAGTATCGACATCCAGTTCATCAGGGTGGCGGGAATGAATGCCCGTGGCGATCGGCGCGACAAGCTTGTTGAGTACCGCGCGGCCCATGCGCTTTCGCACCAAGCCGCCGAGCGTCTTCTCCCGTGAACCGATGAACCCCGGAAGCAGCGCATCCAGTTGCGCCCGGAAAGCACCCGACAAACCAACGACATCGATGACGTCTTGCGCCATCGGTGTGCCGGGAATGCCAAGCACACCCGTCTTGGGTAGCGGCCGTGAAGGTCCCCGAGCTGGCTTCAGCCACGCGCCGGAAGCATCAGGAAAGACGATGTCATCGCCGAGGTCAAGTTCGCGAAGGAGGTCTGCCACGGTGTCATGACGAGTCGCAAAACTCTCGGCTCCAGCGTCGAGATCGATGCCGTCGACAGTGTGACGCCGCACTTTGCCGCCGAAAGTTTCGGATCGCTCAAGCACAGTCACCTTCAAGCCCCCGATGGCAAGGTCCCGCGCCGCAACCAGTCCCGCGACACCCCCGCCAACGATGACGACGTCAGGGCCAGGCCGCTCCGGGTCAGGCATAGGAATGTACGAGCTCGACAATCCGCGACAAAACGGCAGGATCCGTCTCCGGGGGCACACCATGGCCGAGATTCACCACATGGGCTGGGGCTGCCTCGCCACGCCGAAGCACATCGAGAACGTGCTTTTCCAGTACCTCCCACGGAGCCGACAGCAGAGCAGGGTCGATGTTTCCTTGCAAGGGAACTGTGCCCCCGAGGCGACGGTTCGCCTCATCCAAGGGCAGTCGGTAATCCACGCCCATTACATCGGCACCAACCTCATGCATTGCGGGAAGCAGCTCGGCAGTACCGATTCCGAAATGAACAACAGGCACGCCGAGATCTTTGACATGGGAAAGGGCGCGAGCAGAATGCGGGGCCACGAAAGCACGGTAATTCGATTCAGAAAGCGAACCGACCCACGAGTCGAACAACTGCGCAGCGCTTGCGCCGGCGAGGATCTGCGCACGCAGGAACGCGCCGGTCACATCGGCCGCCCAGTCGAGCAGAGCCGCCCACGTAGTGGGGTCGGAATGCATGAGTGCCCGAGCCCGGAGGTGATCCTTCGACGGTCCACCCTCCACCAGGTACGCCGCGAGGGTGAATGGCGCGCCGGCGAACCCGATCAGCGGAGTCTTGCCCAGTTCAGCGACGGTACGCGCGACACCTTCGGTGATCGGCGCAAGCGCCTCCGGATCAAGGGGCCGGAGAGCCGCGACATCCGCAGCAGAACGTATTGGGGACCCAAGGACCGGGCCGCGTCCAGGGACGATGTCCACGTCGACACCAGCGAGCTTGATGGGCACAACAATGTCGCTGAAGAAAATGCCAGCGTCGACAGCGTGACGACGCACCGGCTGGAGCGTGATCTCGCTGGCGAGCTCTGGGTTTAAGCAGGCATCAAGCATGGCCGTACCCACGCGCAGGTCACGGTATTCGGGAAGCGACCGACCGGCCTGGCGCATGAACCACACCGGCACAATCGGCGTTCTTTCCCCACGGTAGCTGCGAAGGAGCACCGCATCCGAGGTGCGGCCATCAATGAGCGGGTGGGTTTCGGGAAGATTCACTGGTCAATTCTGCCACCTTCCGGCGATTATCATTGATACGTGCTCGTCTGTCTCACCGCCAACCACCAGAACGCCAATTTCGCCACCCTCGAAAAGCTGTCCGTGAGCGGCGCTGGAACCGCGCAATCGCTGATGAACCAATCTCCCGCCATCACCGGCGCGGTCGTCCTAGCAACCTGCAACCGTTTCGAGGCATACCTCGACATCGACGAAAATGCCCAACCTGCCGGAATAACTGCCGTAACACTTCTGAGCGACGCGACGGGCGTTACCCCGGAGGAACTAGCCGAATCGGTAACGATGCTGCGCGGAGACGCCGTCATCCCACACCTCTTCTCCGTCTCGTCGGGACTTAAGTCTGTTGTCATTGGTGAAGATGAGATCGCCGGCCAGGTTCGACGATCGCTAGAGCAGGCTCGCGAGACCGGTACGGTTTCACCCAACCTGGAACGCCTCTTCCAGAGTGCCTCGCGCACGTCTCGTGGCGTCAAAACACGCACAGCGATCGGCCAGGCCGGCCGCTCCATGGTTCGGCTTGCCCTTGAGTTGGCTGCAAGCCGTATCGCGGATTGGACTGCGACCCGTGTGCTTCTCATTGGAACGGGACAATACGCGGCCACGACGGTCGCCGCCCTGCGCGACCGAGGATCTGAGAACATCACGGTGTTCTCACCGTCGGGGCGCGCATCGCAATTTGCGGTTCGCCAGTCTGTGTCGGCGACGACGGACCTTGCCGCTGCCATTGCGGACGCGGATATTGTCATCACCTGCACCAGTTACAACGAACCCGTCGTGACTACAGATGTTGTATCCCCCGGGAAACGACGCCTAGTCATTGACCTCGGCCTGCCGCGCAACGTGCATCCCTCGGTCGGGCATGTGGATGGCGTCGATTTGCTCGATCTCGAGACCATCGGGTTGCACGCACCGTTGGAAGAGCTGAACGCAACAAACGAAGCTCACAACATGGTTATCGACGCTGTTGCCGAATACGGCGCCGAGACGGCCGAGCGCACGACAGCATCTGCCGTCGTGGCATTACGCCAGCACGTATTTTCGCTGCTTGAGGCCGAGGTGGATCGGTCGAAGAAAAGGGGTACCTGGAGCGAAGAGTCCGAGTCTTCGCTTCGCCACCTTGTCGGGGTCCTGCTGCATACGCCGTCCGTGCGGGCCCGCGAATTGGCCCGTCAGGGTGAAGGCCAGTCCTTCGTAGACGCGCTTTCGGCACTCTTCAACATCACGGTAGAGGCAGAGAACGTCAACTCCCGAACCGTTGCCGGTGCGGACGCTGCGGCCGAAGCAGAGCAAAAGCTGGCGTAACGCAAGCGAACTCAGCGTCCGGCAGCGCTTCCCTTGCGCAGAAGATCGATTCTTGCCTGTAGTTGGGCGACGCTGGACTGCGGCACGGCCGGGCCACCCGCAATCCGACGCAGCTCCGCATGGATGACCGCGTGCGGCTCGCCTGTTCGTTTGGCCCGCATGCCGACCAAACTGTTGAGCAGAGTGCGCTGCTCTTTCAAGCTGCGGTACAGGGGTGCCGGCTCCTGAGCTGCGTTTCCGTGCCCGTCAGCGCCTTTCTTACGATCAGAGACACGACGTGACTGTCGTGCTTGGCGTGCGCGCAGCAGGTCCCGCACCTGCTCTGGTTCTAGGAGGCCAGGGATGCCAATGAAGTCCAACTCCTCAAGGCTGTCCACCTCCGCCGCGAAACCGAACTCACCACCGTCATATAGCACGCGATCAAACGCCGCCTCGGATGCGAGCGGCTTAAAATCGAACAGGTCCGCGTCAGCGGAAGCGGACTCTGTGCGATTCGCATCATCCATAGCATCATCGTCAAGGATGATCTCTTCTAAGCCGTCGCGATCTTCGCGATCCAAAGCGTGGTCCCGCTCCAGCTCGAGTGTGGCGGCGAGTGCCATCAGGCTGGGAACGCTGGGAAGGAAGATGGATGCCGTCTCGCCGCGTCGACGGGTGCGGACGAAGCGGCCGATCGCCTGGGCGAAGAAGAGCGGCGTTGAAGCAGAGGTTGCGTAGACGCCCACCCCGAGTCGCGGCACATCCACCCCCTCGGAAACCATACGAACGGCCACCATCCAGCGGCTGGTGCCCGTGGAGAACTCAGCAATGCGGTCGCTGGCAGCTTTCTCATCGGAGAGCACGATAGTGGGTTTCTCGCCGGTGATGGACTGCAGAATCTGCGCGTACGCACGCGCCGCGTAGTGATCGGTGGCGATCACGAGCCCACCGGCATCCGGAATGCTGTGTCGCACTTCAGTCAGTCGCCGGTTTGCCGCCCGCAGCACGGCGGGCACCCACTCGCCATCGGGGTCGAGAGCAGTTCGCCAGGCCTGGGCAGTGATGTCTTTGGTATCGCCCTCCCCCAGCCTTGCCTCCATCTCGTCCCCTGTGCGGGTGCGCCACCGCATCTTGCCCGCGTAGGACATGAATATGACGGGGCGCACAACGCCGTCTGCCAAAGCGCGACCATAGCCGTAGCTGTAATCCGCTCGCGAGGTGCGAATGCCGTGCTCGTCGGGATAGTACGTGACGAAGGGAATGGGGGCTGTGTCGGAACGGAAAGGCGTCCCCGTCAGTGAGAGTCGCCGGGCCGCAGGCTCGAACGCCTCGCGGATGGCATCGCCCCAGCTGAGCGCATCACCGCCGTGGTGTACCTCGTCAAGGATGACCAGTGTGCGCCCACCATCTGTCATGGTGCGGTGCAGGGCCGCTCGCGTCGCGACCTGCGCATACGTGACAGCAACCCCGTGATAGTGCTTGCCGTGCCATCCATGTGCATTCTTGAAGGCCGGGTCGAGGCGAATTCCGACACGATGGGCAGCGTCGGCCCACTGGCGTTTGAGGTGCTCTGTCGGAGCAACCACGGTGATCCGGTTGATAGTGCCGCTTGCCAGTAACTCGGTGGCGATGCGGAGCGCGAATGTTGTCTTGCCTGCACCAGGCGTCGCCGCCGCCAGAAAGTCACGAGGATTGGTTCGCAAGTAAAGGTCGAGTGCCTCCTGCTGCCAGGCGCGGAGCTTGTCTGCAGTACCACGAGCGGCCCGCTCGGGGAAGGACGGCGACAGGTGTTCCGCTGCCGACGTGCCCACTTGGTGGCCGAAGGAAGGGGAAACGTTCACTTGATAAGACTTTACCCGCACCCACCGACCAAGGCTGCCGACATAGCCCCTCGGGAGCCCGAGACCTTCTCGATGCCGGGTCTATCGCTGACGTCTTTGGCCTACCCCTCCCCTGGCCCGACCACGCCCACCGCAACCCGCTCGCAACCCACGGTTATTCAGGATAGAGCGGGCTGATTGAGTCTGACGTGACAAATGAGGTCGCAGAAATGCTGTTGCGGAACGGGCTTCCTGAATTTTCCGGGTTCTGGTGCGGTGAGGGCGCGGGTGCTGCAGCAACGCGAACGCCTCCCCGCTCATGGGAGCGGGGAGGCGTTCGATGTCAGTGGATGCGGGTTACGCCTTGCGGCTGCCTCGCGTTACGAGACCGTAGATCAGCAGCACGACAATCGCCCCGATGATGGCAACGAGCCAGGTCTGGATGGACCAGAAGTCCTCAAGACCTACGTTAAAGATGGCCGAGCCGAGCCATCCGCCGATAAGAGCTCCCACAACACCAAGCAACAGCGTCATCAACCATCCGCCGCCCTGCCGTCCGGGCAGGATGGCCTTTGCGATAGCGCCAGCGATCAGTCCGAGAATAATCCAACCGATGATACCCATGGTTTCAACTCCATACGGTCATACTTCGCGTCCCACTTTGAAACGCGAGTCAATACTGGCATTCCCCCCAATGGGGGGCAAGGTTGTCACTTTGCGCGTCTTGTAGTAAAGGACGGAGGCTTTACTCGGGGCGGCGCATGTGTTGGGGGTGTGAACAGCGCGGCAAGGTTGCGATATGACGCAGCACCACCCCTGCACCCGATATGTCGCACTCGGTGACTCATTTACCGAAGGGATAGGTGACCCGGAACCGAAAAGCCCCGGAGGTAACCGTGGCGGGGCTGACCGGGTCGCCGAAGTGCTGAGCGACGGCGCGCCGGACTTCTCGTATGCCAACCTGGCGATCAGGGTCGGCTGCTCAAACAGATCATCGACGAGCAGGTCGGGCCAGCTTTGTCCTTGCGCCCGGACCTAATCAGGATTTCGGACGGTGGCCCCGACATCATTCGACCCAACACCGATCCTGACGATGTCGCCGCGCGTCTCGAAACAGCTGTCGGCCACCTGCGCACGGATGCTGTCAGTTCTCTTCACTGGCCCCGACATCGGAATGACGCCGATACTTAGTCGGGTGCGGGGCGAAGTCGCGATCTGCAATGAGAATATTCGTGCCATCGCGCCTCGCCATGATGCGAACATCGCCGATATGTGGGCGCTGCGCGAGTCGAAAGACGTGCGCATGTGGGCGCCAGACAGGTTGCATTTCTCGGCTGTGGGTCATCACACAGTCGCGCGCATGGTGCTCTCGGCCCTCAACGTGAGCTGCGTATGCCTCGGAGTCGCTGTCGCGTGCCTCTTGGCGTCAGGATCGAGTAGGCGATATGGATTGGGCGCGGGAGCACCTCATGCCGTGGGTTGTTCGCCGCATTCGCCACCAGTCTTCTGGTGATAACGTCACGGCAAAAAGGCCGGGCTTCTGGAAAGTCGCGTTCCAGAAACCCGGCCTTGATTGCGTGTGAGCGTTGCGCCTAACGACCGAATTGCGTAGCTGCCGGGCAGTCGAACGGGTCGCCACCGGCAGACAAGCCCACGCGGTTCAAATACTGAATAACGATGCCATACGACTGCGTCAACGTCGTCTCCGTGTACGGAATCTTGTGGTTGCTGCAGTACTCACGCGCGATCTCGTTCGCCTTTTTAAGGTGCGGACGCGGCATGTTCGGGAAGAGGTGGTGTTCAATCTGGTAGTTGAGGCCGCCCATGAAGGTGTCCATCATCCAGTTGCCTTTGATGTTGCGCGAGGTGAGAACCTGACGGCGCAAGAAGTCCACCTTGCTGTCGTGAGGAAGGATGGGCATTCCCTTGTGGTTGGGCGCGAAGGAAGCGCCCATGTACACGCCAAACACGCCGAGTTGAACACCGATGAATGCGAACGCCATTCCCACGGGGAGCAGTAAGAAGATCGCTGCCACATAAGCGCTGACGCGCGTCACCAGCATCGTGATCTCTAGCCAGCGCTTCTCGACCTTGCCCCTTCCAAAGACGGTCCTGAAGCCGTGGATGTGCAAATTCAGGCCTTCAAGGAGCAATGCCGGGAAGAAGAGGTAGCCCTGACGCTTCAAAACCCACGCGTACAGACCTTTAGTCTTTGCTGCGTCCTCTTGCTGGAAGACGATGAAGTCCGGCTCGATGTCGGGGTCTTTGCCGACGATGTTCGGATTGGCGTGGTGTCGACTGTGTTTGGACATCCACCACTGGTAGCTGATGCCGACGAAGGCGTTTGCTAAGGTGCGCCCGACAATGTCGTTGATCTTTCCCGAGGTGAAGATCTGCCGGTGGGCCGCCTCGTGCGCGAGGAACGCGTATTGCGTGAGGATGATTCCTAGGGCCGCGGCCATGAGCAGCTGGTACCAGCTGTCGCCGAGGAGAACCATTCCGGTGATGACGCCACCCAGCGCGAGGGTGATGATGCTGAACATCATGTAGTAGAAACCGGTGCGGCGTTTCAATAGTCCGGCATCCCGAACGGTGTTGAGCAACGCGGAGTACTCCGTCGTCGGATTTGCACGGTTGCCACCAGGTCGAGTCTTGGTGAACGTTACTGCGGGGCTTGCGGTCACGGGTTGTTCCGTCACGGATACCTCGATTCTGGTGACTTCCCAGTCGGCGGTGGATGTAAGCGGTCGCTCCAACGGATAGTCACTGAGAATACGCGAGGGGAGCCTTATCGCAATAGACACGCCGCTACTTGTGTGCCGATTCCCAGCTACTATATGCCGTAAGTGGCATATCTATGGAGAAGTTATAAGCGAAATGGGTTGCCAAGACGCCAAAAAATCCCTGGATCCTCCAAGTCGCCCTCGAGCTCTAAAGGCACTGTAATCCGACTATCGCCCACCAAAAATCTGACATTGCCAACAGAGGTTCCGTCGCGCCCGAGCTGTAGTGCAGCGGCGTTGACTTGTCCGTCTACCGGCGGACTTCCCCACACCAATTCGGTCGCGTCCTCGCTCGCAACTGCGGTGGCAGAGTCGTTCCATGGCGTCGTGTATGTGGCGAACACGTCTCCTTGCTCGGCAAGGACAACCTCAGTGAAGTTGTCGGCAACGCTTTTTAGGAGGCGGTGAACTTGCGGAAACTGCACGTTATGGCTGACTCCTCCCAGCGCCACGCCCACAACCGTCACAGTGTGCGATCCCACGGTGAAGTCTGCTGAAAAGAGTAGGCACGCACCAGCCCTGTCCAGAGTGCCCGTTTTGATTCCATCGATTCCGATGTCCCCAAGCAAGCGGTTCGAATTCCTGATTTCTCCGATATGGGGTACGACTGCTGACGGCATTGCCACGATGCTTGAGACGACTGGATCGGCTATTGCTAACTTCGCCAGCGTGAGAAGGTCCGAGGCCGTACTCACGTTATCCGGCTCCATGCCCGTCGGCTCATACAGTTGTGTGGAGGTGAGCTTGTTCTTGGCAAGCCACACCTTTGTGGCATCCAGGAAGGCTGCTTCGGAACCGAAAGCCCAAACGGCCAAAGACATTGCATAATTATTGGCCGACGAGATGAGAACAACTTGCATGACGTCTCGCTGCGTGAGTTGGAGCCCGGCTTTCACCGATTTTACGAGCCCGCCCATGGCTAGGTATTCGTCATACAGGCGCTCATCCGCTGAGGTGAAGGTGATTGCCGGACCGGGCTCCCCTTTAGTAAGCGGATGCTTGTCAAGGACGACAAGGGAGGTGATGATTTTGCTGAGGCTGGCGATCGACTTTTGAGATGTCGTGTCGCCGGAACCACCCGACGCCAGTATTCCCGGAAACCCCACGGCACCGACGGCCGTCACAGCACTTTCGGGCCAGGCGAGGTCGGGGAGCTCCTGGACCGGAAGTTCGTACGGTATGGCTGCAGCCGCTGTCGGCGCGAGTGGTGCTAGAAGCGCGATGGGAAGATACGCCAGACCGCTCAGCACGATCGCAGCCGTTCCCAGCACCGCAACCCGGCGCCGAAGGAACTTTGGGGCGACGGTCAATGGCATCGAATCAGCTTAGGGTGAGCCCCGACTCTTCTCTGCTAGCGGGGACGGAGCGCCCACATTGCTACTGCGCTGGCAGCAGCGACGTTGAGGGAGTCGACACCGTGCAGCATCGGGATCGTCACCACGGTATCCGTGACCTCCAGCGCTTGCCGCGAGAGGCCGTCGCCCTCCGAGCCCATGAGCATGGCAAGCTTCGGAGGTGGGTCGATGGCAAACTCGTCTAGCGCAACCGCGTCATCGGCCAGTGCCAAAGCGGCCAGGTGAAAACCGGCGTCTTTCAGGATCGGGCCCGCAATGGGCCATTCCGGCAGGCGGGTCCAGGGAACCTGCAAGACAGTACCCATGCTCACTCTCACGCTTCTGCGGTAGAACGGGTCTGCGCAGCGTGGTGAGATCAACACGGCGTCCGCACCGAGCCCCGCCGCAGCGCGGAAGATGGCACCGACGTTGGTGTGGTCGACGATATTTTCGAGGATGACGATGCGCTGAGCCTCGGCAATCAGATCTTCGACCGGTTGCAAAGTGGGGCGGTGCATAGATGCCAGCGCTCCCCGATGCAGGCTGAAACCTGTCAGGGTCATCAATAATTCGTCGTCGCCGACAAAAACGGGTACATCATGGTGACCGGCAAGTGGCACCAGATCATCAAGCCACTTTTCGAGAACGAGAAAAGATCGGGGACGATGGCCGGCAGCCAGCGCACGCTCAATGACTTTCGGGGACTCCGCGATGTATAGCCCGTCGACCGGTTCAGATAGGCGCCTCAGAACCACGTCTGTAAGGCGGGCGTAATCTGCGAGGCCGTCGTGTTCCAGGTCCGTGACGCGTATGACGCGCACTTGTGCCCCATTTCTTGGTTAGTGCTGGCTGTTTGCCCGTACGACCTCAGCAAACGGCAACCTATCGGAAAAGCGCACCGCATATCCTGAGAGGTGAAGGAAAGGGGTACCCGTGTCAGATCCGCGGATGCATGACGTCGCAGTCGCAACCGGCGGGAAGGAACACGCTGACATTGAGCGAGCCCTCGCTGTCTTGCGCGGTCGTACCCTGGCCGTTTTGACTGGAGCCGGTGTCAGTACAGATTCAGGCATTCCAGACTACCGGGGGGAAGGCGCCCCGGTGCGCACCCCGATGACATTTTCGCAGTTCCTGCAAGATTCCAGTTACCGCAAGCGATACTGGGCTGGCAGTCATCTGGGGTGGAAGAGATTCGACGGCGCAGAGCCCAACGGTGGACATAAGGCGCTTGCCGCGCTTGAGGGTGCGGGTATCGCCAATGGCGTGATCACGCAAAACGTGGACGGACTGCACTTGCGCGCGGGTTCTCGTAAGGTGGTCGACCTGCACGGAACCCTGGATCGTGTTCGCTGCCTCGTCTGCCAACAACTCTTCGCGCGCACTGACATCGCCGAACGTATTTCGACAGCTAATCCGTGGCTTGACGAGCCGGATGCTATTGAGCTGCAACCCGACGGTGATGTTGAAGTCAGCCACGTCGACGACTTCGTAATCCCCGAGTGCACCGTGTGCGGGGGCATGTTGAAGCCAGACATCGTGTTTTTCGGCGAGTTCGTGCCGCTAGAAAAATTCAGCGAAGCTCGTGCCCTCGTGCAAAGCGCAGAAGCGCTGATCATTGCCGGTTCTTCACTTGTGGTGAACTCCGGAATCCGTCTTTTGGATCAAGCATCAAAACGCCGCATTCCCGTTGTCATCATCAACAGAGGCGTCACGAAGGGCGATCCGCGAGCGACCGTAAAGGTGGACGCTGGTGCCTCCGAAACCCTTGCACAGCTCGCCAGGGACCTCGCATGACGTTCATTTACCTCATCCGCCACGGGGAAACCGACTGGAACCTGGCTCGCCGCATTCAGGGAAGCACCGACATCCCGCTGAACGAAACCGGACGCATCCAAGCGCGCGCTACCGGGCAACTGCTGTCACGGCGCAGTTGGGATGCCGTGGTCTCGAGCCCACTTTCCCGAGCTTGTGAGACGGCAAGTATCATCGCCTCACAGGTTGGCCTGGAGGGGCCCACGGTGCTTGAGGCTGTGGTTGAGCGCAATTATGGCGCCGCTGAAGGGCTCAGCGATACAGAGCTGGATGCGCGCTTTCCTGGAGACACTCCTGTGCCGGGGCGAGAAACGCGTGCAGAGGTCGCGTCCAGGGTGTTACCGGCGCTCATGCGCCTGGCTGAGGCGTATCCGGGGCAGGCTGTCATCGTGGTCAGCCACGGCGGCGTCATTCGCACCGTGCTCAATGAGGTGGGACCCGAGGACAGTCCGCATCGGA
>JAODMI010000024.1 GCA_025464755.1 Homoserinimonas sp.
CCTTCAGCTATTTGCAGATCCCAAGATCGCGCTTGCGCTCGGCAACACGCTTTTCTTCACAGCCATTCAGGTGCCAATGTATATTCTGGTTTCGCTTGTCCTGGCCGTCCTGCTCGACCATGCGGGAAAGGCATCCGGCTTCTTCAGAACTATTTTCTTCCTCCCGAAGATGACACCGGCCGTCGCCGTCGGTGTGCTCTTCCTTTTACTGTTCAACGGGCAGAACGGGTTCATCAACGAGATACTCGCCGCTGTCGGCGTCGACGGGCCGTCGTGGACAACAGATCCGGACTGGGTCAAGCCGGGGCTCATCCTGATGAGTCTCTGGACCGTCGGCTCCAGCGTCATCGTTCTGTTGGCGTCGTTACGCAACGTGCCAATAGACCTGTACGAGGCGGCCAGAATCGACGGTGCAAGCTTCTGGCAGCAGACACGCAAGATCACCATCCCCATGATCAGCCCGACCATTTTCTTCCTCGTCATCGTCAATACGATCGCCGCCTTCCAAACCTTCGACGAGGCTTACACCGCCTTCTTCGGTTCCGGTAACACGACCTATGGCAACGATGCTGCGCTGTTCTATGTCATTTATCTCTTTCAGCAGGGCTTCGAGTTTTTGCACATGGGATACGCCTCCGCCATGGCCTGGGTGCTGTTCGTCATCATCATGATCATCACCGCCATTCAGATGGTGGTCTCCAAGCGAATGGTCTACTACGAGGCGGCCGGCAAATGACGACGACAGCGAGCCGTCGCATCGGCGGGCTTCCCTTCGCCGAGATCATCGCCGAAGAGGCCATGAACGACCGCAGGCCGCGAAAGCGGGGGAGGGTGAAACGCGCACTCGTCCTCAGCGCACTTGTCATTCTCGGCGTCGTCTTCACCTATCCGTTCATCTGGCTGGTGAGTGCATCGTTCAAGCCGCGAGGCGAAGTTTTCGACAACGCCCTCATTCCGCGAACGTTTACCCTCGAGAACTACGTTGCCGTCTGGCAGGAGGCGCCGCTAGCACTCTGGCTGATCAATACCGTGCTGGTGACCGTGCTCGCTGCCACAACGGTAACCATCTCGAGCGCGATGGTGGCTTGGGGGTTTAGCTATTTCCGCTTCCGCGGGCGAGACATGCTGTTCGGTGTTGTGCTTGCCACCATGATGCTGCCAGGCGCCGTCACCATGATCCCCACGTTTCTTATTTGGAGCGGCCTCGGTGCCACAGGAACACTTGTGCCCCTGTGGGCGGGAAACCTGTTCGGCAGCGCCTTCTACATTTTCCTTCTCAGGCAGTTCTTCCTCAGCCTGCCGCGTGACCTTTTCGAGGCGGCACGTATCGATGGTGCCAACAACTGGATCATTTTCACCAGAATCGCCGCGCCGTTGTGCAAACCGGCGTTAATAATCACGCTCCTGTTCGAGGCACAGGCAGCGTGGACTGACCTCATGCGCGGGCTCATTTACCTGCGAGACTCGAGTACTTTCACGGTTCCTCGGGGGCTGAAATCCCTTGTGGACCAGTACGGTTTCGGTGGTGAGTGGCACTGGGAAATCATTATCACAGCCAGCGTCATCACGACTGTGCCGATGATCATCCTTTTCTTCGTGGGTCAGCGGCATTTCGTTGACAGCGCGGCGACGAGCGGGCTAAAAGGGTGATCAGCTGGTCAAGCCGAGCCCGCCGGTCGAACTTGTGCCCCCGGGGCCCGCGCAATCGCTGACGTCCTTGCCATAGCTCCAGCGTGTCGTCAGGTACCGTAGACCCGTGAGTTCGCGGATGCGAGGAAGGCTGGGCGCATGTACCTGAAGAGCCTGACCCTCAAAGGTTTCAAGTCTTTCGCGCAACCCACCACCTTTGCGTTTGAGCAGGGGGTGACCTGTGTCGTCGGCCCGAACGGCTCCGGCAAATCGAACGTCGTAGACGCACTCGCCTGGGTCATGGGCGAGCAGGGAGCTAAAACCCTCCGCGGCGGCAAGATGGAAGACGTCATCTTCGCCGGCACGGCGACCAAAGGTCCGCTCGGTCGCGCGGAAGTCATCCTCACCATCGACAACGCCGATGGGGCCCTGCCTATCGAGTACGCCGAGGTGACGATCAGCCGGACCCTTTTTCGCAACGGTGGCAGCGACTATGCCATCAACGGGCGCGCGTGCAGACTGCTTGATGTGCAGGAGTTGCTTAGTGATTCCGGTCTCGGCCGTGAGATGCACGTCATCGTCGGACAGGGGCAGCTGGACGCCGTCCTTCGTGCGAGCCCGGAAGACCGTCGTGGCTTCATCGAGGAGGCCGCGGGCATTCTTAAGCATCGTCGACGCAAAGAGAAAACGATCCGCAAGCTTGATGCCATGCAAGCGAACCTCACCCGGCTGAATGATCTGGCCGGGGAGATCCGTCGGCAGCTCAAGCCGCTCGGCCACCAGGCGGAGATAGCGAAAGAAGCGCAAACGATCGCCTCGATAGTGCGGGATGCCCGAGCGCGCCTGCTCGCGGATGACGTCGTCACGCTGCGTGAGGCTCTCACCCTCCACGGCCGCAGCGAATCGGAGCGCAAGACCGAGCGCATTGTTTTGCAGGAGCAGCTTGACCAAGCGAGGATTCGGGAGGCACGCATCGAGCAGGCTCAGGTTGGCGACGCAGTAGACCGGGCGCGACGCACGGCCTTTGGGCTGGAGTCAGTGCAGGAACGACTGCGCAACCTTTATACGCTGGCCAACCAGCGTATTGCCCTCCTTGGCTCACAAACTGACGTCCCGGATGCCGCGCCCGGCGTCACCCCGCAAATGGTGACTGATGCACGTGATGAGGCCGCCCGACTTGCCGACACCATCGCCGCAGCCGAGCAGGTGTGGCGCGAGGCGCAGTCGGCAACCGCCGAGGCGCGCGCGCATCTGGATGGTCTGGATGAGGAGATTGCGCACCAAAGCTCACTTGTTTCCCGCCACGACCTCGAGATCTCTAAGCTCACCGGTCAGGCCGACACGGCGGCGTCCCGGCTGGCTGCGGTGCGCGGTGAAGTGCTGCGCCAACAGAACGCCCTCGACGCGGCGCGCTTGCGCCGTGACGCGGCCAAGCAGCAACTGGACGCTACGGAGGAGGCTCCAACCTTGGGGGATGCAGTCGAGACTGACCTGGATGCCCTCTATCAGGTCGCGCAAGCTAACGTATTTGCTGCCGAAGCTGACATTGATGTTTTGCGCGAACATCTGCACGTCCTGGAACGCGAACGCGATGCCCTCGGCGCGCGACAGGGTGCCCTGTCTTCGGCGCTCGATCAGAAAGACGGCTCCAGCGCGCTCGTGAAGGCGATGCGTCCAGGAATTCTCGGGCTGGTCGCAGAACACGTGCAGGTGCAGCCTGGTTATGAGGCTTCTATCGCGGCGGCTCTCGGGGCGAGTGCCGATGCCGTACTCGCCGAGAACCGCGCCGCCGCCTTTGACGCTCTGCAGTTCGCGTACGGCGACCAGCTCGGCAGGATCGAAATGGTGCTCGCCGACCCCGGATCCATCACCGGAGACTCAGGGCAGCTCGGCGCTGGAGTGATGTTCGCACACGATGTCGTTAAAGCGCCGGCTGGCATACTTGGGCTGCTCAGCCGCGTCGTTATCGCTGACGACCTCGCCGCGGCGCGGACAGCATGGACTGCACTGACCCAAACAGGGTCACAAACATCTGACCTGACCATCATCACCAAATCCGGCGATGTACTCAGCCAGTATGTGCTCCGCGGTGGTTCCGGGGCCAAGCGTTCCCGACTCGAACTTGTTGCCGACCGCGATGCGGCCACGGAACGGCTGTCAGAGGTGCGCTCGCTCATTGAGCGCGCGCAGGTGGCCCTCACGGAGCAGCGCGGGGCGGTGCAAGTAGCCAAGGAGCAGTCGGTGCGAGCGTTGGCGGCCCTTCGTGAGTTCGATTCTCAGTTGGCCGCGCAGACGGAGAAGGTGAACCGGTTGCGGGTGCAGGTGGAGGCCGCAGACGCTGAGGCGCAGCGCCTGGAGCGTGGCCTGACGCTTGCCGCTGAGGCGGTGACGGATGCTCTCACAGCATTCGAGAGAGCCCGATCGGAACTCGAGACAGCCAGGTCGCGCCCGCGGCCGATCCTCGATGTGACTGCTCGTGCTGGTCTGGTGGAGGAGCTCGATGCCGCTCGCGAACGCGAAGTGCAATCGCGGCTGCAGGTGGAAACTGTTCGCGAGCGGGTTCGCGCGCAGCAGCTGCGGGTAACGCAGCTGGCGCAACAGCTGGATGTCGAGCGGGCGGCGGCGGAAGCGGCTGCGCGGCGTGCCATTATCCGTCGCGGGCAGATCGAAGCGGCTGAACGCGTGATCTTCGCGTTGCCGGCCGTGCTCGACTCCGTTGACCGTTCGGTGTCTGAAGCTAGGGTCGAACTGTCAGCCTGTGAAGCCGAACGCGCACAGCAGAATGAGGAACTGTTAGAGCTTCGTCGAACCGAGAGCGGTTTGCGCCAGCGACTGCACGCCGTGAGCGAGGACGTACACGGGCTTGAGATGCAAATCTATGAGAAGAAGCTGCACCTGTCGACGCTTTTGGAGCGGGCTGGTCAGGAACTCGGGTTGGTCGAGGATGTCCTCGTCGCCGAATACGGACCGGATGTACCAGTGCCTATGGGTACCCTGCCGGTTGGACCCCTGCCCGTCGAAGCCCCGTCGGTGCACCCTGTCGGGCCATTGTCGCCGTCAAGCTCCGCCGTTCCCTTCGTCCGGGTACAGCAGGAGCAACGCTTGGCAAAGGCCGAGCGCAAACTTGCCCAGCTTGGCCGCGTCAACCCGCTCGCTCTGGAAGAATTTGCAGCCCTCGAACAACGCCACAAGTTTCTTACTGAGCAGCTCACTGACCTGACGAATACGCGCAAGGACCTTCTGACGATTATTGAGGAGATCGACGAGAAGATGCAGGACATCTTCGCCGCTGCCTTCGAAGACACTCGTGCCGCGTTTGACACGGTGTTCCCCATCTTGTTCCCTGGCGGCACCGGGAGCATCCACCTCACTGATCCCGAGAACATGCTGACTACCGGCATTGAGGTGGCGGTCAAGCCGGCAGGCAAGAAGATAGAGCGTCTTTCGCTCCTTAGCGGTGGTGAGCGTTCGCTGGCTGCGGTTGCCCTGCTCATCGCGATCTTCAAGGCACGGCCAAGCCCTTTCTACATTATGGATGAGGTTGAGGCAGCTCTGGATGACGCCAATCTGGGCCGCCTGCTGCAAATTTTTGAGGATCTTCGCGAGACGTCACAGCTCATTGTTATCACCCACCAAAAGCGCACGATGGAAATTGCGGATGCTCTTTATGGGGTCTCGATGCGAGCTGACGGAATCAGTGCCGTTGTCGGTCAGCGCATCACACCGGCGCAGGAGAAGGCGAGCTAGCCCTTTTCTCGCTGATCGAGCGTGGCGCGTGCCCTCACGGGTCCCATAAGCTCAAATAACGCCGCAATCCTCGCAGCTCTAGACTGTCCGCCGTGACAAACATCGATCGCACTCAGCGGCGCACTGTGCGGGTGCTGAGCGCTGCACAAATCCTCGGCGGCCTCGGCCTGGGAGCCACGATATCTGTGGGGGCGCTTCTTGCGGCAGCTGTTTCTGGGTCGAGTTCTTGGTCTGGCATGGCAGCAACCTTGAGCACTCTGGGTGCGGCACTGCTGGCTCTACCGTTAGCGCGCTTCGCCCGGTCGCGAGGCCGCAGGGTTGCGCTGTCGACCGGTGCCGCTCTGGCAGGGGTTTCAGCCGCCCTCATCATTGCGGCCACCGGTGCCGAATCGTTCCCTCTGCTGCTGTTCGCTCTGGCCCTTGCCGGTGCTGGTTCCGCAACCAACCTGCAGGCGCGTTTTGCCGCGACCGACCTGGCAGTACCTCAGCATCGCGGGCGTGACCTTTCCCTTGTGGTGTGGGCAACGACTATCGGTGCCGTGCTCGGCCCGAATCTCATTGAACCGGGCGAGCGCATCGGTGAGGCACTCGGTATGCCGCCGCTTACGGGGCCATTCGTCTTTACCATCGTCGCCCAGATCGGCGTGGTCCTCGTGTATTGGGTCGGCCTGCGCCCCGACCCACTGCTGACGGCGCTGCGTCTGACAACGGCACGGGTGAGTGGCCCACCGCGCCTCGGGTTCTCCACGCTCCGTACCAATGCACACGCGCGTTTCGCTGTTGTTTCTGTCGCACTGAGCCACGCCACAATGGTGTCGATGATGTCTATGACACCCGTGCACCTGTACGGCCACGGCGTCACCCTGGCCGTCGTCGGCTTCACGATCAGTCTGCACGTCGCCGGAATGTACGCGCTGTCGCCAGTTTTCGGATGGCTGGCCGATCGGTTCGGGCGAATGCCGATGTTGCTGGCGGGTCAGGCGCTGCTGCTGGGCGCCCTGGTCACTGCTTGGGTGGGAAGCGAGTCGCAGTCCCTGGTTGTGGTCAGCCTCGTCCTGCTCGGACTGGGCTGGTCAGCATCAACCATCTCTTCATCAACGTTGCTAGTTGAGTTTGTGCCTGTTGGTGACCGTGCCGGCGTGCAAGGTGTTTCGGACTTGGTGATGAACGCGGCCGGTGCTCTCGGCGGCGCTTTGGCCGGGCCGATCCTCGCAAAACTTGGCTATTCCGGCCTCGGTCTGGTGTGCACCGGATTGGTCACTGTAGTTGTCATTTGGTCTCTCGCACGTCTCACCCCTGCCAGGGCATCGGCTTCGCGCTAGGAAACCAGCACATCTAGTGTGGCCCCGTTGACGGAGAGTACCTGCCACGCACCGTCGACCCGATCAAGGGTCGAGATTGAGCCATTGACTATCTGGTCGATAGATCGTGCGGCCAGTGATGCGAGCGTGTACCGAATGAGTGTTCCGTGGCACACGATCACCACGTTCTTGCCCGCGTACTCGTCGGCAATCTGCTGCAGCGCAGCCGTGCCGCGGGCCACGACCGAATCGAGAGTCTCAAGTCCCGGGAAGTGGCGATCCGGCCACCGCTCTGCGATGTCATCACTGGTGAGCCCTTCACCGTCGCCGTAGTGACGCTCGACGAGTGTTTCGTAGCTTCGACCAAGTTCGATCCCCAGGCCGTCCGCAATGATGGTCGCGGTTTCACGAGCTCGGGATAGCGGCGAACTGACGATCACGTCCCAGCGGTCGTCCTGCAAGACAGCGACGGCTTCTCGAGCCTGGTTGCGTCCCGTGTCATTGAGCGGGATGTCACTAGTTCCCTGCATGCGCCCGGCGGCGTTCCAGTCGGTCTGCCCGTGGCGGATGAAGGCGATAGTCATGTATCCAGTGTTTCATGGCGCTGCATCAGGCTCGAACTCACGACAACCTTTGGCTGCCCGGATCGAGCACCCGAAGCCAGCGATACCCGTACCCTTCCAGGTTGAGTTCGACGGCCCCTGTTGCAGACGTTCGAGTTACTTCATCGTGCAGAAGGTCAACTAGGCGGGTGTCGTCGTCTGCACCTTCGATGATCAGGGGGACCGCCAGCGGCTCAGAGGAGAAATTGTGCAAGGCAATCATGCTGCCGATTGGCCCGGTAACGCGGTGGGCAAGGACGGCGTTGTGCGGCTGAGAGAGAAGGGATAATTCGCCCCAGCCGATCTCGGCAGAGGCCCGGTACCGGCTGACAAGCTTTTGCACGAAGTGCAAAAGCGACTCCGGGTCACGTCGTTGCGCATTGGCGTTGATATATGCGGGACCGAATCCGCCGTCGACCACAGGGTTTGGCAGTGAGGACCGCCGAGCGGTGGAGAACCCACCATTCTTGGCATCGCTCCACTGCATCGGTGTGCGGACAGACAGCCGACCGCCCGCGTTCAGATTCTCGCCCATTCCAAGTTCTTCACCATAGAACAACACCGGAGTTCCCGGCATTGAGAACAAGAGGCTGTAAACCATGCGCATGCGCCGCGGGTCCCCGTCGAGCATCGTGGGCAGCCGTCGAACGATGCCGCGGCCGTAGGCCTGCATTTGCTTCTCTGGGCCGAAGGCAGCAAAGACTTCGTCGCGTTCCTTGTCAGTGAGCTTGTCGAGGGTTAGCTCGTCGTGGTTACGCACGAAGTTTGCCCACTGTGAACGGCGTGCCAGAGGGGGCCGTTTCGACAGTGTCTTTGCCAGCGGCCGGGCGTCATTGCGGGCAAGTGAGAGGTAAAGGCGCTGCATCGATTCGAAGTCGAACTGCATTGTCAGTTCGTCGGATGCCTCCC
>JAODMI010000033.1 GCA_025464755.1 Homoserinimonas sp.
GTGTTCCCTTGGCAACCAGTTCGGAGAGCAGGCGCGTCATCAGCCTGGTGTCACCGGGATCGTCCAATTCGAATTCGTCGATGCAGATTAGGGAGGCTCCCGTGAGCGCAGTCACCGTTTCGGCGTAGCCCAACGCTCCGACAAGTGCCGTGTACTCGATGAAGGTGCCGAAATATTTGCGTCCCGACGCCGAGTGCCAAAGAGATGCGAGCAGGTGGGTCTTGCCGACACCGAATCCACCATCCAGATAAATGCCGGGAAGCATATCGGGTTCTCTGCGACGCGAAAAGAATCCCCCGCGCTTGTGGCTTGCACCTGCAGAGAAGGCACGCATCGCTTCTACCGCTTCGGCCTGGGAGGGGTAGTTGGGGTCCGGCCTATACGAGTCGAGCGATGCTGACGTGAATTGCCTTGGAGGACTCAGGTGAGCAACCATTTCAGCTCCGCTAAGCTGGGGGCTGCGTTCGAGGAGGCTCAGGGGTTGCCCAGATTGGCTAGCGGTCAAAGTGTGGCCTTGTCGTAATTTTAATGGCGATGTCTCTCGAACTTCCGTGGCAGGCCGAAACAAGCGGCCCATGCGACGCACAGATCAACAACATCGGGTACTTCTCAAGTTTAACCGCCAATATCCGCACCAAATCGCCCTTAAGGGTGAGCACTGGAGGAAGTCATGACCGTAGAGGTCGACGCTCACGAAAAATTTTCCGCGTATGCCCATCCCGAACGGCTGGTGAGCACCGAGTGGCTGCAGGCCAATCTGGGCAACCCAAACATCTGCGTCGTCGAGTCGGATGAAGACGTGCTGCTCTACGAAACGGGCCATATTCCCGGCGCTGTCAAGATCGACTGGCACACCGACCTTAACGATCCCGTACAGCGCGACTTCATCAACGGGGAAGCGTTTTCCGCACTCCTGGGATCGAAGGGAATCAGCCGCGACACGACTGTCATTATTTATGGTGACAAGAACAACTGGTGGGCCGCATACGCGCTGTGGATTTTCACCCTCTTCGGTCACGAGGACGTTAGGTTGCTGGATGGCGGACGTGCCAAATGGGAGGCTGAAGGGCGTGAATACACGACCGAAGCTTCCAAGACCATTCCTGTTGACTATCCGGTAATCGAACGCGATGACACCACCGTGCGCGCCTTCAAAGAGGATGTGCTCGACCACTTCGGCAAGCCATTGATTGATGTGCGCTCGCCCGAGGAATTCAGTGGGCTGCGTACGACCGCACCCGCGTATCCCGAAGAGGGTACCCTTCGTGCCGGCCACATCCCGACCGCGCAGAGCGTGCCATGGGGCAAAGCTGCGGCAGAGGATGGGACTTTCCGCACTCTGGAAGAACTAAACGCCCTGTACCGCGACGGTGCCGGACTTCGCGATGGTGACGACATCATCGCGTACTGCCGCATCGGCGAGCGTTCGGCACACAGCTGGTTCGTGTTAACCCACCTACTGGGTTTCGAGAACGTGCGCAACTACGACGGCTCCTGGACGGAGTGGGGTTCCGCAGTGCGGGTACCCATAGTCACCGGTTCAGAGCCGGGGGAAGTGTCCTCACAGAAGTAACTCTCGGCAATGCGATACTGGTTTAACTATGATCAGCATCGACGCCGCCGACGCGCCACTCCCAACCGCCCTGGCGGAGATCCGGGATGAGTTTCTTGAACTCGAGCAGCGGGATCGACTCACTTTGCTGCTCGAGTTCGCCAACGAGTTACCTGACCTGCCCGAGCGTTACCAAGACCATCCGGACCTTCTCGAACGAGTGCTTGAGTGTCAGTCGCCGGTGTACATGTTCGTCGAACTCGATGACGAAGACATCGTGCACCTGCATGTAACCGCACCGCGTGAGTCACCGACAACGCGTGGTTTCGCGTCCATCCTCGCGCAGGGTCTTGCCGGACTCACTCCGGAGCAGGTGCTCGCCGTCCCCGATGATTACCCCAACACCATTGGCCTGACGGCGGCTGTCAGCCCGCTTCGGCTTCGCGGCATGTCCGCCCTTCTCGGCCGCACTAAGAGGCAAGTCAAGGAGAAGATGTCGGCGTGATCGTCCGCCGCATCGTCAGCAACCTCGCCCAGCAGGCGGCGCTGGCGGATGCTGAGGGCATCGATATCGATGCGCCCGAGGCTCAGGAAGAGCTCACCGACCTTTACAAGTTCGGTCGCGGGGCATGGTTGCGGATCAACCTGGTTGCAACCGTCAGCGGAAGCGTCGTGGGGGCCGATGGAACATCCCACCACCTGAGCAGCCGCGCTGACCGGCGCATTCTGGGTGCCATCCGCTCTCTCGGCGATGTGGTGCTTGTGGGTGCGGCAAGTGTTCGTGTTGAAGGATATCGGCTGCCGAAGTCTGCGCGGCTGGCCATCGTGACCTTTAGCGGTGACCTCTCCGGACACGGCATCCAGTCTGACGTGGCGCCGGGCCGCATCATGGTCATCTGCCCTCCAAACGCCGCGTCTTCGGTGAGGCTATCGCTGGGGTCCCTTGCCGCGGAGATCATCACGATCGAGGACGCCGATGGACGTATCGAGGCGCGCGCCATTGTTGCCGCACTGCACGAACGCAAACTGACATCCATTGTTTGCGAGGGTGGGCCGAATCTGGCCGCGCAGCTGCTTGAGGAGGATCTAGTAGACGAGCTGTGCCTCACCACGAGCCCGCTTATCAACGGTGGGCTCATGCCCCCTTTCGGTCACCGAGCATTGGCGCAGCATCACCTCCGGCTTGTTCAGCTTCTGATTGACGACTCACACTTTTTGTATGCTCGATGGCAGGTTGTTGGGCGAGAAGCCACAAGCTGATAGCGCCATTCCATCGCGCCGGGTCGTAATTCCACAGTCGAGTGTGGCCCGCACCGGCGAAGGACTCGAATGTCACGATGTCTGGTCGTTGCTGGGCAAGGGCTTTGGACGCAGCGGACGGCACGAACGTGTCACCATCACTGTGCATCAGAAGGATGGGCAACCCGAGTTCGCTGCCGCGCCGAACAAAATCTAGTCGCGGCAGGTCAATGGACGTGCTCTGGCGAGTGAGGACTCGTCCCCAGGGGCGGCTGATCGCGGCAAGGGCCGCCTGACGGATGAATCCTGGTATGCGCATTGCGCGCGCCTGATGATGCAGGACAGTCACCCAGTCGACCACAGGGGAATCAAGAACGATTCCCCGCACCGCATAGGCGTATCGCGTGCGTGTCGCCGCCTGCATGACGATCGCACCGCCCATTGACCAGCCCATCAAAATTATGTCCGTCGCCCCATGATTGATGGCGTATTCGATGGCAGCCTCGGCATCCAGCCATTCGACGTCGCCTAGAGCATAGCGACCGTCGTCGCTGCGGGGCGCGACCCCATCATTGCGATAAGAGATGAGCAGTGACGTGTAACCGCTGGCGCGGAAAACTGGCAAGGCCCGCAGGGTTTCAGTGCGGTCGACAGCGCGACCGTGCACCTGAATGACCCAGCGCCCACTGCGCGTCTGCGGTTCCACAAGCCAGGCGGCTGCGGGGCCAAGACTGGTTCGCACATAGACCTCTTCATAGGCCAAGCCGAGGTCATGCGGTGTTCGGTAGAACCATCCACTAATCCGGACCCGGATGCCCGCCTGCACGCGGCCGGAGTCTTCACTGAGCAACCGGCGGGTGACTGTACCGTCCCCCTGGCGCACGATGTCGCCAACCGTGGCATGGCCGGTGTCAGATGCGAAAATGACGCTGTACCGGCCGGGCACTATGGCGTCGACATGGTCACTCAACGTAATGGTGCCAGCTTTGCGATCAACTGAGACAACTCGCACGTCTTCCCGCCGTACGCGCGGCGGCGTGATCACCAGGTTCGCCACACGAAAGGTGATGAGTCCCGCGACTAACGAAAGAGCCGTAGTGAGCAATCCCAGAGCGATCAGAGGTGCGACCCACCATCGGGACCGCCCAACGGCGTGCCTGCGCGAAATCGCCACCCTCAAACTTTAGTGTTCACACGTGCCCGAAACATTCCCAGGACCCACGACGCCGGCACCCTTTGCCGCAGCGCTCGAGGCGGTACGCAAGGCGAAGCCGCGAGCGGAGTTGAGCGTCAGCGAAATTCAGGCTCCGTCCAACCTTGCCCCGTATTCCATCGCCCTCGCCGCTGACGTGACTCCCGCTCGCCACGGATCGGATTCTGAGCTGGGAACAGGACGGTTCATCCTGCTCTACGACCCGACTGAACCGGAAGCTTGGGGTGGTGCCTTTCGAATTGTATGTTTCGTGCAAGCGCCGCTTGAAACAGACATCGGAATCGATCCTTTTCTGGCGGATGTCGCGTGGTCTTGGTTAGTCGATGCCCTCGCCGCCCGCAACGCCCGTTACACCCACGCATCGGGCACCGCAACCAAGATCCTTTCTACCGGTTATGGGGAACTTGCCGCCCAGGGAGACGGCGCGCAAATCGAAGTTCGCGCATCGTGGAGTCCAGACGACACCGATGTCACCTCACATGTGGAAGGCTGGGGTGAGTTGTTGTGCATGTTGGCAGGGCTACCCCCCGCCATTGAAGGAGTGAGTTCGCTATCTGCTCGAAGAGTGGGACGTGAGTAGTTCGCAGGACGCGGCGTCGTCGGCTGAACCGTCCCAACCCGTCCATTCACCCATTGAGGACCGCGACGCCTACCTGGCTGCTGTTCGGGCTATAGCGTCGGGCCAGGGGCCCATCGCAATTGACGCTGAACGTGCTTCAGGTTTCCGGTATTCCCAGCGGGCGTACTTGATTCAGATTTTCCGTCGAGGCGCCGGCACATTTCTCTTCGATCCCCCCGCCATAGGCGATTTCTCCGAGCTCAATGAAGCAATTGCTGGTGAGGAATGGGTGCTTCATGCGGCTAGCCAGGACCTTGCCTGCCTCCGTGAAGTGGGGCTGAATCCGTTACGAATATTTGACACCGAACTGGGTGCCCGACTGGCCGGGTTGCCCCGGGTAGGGCTGGGTGCCGTCGTCGAATCGCTACTCGGAATACACCTGGCCAAGGAACACTCTGCAGCGGACTGGTCGACCCGGCCGCTCCCTCAATCGTGGCTCGCATACGCGGCGCTCGACGTCGAGCTTCTGGTCGATGTTCGTGATGCCGTCGCCAACATTCTGAAGGAGTCCGGCAAAGAAGATTTGGCCGCACAGGAGTTCTCCGCTGTGCTTGAGCGGGAATTCAAGCCTGGCTCCCGAGGGGAAGGCTGGAAACGTCTCTCCGGACTGCACTCAATTCGTGGGGCACGCAATCTGGCCGTGGCTCGCGAACTGTGGGAAACCCGCGATCGCTACGCACAGCAAATCGACACTGCTCCCGGGCGTCTGGTACCGGATTCTTCCTTGGTGGCGGCCGCGAAGGCTCTCCCCGAGAGTAAGCACGACCTCGCGGCGATGAAGGAATTTTCCGGCCGGGCCAGCCGGTCTGAGTTATCACGCTGGTGGGAGGCAATCGAAACCGGTCGGGCCAGCGAAGATTTGCCCGTACTGAAGGGCACAGGGGAAACACTTCCTCCCCCACGAGTTTGGTCAGACCGCAATCCCGACGCTGACAAACGGTTGAAACAGGCCCGAATTGCCATCACTGGCCTGTCCGTCAAGCTGAATATGCCCCTGGAGAATATTCTCACTCCCGACTTGCTTCGCCGGGTTGCCTGGGCGCCGCCGCACCCTCTGGATGCGGCATCCGTCGCTGCTGCCTTGTCACGTTTAGGTGCCAGGCAATGGCAAGTTGATGCTACCGCACAGCTCATTCACGAAGCCTTTGTGGAAGCTAGCCAAGAACCTGACGTGGTCGACGAAACGCATTCGTAGGAACAGTCAAAGGATTCTCGCGCCAAAATGGCCCACCCTAGGATTTGTACAGACCTGATACCTAGGAGGCATTGTGGCCGAGAGACATGAAGTCGTGTTCGTCGACGGGGTCCGCACCCCGTTCGGGCGAGCTGGCGAAAAGGGAATGTACTGGAATACTCGGGCCGACGACCTAGTGGTCAAAGCAATGATCGGCTTGTTGGAGAGAAACAGCAATGTTCCCCATGACCGCATCGACGAGGTAGCTATAGCCGCCACCACCCAGACAGGCGACCAAGGCCTCACGCTGGGTCGTACTACAGCGATCCTTGCCGGACTGCCGAGAAGTGTTCCAGGTTTCGCCATTGACCGCATGTGCGCCGGAGGTATGACTTCCGTTACCGCGATAGCCGGCGGCATTGCCTTCGGTGCCTATGATGTCGCCATCGCTGGTGGGGTCGAGCACATGGGCCACCACCCGATGGGCGCGGGTGTTGACCCCAACCCGCGTTTCGTATCCGAAAAGCTCGTTAGTGCTGAAGCCCTCAACATGGGTAATACGGCTGAGAGAATACATGACCGGTTCCCGCGACTCACCAAGGAACGCTCCGACCGTTACGCGCTGGCTAGTCAACAGAAATTGGCAGCAGCTTACGAGGTCGGAAAGATTCAGCCCGATCTCGTGCCCGTCGCTGTTCGCAGCGAATCCGGTTGGGGGTTGGCAACCCAAGATGAGGCACCGCGCCCCGAGACAACGCTTGAGGGTCTTGCCGGTCTCAAGACGCCGTTCCGCCCCCACGGCCGCGTAACCGCCGGGAATGCTTCCGGCCTGAACGACGGAGCGGCGGTAAGCATGATTGCTAGCGAGACCGCGGCACAGGCATTGGGCCTATCCGCGAAAATGAGACTGGTCAGCTTCGCCTACGCCGGAGTCGAGCCTGAAATCATGGGCATCGGCCCGGTTCCTTCGACAGAGAAGGCTTTGAAGAAGGCCGGTCTGTCCATCAGCGACATCGGCTTGTTCGAGCTAAACGAAGCCTTTGCGGTCCAGGTGCTGTCTCTGCTCGATCACTTCGATATCTCTGACGACGATCCGCGCGTCAATATTTGGGGCGGCTCAATTGCCATCGGTCACCCTCTCGCCTCCTCGGGCGTTCGGTTGATGATCCAGCTCGCCCGCCAGTTCGAGGAGCACCCCGAAGTACGGTTTGGCCTGACAGCCATGTGTGTTGGCCTCGGACAGGGCGGCTCGGTTATTTGGGAGAACCCTCACTACAACGGGAAGAAGAAGAAATAATGACGGTTATCGCGCCACCTTCCCCATTCGACGAGCTCGTGGCCATGTCAGCAGACGAGGTCATAACGCACTCTTTTGTGCGGGACATACCGCTCAGCGGTGGCAAGACTTTAGCGTTGATCACCTTGGACAACGGACGCGATCACACCCGGCCCAACACCCTTGGGCCTGCGACGCTCCTCGAGCTGGCCAGCGTGCTGGATGCGCAGAAGACCAGAGGCGCAGCGGGAGATATTGCCGGAATTGCCCTTACGGGCAAGCCGTTCATCCTCGCGGCCGGCGCAGATCTGAGCAAGGTCAGCGACATCCCGAGTAAGGCTGCGGCTAAAAAGCTGGCACAACTGGGGCACCACACCTTGGGCAAACTGGGCGACATGGGAATCCCGTCGTTCGTTTTCATCAACGGCCTTGCTCTCGGCGGTGGCCTGGAGATCGCTCTCAACGCTGACTTTCGCACTCTAGATCGCTCTGGTGCTGGCATAGCCTTGCCTGAAGTTTTCCTCGGCATCGTCCCCGGCTGGGGTGGAGCCTACCTGTTACCAAATTTGATCGGTATCGAGAATGCCCTGAAGGTTGTTGTCGAGAACCCGCTCAAAAACAACAAGATACTCAAACCACAAGAAGCGTTCGAGTTGGGCATCGCCGACGCGATCTTCGGGCCAGCCAATTTTTTGGAAAACTCAATTGCCTGGGCCGACGGCGTTATCGCCGGTACAACCAAAGTCAAGCGGGCGAACACGCCCGGCAAGATCGAGCGTGCAGTCAAATGGGATGTCGCCATCGGCATTGCGCGCAAAATGCTGGAAAGCCGGATCGGGACAGTTGCCAAGTCGCCGTATGCAGCACTCGACTTGCTGCAGGCGGCGAAGAAGATTGATAAGACCTCCGCGTTCGCACGTGAAGATGATGTGTTATCAAAACTGATTTGCGGTGACCAGTTCGCCGCGAGTATGTATGCGTTCAACCTCACTCAGAAGCGCGCTAAAAGACCAGCCGGTGCACCCGATAAGAGCCTCGCCAAGCCGGTCACCAAGATCGGTGTCGTTGGCGCCGGTCTGATGGCCCAGCAGTTCGCGTTGCTATTCGTTCGTCGACTGAAAGTTCCCGTGGTCATCACCGACCTGGACCAAGCGCGGGTCGACAAGGGAATTGGGTATATTCACGGCGAGATCGACGGGCTGCTGAACAAGGGCCGTCTTTCCCAGGATGACTCGAATCGTCTCAAAGGACTCGTGACAGGCACAACGGACAAAGCCGACTTCGCCGACTGCGACTGGGTGATCGAAGCCATTTTTGAAGAGCTTGAGGCGAAACAGCAGGTCTTTGCAGAAATCGAGCAGTATGTCTCCGACACGGCAGTCCTAGCCACAAACACGTCGTCATTGTCCGTTCAGCGGATCGGTGCGACGCTTGTGCACCCGGAGCGTGTCGTGGGATTCCATTTCTTCAACCCGGTTGCCGTCATGCCCTTGATTGAAGTCGTGAAAACTACTGTGACCGATGAGGCGACGCTGAGCACGGCGATGGTAACCGCTGCGAAGCTTTACAAGAACGCCGTAGTCACTGCCGACACTCCTGGCTTCGTTGTGAACCGCATTTTGGCTAAGCTCCTCGGTGAAACAATGCACGCGGTTGACACCGGCACCCCGATAGAGGTAGTCAATACGGCAGTTCAACCGTTCGGCCTGCCGATGACTCCTTTTGAGCTGCTCGAGCTGGTAGGTCTCAAGGTCGCAGCTCATGTTCTCGACACCCATCACGCGGCCTTCCCCGAGCGCTTTTACACAAGCACAAACCTGCACACCCTGGCCGCCCATGGGAAAATCTTCGACCGTGATGCCAAAGGCAAGATCAAAGGCATCGACACAAAGGCTCTGCACATCCTGTCCGGGGGATCCACCCCTATGACAGGCGAGCAGGTTTTGCGCCGCATTGAGGACGGCCTGGCCGACGAAGTACATCGAATGCTGGAGGACGGCGTAGTGTCGGCGGCCGAGGACATCGACCTGTGCCTCATCCTGGGTGCGGGTTGGCCCTTCCAAATGGGCGGCGCGACACCGTATCTTGATCGGGTCGGCGCCTCACAGCGAGTATTTGGAGAAACATTCCACTCACCGACAGTCAGCGGCGTCAACTAAATTGTCACCCTGCACTGGTCGAGCGCGGCAAGACCCCGGCAACAGCTGTGAACGATTCAGGCGCTCGACCAGTGATGACATCGAAAAGCGGCTGAAACGATG
>JAODMI010000097.1 GCA_025464755.1 Homoserinimonas sp.
CTATCGGCGAGGTGGACATACTCGGCCACGTCCGTCCGTTGACGCCCGAGAACGCATCGGCCCTGAAGGCTGGGGCTGTAACTATAGGCCTTGCCTCCCCGGCATCAGAATTGGACACCGTGCGAGCACTGGCCGCAGCTGGCGTCACATCGTTCGCCCTGGAGCTGGTCCCACGCATCTCCCGTGCGCAGTCCATGGACGCACTCAGCTCACAAGCACTGGTAGCCGGCTACCGCGCGGTACTCGAAGCGGCTATCCGCTTCCCGCGATTCTTCCCGTTGTACATGACGGCGGCAGGCACCATCCCACCGGCGAAGGTCCTCGTGCTCGGCGCGGGGGTCGCAGGGCTCCAGGCGATCGGCACAGCGAAGCGACTGGGTGCTCGAGTGTCCGCCAACGACATTAGAGCGGCGTCCGCCGATGAAGTTGCCTCCATGGGCGGCACATTTATCAACCTTGATCTCGATGCCGTCGAAGGCTCTGGCGGCTACGCTCGTGAACTAAGCGAAGACCGCGCCGTGCGACAACGCCAGTTGTTGTCTCCGCACATCGCGGCCGCTGACGTACTCATTACGACGGCGGCGATTCCCGGGCGAGCGGCCCCACTACTGGTCACCGCAGACATGGTCGCCGGCATGCGACCGGGGTCTGTCATCGTCGACCTGGCCGCTGAGACGGGCGGAAACGTCGAAGGCGTTATTGCCGGGGAGGACGTCGCGATTCCGGTTGCCGGCGGTCACGTCACCCTGGTTGGCCTCGCGGACGCACCTTCCGCAGTCCCGACTGATGCGTCACGCCTCTACGCAAAAAACGTCGCGAACCTGTTGGCGCTGATGACGAGCGAGGGAACGGTCTCGCCAGACTTCGAGGACGACGTCGTCGCTGGCGCCTGCCTCACCCACGACGGAGTCGTGCGCCATGCACAAACCCTCGCGGCATTGGAAGGAACCAAGTAATGGACGCAGCAACACTGCTTACCGTCATCGTGCTCGCCGTGTTTGTCGGTTTCGAAGTCGTATCGAAAGTCACCAGCAAACTTCACACCCCGCTCATGTCGGGTGCGAACGCGATTCACGGGATTATCCTCGTCGGCGCCATCATCGTCGCCGGCCAGACCACCGAACCACTCCTGCTCACCGTTGCACTCATCGCAGTAGTGCTAGCAACAGCGAACCTCGTCGGCGGCTTCGTCGTCACCGACCGGATGCTGGAAATGTTTCGCGGCCGCAAGGCCAAAGCCACACCGACGAACGGCGACACCGCATGAACATCTTGTCCCCTGAGTGGACCGCAGTCCTTTATCTGATCGCAGCGGTGTGCTTCATCCTTGCGTTGAAAGGCCTCAGCTCGCCGAAGGGCGCTCGACGCGGCAACCTGATCGGCGCCGCAGGTGCCCTGATCGCCGTTGCCACTGTTTTCCTGTCAACGCGCTTTGAGAACGTGCCCCTGATCCTCGCGGCGATCGCTATCGGGTCGGCTGTCGCGGTACCCATCGCCCGACGCGTACAGATGACCCAAATGCCACAACTGGTGGCCGGCTTCAACGGTGTCGGCGGCGGAGCGGCGGCTCTTGTGGCTGTGCTGGAACTCGCCCATGCAGAGGATCCGTGGATTCGGCTAGCTATCGTGTTCACCATGGTCATCGGCGCCGTCTCCTTCGCCGGTTCCACCGTGACGGTGGGCAAGCTGCAGGAAGTTATCAGCACACGACCCCTCATATTTCCTGGCATGCGCTGGGTGATGTCCATCGTGGTCATTGCGACGCTCGTCACAAGCGGTTTCGTCATTGCCACCGGCGCGTGGGAATGGGCCATCGCCGTTCTCCTCATCGGACTGGTAGCTGGCTTGCTACTCGTGCTGCCCGTCGGTGGCGCCGACGTGCCGATAGTCATTTCACTGTTGAACGCCTTCACCGGACTGGCCGTCGCAGCGTCCGGCGTCGTGCTCGGCAATATTCTGCTGGTTGTCGCCGGCACGCTGGTTGGAGCCAGCGGAACGATCCTTACTAAGGCCATGGCCTCAGCCATGGGTCGCAGTGTCGCCGGAATCATCTTCGGAGCGTTCCGCGGCGGCTCGACAGCCGGATCCACCGAGCAAAGCGACCGCCCGGTCAAGTCCGCCACAACAGCGGACGTGGCCGTGCAATTGGGGTATGCGCAGAACGTCATTATCGTCCCCGGTTATGGCTTAGCCGTCGCGCAGGGACAGCACACCATCGCAGAACTGGCCACCAGCCTCGAAGCCCGCGGTGTGACGGTGTCGTTTGGTATCCATCCGGTCGCCGGGCGTATGCCTGGACACATGAATGTGTTGCTCGCAGAAGCGAACGTTCCGTACGAGTCACTCAAGGAACTCGAGGAAATAAACGCGGAGTTCAAGAACGCCGACGTGGTACTCGTGGTCGGCGCCAACGACGTGGTCAATCCCGCAGCGAAAACCTCTCCCGGCTCACCGATCTATGGAATGCCGATCCTCGAGGTGGGACAGGCTCAACAGGTGGTCTTCCTCAAGCGATCCATGCGTCCAGGGTTCGCGGGAATCGAGAACGAGCTGCTATTCGACCCGAAAACCACGCTGCTGTTCGGAGATGCAAAGGACTCGCTCACCCAAGTTTTGGGAGCGGTGAAGGCGCTTTAGCAGGATGCGCCGGCGCTTAGGAGGCGGTGTAGGCACCTGTCGGGCTGAACGACGCGTCGAGCACGAACAGGTCGTGTACACGACTGGGGCGCTGCGAATCCTTCATCAGTGCCACTAACTCTCCGGCTGCGCGATCGATGCGGGCAGGAAGAGATCGCACGGTGTCGCCGGTTTCACCCCAGTCCCCCGTCGCCGCGAAAACGCCGGAGGGCACGACCACTGCGTGCAGGTAGGTGAACAACGGGCGGAGCGCGAAGTCTAATGCCAGCGAGTGGCGCGGCGTTCCCGCCGTTGCGCCGATGACGACGGGCATGTCGGTGAGCGATCGATTATCGATAACGTCGAAGAACGACTTGAACAGGCCACTGTAGCTGGCGGTAAAAATTGGCGACACTGCGATGAGTCCGTCTGCACCTGTGACCGCCACAATTACTTTTTCGAGCTTGGCGCTAGCGAAACCGGTCAGCAAGTTGTTGGTGATGTCCTGGGCAACGTCGCGCAGATCGAAGCTCTCGACCGCCACCTCGAAGCCTTGCTCTTCCAGACGGGCGACGGCCGCCGCCGCGATCTTGTCGGCAAGCATCCTGGTGGATGACGGCTGGCTGAGCCCCGCGGACACAACTGCAAGGGTGCGTGTTGTCATTATTTCGCTTCCTCCGTTGACGACTGCACGAGCGCCGCTTGCGCTGCCAGAACGAGGGACTCGTGCGTGGGGGCATCTGGAACAAGCGCCGGACGGTTCTTGGCGAACTCCTTGCGGAGCACCGGAACGACGTCTTCGCCGAGGATGTCGAGCTGTTCGAGCACGGTTTTCAACGGCAGCCCGGCGTGGTCCATCAGCCAGAGCTGACGTTGGTAATCGCCGACGTAGTCACGGAAACCGAGGGTGCGGTCGATAACTTCCTGCGGGCTGCCGACCGTCAGCGGGGTCTGTGAGGTGAACTCTTCCAGACTCGGACCGTGACCGTAAACCGGGGCGTTATCGAAGTACGGGCGGAACTCCGAAACGGCGTCCTGCGAGTTTTTACGCATAAATACCTGGCCGCCGAGGCCGACGATCGCCTGGTCAGCGGTGCCGTGGCCGTGGTGCTCGAAGCGCTGGCGATAGAAGGCGACCATCTTTGCCGTGTGCGACCCGGGCCAGAAGATGTGGTTGGAGAAGAAACCGTCGCCGTAGAAGGCAGCTTGCTCCGCGATCTCAGGACTGCGGATGCTACCGTGCCAGACGAACGGCGCGACGCCGTCGAGCGGGCGAGGCGTGGACTGGAAGCCTTGCAACGGAGTGCGGAACTGGCCCTCCCAGTCGACGTAGTCTTCGCGCCAGAGGCGGCGTAGCAACGCGTACTTCTCAACAGCGAGCGGAATACCCTGACGGATGTCCTCACCAAACCACGGGTAGACGGGGCCGGTGTTGCCGCGGCCCAGGGTGATGTCAACGCGTCCGTCGGCTAGGTGCTGCAATGTGGCATAGTCCTCCGCGATCTTCACCGGGTCGTTTGTGGTGATTAGCGTTGTTGCCGTTGACAGTGTGATGCGTTCCGTCTTCGCCGCAATATAGCCCAGCAGCGTTGTTGGGCTGGACGGGTAGAAGGGTGGGTTGTGGTGTTCACCCGTTGCGAAGACGTCGAGGCCGACTTCTTCGACCTTCTGGGCGATCGTGAGAATGGCCTTGATGCGGTCGTTCTCGGTCGGGGTGTGACCCGTTGTTGGGTCGGTGGTGATGTCACCGACGCTGAAGATTCCGAACTGCATTGCGTTGCTCATGACCATCCTAAAAGTCGATACATATGCATGAATATTAGGCCCAACGAGCGCCAGTACTCAACTATTCCCGACTTTAGAAACTAAGAATCGAATGCAGCTCCACGTCGTCCAGACGACTTCGCCCACCCAGCTCGGCCAGCTCGAGCACCACGCCAACACCGGCGATAACGCATCCCGCCCGTCTCAGCAGCCTCGCTGTTGCGTTAACAGAACCTCCCGTTGCGAGCACGTCGTCGAGAATGAGCACGCGGCATCCGTCTGGCATATGGACGGGCTCAACTTCCAGGGCAGCATCACCGTATTCAAGGGAATAGTGCTCCGTGAGAACGGGGCCAGGCAGCTTTCCGGCCTTGCGTACCGCCAAAACACCCGTGCCCGCGCGATAGGCCACAGCAGAGGCGAGGAGGAAACCACGGGCCTCAACACCAGCGACGGCATCGAAGCGACCGGCGAACCTATCGCCGAGGGTATCCACAACCGCGCGGAAACCCTCCGCATCAGCCAGCACGGGAGTGAGGTCCCGGAACATGATGCCAGGCTTAGGGAAGTCGGGAACTGTCGCCAGCAATGACGTGACAAGGGAAACTACATCGGAATTCTGCACCAGACAACGCTACTCGGGTTGCGGCATCCGAAATCCCCGTGAAGCGGCAACAGCCGAGACAGCGCACATTGCGTCCGCGCAATCTCCAAACTTGGTGGCAAACCCTCCCGCTCCGCTCCTGCCCGGCGTAGCGTGAATCCATGTTGCCCCAAATGCTTTCGCAGACCACCAACCTGACTGAGCTCATAGATCACCGGCACGAGGCCAGCGTGACTATTTATTTGGAGAGATCCCCTTTACCCGGCGACACCGAGGCCGAAAAGATTTCATTCAAAAACGCGGCGAAGGACGCGGCTTCCCGTCTTGAGACACTCGGTTTTGACAAGCGCAGAATCGCCGAGGCGACCGAGCCTCTGTGGGCTCTGAGCGAAGATGAAGAGCTTTGGCAGGAACAAAACCGCGGGCTGGCGATATTTTCCGCGCCCGGGGTGCTGCATGTTTTCGCCTTCCCCAACACGGTCGCCAGCCTGGTCACCGTCGGCGACAGGTTTGATGTGGGTCAAGTGCTGCGCACGGTGACGGGTCCGTCAGACGCATTCGTCTTGGCGGTGTCTGAAGGTGGGGCACATCTGTATAAAATCTCGTCGGTCGGTCGACCGGTACAAATCCCCATTGATCTGCCAGAAGATTTACATACCGTTCTGGAATACACCACGACCGCGGACCGCCGCGACCGAGAACGGCCGCTCGGCACCACCGGGCAGAAAGTTGAGCAGCAAAGATTCTGTCGAATTGTGCAGGATGCCGTTCTGGCGCGAATCGGCGGCGCATCGCTGCCCATGGTCCTCAACGCTACCAACGACCTTGAACCGGCGTATCGGGCAATCAACGCGTACACTGATCTGCTTCCCGTCGGCATCGAGGCGCATCCGGAGTCGTTGAAGCCTGACGAGTTGGACGCTCAGGCTCGGGCGATCCTAGATGACCACGACCGTGCCGTACTGAGCGAATGGCGGGAACGCTTTGGTACGCAGCGGAGCAATGGACGCGCCACAAGCAAGGCTCAAGAGGTTGCGGTGGCGGCCAGCACGGGAGCCGTCGCGGAGCTGCTCTTCACCATTGAGGCGGCACTGCAAGGCACAATTGATGAAGACGGAACCCTTCACATTGCGGAGGAAGGGAGCCCACAGACATACCGCTTGGCCGATGAGATCGCAGCGAGGGTGCTGCGCTCAGGCGGCACTGTTCGCGCGGTACCGAACAAGGAACTTGTAGACGGATCTCCAGTGGCAGCCATCCTGCGGTATCCACTTATGCCAACCGGCTAAGCAGTGGCCTCGAAGAGAACGCACGAAGAACGGGCCGCCACCAGAGGTGACGGCCCGTTCACACCGATTGTCGCGACAGCGACGTCGGAGAGGTACTTTTCGACGCAGCTACTTATCGACGCAGTCCGAGGCGCTCAATAAGCGAGCGGTAGCGGTTGATGTCAACGTCGGACAGGTAGCCGAGAAGGCGGCGGCGCTGGCCAACCAGCAGAAGCAGGCCACGACGCGAGTGGTGGTCGTGCTTGTGCTCTTTCAGGTGCTCGGTGAGATCCTTGATGCGCCGGGTCATCATTGCGACCTGCACTTCTGGGGACCCGGTGTCACCTGGGTGGGTTGCGTACTCTTCGATGATCGCCTTCTTGACAGTTGGTTCAAGTGCCATAGTGGGGATCCCCTCTCTCTCGTTGCGCGGTGCCAGTCACAGACAGTGCCAGCTCTCTTTATCCGCGGCCGTTAAACGGCAACCTTGAGAGTTTAGCAGATGCAGGGCAGGGCATCTGATAGCTCCTGCCCCTACTCAATGCAGTCATCCAGTGCAAGGATCAGGGCATGGGATGCATGATCGTTCCACCCTACCTACTAGCCCAGTTGGCACAGTTGGAAGACCCGCGATTCCACACGGCCGCGAGGGCTGCACGACAAGCGCTTCTCCACGCGCGCCCATTTCGGAGCCCCCGTGGAAACGGCGTAGGCCTCCTGCACGAGGGCGCAGCCCAAGTAGCATCCCAGCTCGGCGCAATGCCACCAACGCTGCAAGCGCCGCAGCGCACCATCTTCGACGCGGGAAACACTCAAAATCTTCCCGGCGTCCCCGTGCGATACGAAGGCGATCCAACCAGTGACGACCGGTTCGTCAACGAAGCTTACGAAGGGCTCGGCCGCACCCATGAGCTATATCGCACGCAGTTCTCCCGTGCATCCATAGACAACGAAAACGTGCCGTTGCACGCAACCGTCCATTACGGCGAGAACTACGAAAACGCTTTTTGGGACGGCCAACGCATGGTCTTCGGCGACGGTGATGGGCAAGTGTTCCACAGCTTCACCTCCTCGCTCAGCGTCATCGGGCATGAGCTCACCCACGGGGTTATCCAGTACAGCGCAAACCTCACCTATCAGCGGCAGTCCGGAGCACTGAACGAATCCATTTCCGATGTTTTCGGGGCTCTCGTCGAGCAACATTCACATGGGCAGACGGCGAACGCTGCACGGTGGCTCATTGGGGTCGGTCTCTTCACCGAGGAAGTTGAAGGCGTCGCTCTGCGATCGATGAGCGCCCCAGGAAGCGCCTACAACGACGACGTACTGGGCAAGGACCCACAGCCAGACCATATGGACCATTACATCGAGACAGTTGATGACAACGGTGGCGTCCATCTCAATTCCGGTATCCCCAATCGCGCTTTTTTTCTCACCGCAACAACCATCGGCGGCTACGCCTGGCATGACGCAGGCCGCATATGGTACGACACAGTCACCGGTGGGGCGCTGCCCGTTGACGCCGACTTTGCCCTCTTTGCACGCCTGACCAGTGAAACCGCCGCCACCCTTTTTGGCGCAGACTCGATCCAACAGCGCGCCGTCGCAGACGCGTGGCAAACCGTGGGGGTAACCGAGTGAAGGTAACCGTGACCCGAAGTGGCGGCTTCGCAGGAATTACGCGCGTCTGGAGTGTTACCGTCACCAACCCAGACGAGGAAGACGAGTGGCGTGAACTTGTGGAACGGCTCCCCTGGGACCGGCTCAATCGTGATCGCGCTGATCCGGCGGCGATCGAACCGGACCGCTACATCTACCGCGTAAGGTGCGCCCGGAACGAGGCCACCATTCCCGAACGGCATTTCACTGGCCCCTGGAAAGAGCTCCTCGAACGTGTGCGCGCCGCCGAAGGCGAGCAGTAGGCCCGCCGCACTCATGCCGCTTGGCCGATCGCAGCAAGCCTGTTCGGGTACTTTGACACCATGACATCCGTAGCCCTCATCACCGGGGCGACCTCAGGTATAGGTGCCGAGTTCGCCCGCCAGCTGGCTTCCCAGGGAAACGACCTCGTACTGGTCGCGCGCGACACCGACCGCCTCGCCGCCAGCGCCGAAAACCTCACGTCACGGTACGGGGTGAACGTCGAAGTGCTACCCGCCGACCTTCTGACAACCGGTGGACTCGCAGCAGTGGAGTCCCGTGTGGGTGCAGCGGAGCGTTCGATCGCCATCCTGGTGAACAACGCCGGCTTCGGTTTACCCGCTCCCTTTCATGAAAATGACGTCGAACTTGAGCAGCAACTTCTGGATCTGCTCGTCGCTGTGCCCATGCGCCTGACACACGCAGCCCTTAGTCAGATGATTCCACGCAGAGCGGGGACCATCATCAACATCGCGAGCGTTGCAGGCTTCACCCCGCGCGGCACCTATGGCGCAGCCAAGGCGTGGGTGCTCAGTTTCAGCCGCTGGGCGAACATCCACTACCGCTCGCAGGGAATCACGGTCACCGCCGTGGCGCCTGGTTTTGTGCGCACAGAGTTCCACGAGCGGATGCGGGTACACACAGACAACATCCCCAATTCATTGTGGTTGAACGCCGAAGTGGTGGTTCGTCATGGGCTGAGGGCTGCGGCGCGGGGGAAGGCTGTGACGGTTCCCACCTTCCGCTACAAAGTTGTGGTGTGGTTCTCGAGCTGGCTACCGAAACGAATTGTGGCAGCGGGGGCACTGCGCGGGCGGTAGTGGAACCTCGGGCAGGCCCGAAAACTGCGACGGTATCGATAACCGGCTCGCTAATGACAACCCGGATGTCAGGAGAGCACCCCAGCAATGTAGAGCTGAATGTTCAGCAGCACGACAAGTGTTCCTGCGACGGCGAGGGCAGCGGCCGCAATCCATGCCTGTCGAAGGAAGCGAGCGCTTTGCACTTCTCGACGAAGCTCGTCGAAGTATTCGCGGTCGCTCGCTGCGTCCGTCTTAGTAGCTGCCGCAGCATCCGGTGCCCGCTCCCCCGGATGCCGCCATGTCGTCGACGCCGAGGCAGCCTTCGTCAGCAGTAGAACGTGAGCCGGCGACAGCGCAGGCGTCCTCCGGGCAAGCCAACGCGCGACGTTGCGGGAGGGCAAGACGATTATGTCTCGTGGTAGATCGCGGACCGAGAGGTCTTCCGGATCCATGACTGCGATGACGGCCGTGGCAACAACAGCGATACCCGTTGCCATTCCGAGCAACAGCTCCACCTGCCCGATATCAGATTCCGCTCGACGGATGTGTGGAAGCCGATGCCCCTCGACCATGAACGCACGGCCAGCCACCCACACGCTTTGCCCAGTGTAATTTTTCGTATGGACGATGAACACGCCCGCCGGGCCGATGACGAGATGATCGGTCTCCCATCCCGCGGCGCCTATGGGGATGGAATGGAGAACCGTCCACTCGGCACCGAGCAGTGAGAGTGCGCGGCCGACCTCAAGGTCGCCGACCACGCTTCGGAAAAGTGGATCACTCGACCGGCTGAGCGGGTTCGCGCCGAGGATGCGTTGCAGCGCTGTTCGTGGGGACGCGTCCCTTTGAACGGTGAGAAACTTCGAAATGGTGCTCTCGGCGGCGCGACGATGCCACAATGGCTCGCGCACACTCTGCGCCTGTGGTTCCTTGCTCGTGGTCATGCTTACCCGTCGCCCCTGGAGTCGCCTACTGCCGGTGGATTGCCAATTGCAGTCAGCCCCCGCGGTGATCGGTGTCACAAGAGCGAGCTCAAGCATCCACCCGGGCGACCTGGCGCGGTATCCCCAGTAGGGGGCCTCAGACAGGCGATCGGGGCCCCAAACTAGACGCTGAAAAATGCGTGGCGAAGAAAGGTTGCATTCCGCTGCTAAAGAGCGCACTCTGGTGGTAGATCAACTCGTCGCCCGGAAGAGCCGCACCAAGTGCCGCGCCGGGCGATGAGTGCTTTAAGCCGCGCTAGCCGGCGGATAGCAGCGTAGCGCGCAGGAACTCGCTCGCTTCATCGACTTCCTCGCGCGCAATCGAATGGCCGATACCCGCGTAGTGGCGGGCCGTCAGCGTCGAGTGCGACGGGAGCCAAGCCGCCGTGCGGTCAATTGCGGACTGCGGAATGACAGGATCGGCGACATCTCTGCCCCAAAACAACGGCGGCCGAAGCTCGAGCAGGCGGGAATCCGCCGGCGCATCACCGGGGATGGTGAACCCCGCCAGATTGATGTAGCTTGCGAAACGCTCCGGAGCATGCCGCATGAGATGTGTCACCAAGGCACCACCCTGCGAGAAACCGAGCACCGCGATGCCATTAGCTGGCGCCAAGCGATCAAGCCAGTCCAGAACTCCCTTGACGGCTGCATCCGCCACCGCACTGTCCGGAGCGCCCGGAGCGCCCGGAGTGAACCAGCTGAAGCCGGCACCCGGGAAAGGCATGGGGGCCCGGAGAGAGGCATACACCGGTTCGGACGGCAGCATTGGCACCAGTGTGAAAAGGTCATGCTCGTGCGAGCCTCGTCCATGAAGGAGCACCACTAACGGCCGCGTAGCCAGTTCCGACTGCGGTGCCGACCAAACCACCGCCTCATCGTCGATGGGGAGCGAAGGCTGCGCGGGCTGCTGATGCTGATCCATGATTCGACTCTAGACGTTAGCCATCCAGGGGCCCCAATACGGCGGCGGCCACTGTCGCATGCACAGAATCTTCATTGCTGGGATGGAAACTTCCGGCCAACACGTCGCGATAGAGCCGGCCCAACTCACTTGTCGCGAAATAGGAAGAGCCCCCTGTGACACGTAGCGCCTGGTCCACCACATAACGGGCAGTGTCGGTGGACCGCAGCTTGAGACCGGCCAGTTTCCGGAACCACTGGCCTTCGTGGTCGACGAGGGAATCGATGTCCGCAGCGAGAGATTCCAGCTGCGGGATAATCGCATCAAGCGACAGTGCTGCATCTGCGATCTTCCAGCGCGTATCAGGGTTTTGGTCAGCCGTCTGGCCCGTCTTCGCCGAACGGCGCCTGCGAGCGGCGGTGACGGCGAGTTCCAGACCGCGGTCGGCGATACCCGTGTAGACGGCCGATACCAGCACCTCGAAATTGGCGAAAATCGCGAAGACGAGCGGATGCTGGCTCGGTCCAGGATCGCGCCGGCCGAAGATCCTGGAGGCATCCGCCACCGCGCCGTCAAGAATCGTCGTCTGACTCTGGCTACCGCGCATGCCGATGGTGTCCCAGTCTCCGAGCGCCGTCACGCCCCCGGTGCCGCGGGGAAGGAAGGCGTGTACAAGCTTGGGCGCGTCCGCAGACTCGGTATCGAGGCCGAAGACTCCCAATTGAGTCCACACCGGTGACGCACTGGTGAAAATTTTGGTTCCGGTGAAGGAGTATGCTCCGCCAGCGTGGGGGCGCGCCTGAGTCTTGCTGCCGAACAACACCAGGTCGTTGCCTGGCTCGCTGATGGCGAAAGCGAAAATCTCACCGGCCGCCGCATCACGCAGCACGTACTCCAGGGAGTCATCACCGCGGTCTCGCAAAGTTTTGGCGACGCCCGTCCAGATCAGGTGCATGTTGATGGCCAGCGCCGTTGCCGGCGCGGCTGCGGCGAGCCGGCGTTGCTGTCGGGTCAACTCGAGAAGGGAGAGCCCTTCGCCACCGAACTCTAGCGGGACCAGCGATTTCAGATATCCTGCAGCCTCCAGATCTCGAAGGTCGTCCACCGGAAAAGCATTGTCACGGTCGTAGCCGGCTGCGCGCTCACGAAGAGTTTGCAGCAGGTCATCGCTCAAAATGGGCACTTCCCCAGCATGTCATGCTGCTGCGCCCGGGTGCCGACTCACCAGCGACCGCCGGCCGATCAGACACAATGGAGCCCATGGCCTCGACGATCAACTACCGTGCGCTGCTCGCTCCCGTGAGCCGTAACGAGGTGCGCCAATTCAGGCGGCAGGCGCGGGCCGCCGGTCAGCCCTGGGCGCGACGTCAACCTGCACGCATGGCCCTCATCATCGTGTTCGCCGCCGTCGCGCTGGTGCTCGTGATAAACCTGTCCGTGTTCCTTCTTCCCCGCCTCCTCGGCGTTCAACAAAACACGGCTCCCCTGCCTGGCCTCTCCGGCGTTGTTCCCTTCCTTATCATGGGTGTGCTGGCGGTAGTAGCGGTCCGCACGGTCGGCGGCTCGCGCCGCGGCGGTGACCGTTGGGAACGGCTTTTTCGCCGCACCCGTTTTGCGTCGGACAACGGCCTGGTCTATGCCGAGGCGGGGCCGCTTCCGCAATATCCCGGGCTCATTTTCTCCCTGGGCAGTGCACGCAGAACGTTCCACACCGTGCACCGCTCGGCTGCCCCGACGCTCGACATTGGCAGCTACCAGTACACGACCGGTTCCGGAAGGAACACGCGAACACATACGTGGGGCTATCTGGCGATGCGACTTGAACGGCGCCTCCCTCACATGCTGCTCGACGCCCGTGGTAACAACAGCATCCTGGGCGGCAGCACTTTCCCGGTTGCTTTCCGCCGAGATCAGCGGCTGTCGCTTGAGGGCGACTTCGACAAATACTTCACCCTTTACTGCCCCAGCGAATATGCGCGCGACGCCCTGTATGTGTTCACGCCGGACCTGATGGCGTCACTGATAGAGGAAAGTTCTGCCTACGACCTGGAAATCGTTGACGACTGGATGTTTCTCTACTCGCGCTCCGCCATCGACATCGATGACCCTGCCACCCTGGCCCGCCTTTTCCGCATCAGTGAAACCGTGGGCGCTAAGACGCTGCGGCAAACGCAGTTGTATTCCGATGATCGCGTAGGCAACCGCAGCGTCAACGTGGTGGCAGCACCCGGTCAGAGGCTGAAGAAGAGCAACACACTGGTCGTTGTGGGTGCGGCCCTGTTGATCGGCTGGTTCTTCATCGGCGCCGTAAGGCCACTGCTGTTCTAGGACTCGACAGATGGCAGCTCGCCCACAAGGGTGAGTCGCTGTGTCGCCCGGGTCATAGCAACGTAAAGCGCCGCCGCTCCCCGCGGCAGATCTGCGACAATCCTCGCCGGCTCGACGATCACGACGGAGTCGAACTCTAGCCCTTTCGACTCCTGCGGGGTCAAAACCGTCACCGGTGTCATGAGGTCGGCCGACCCAAGGGCGACCGCAGAACCGAACGACTGGCGCAGAACGTCGAACACCCGCTCAACATCGGCGGGGGGCACCACGACCGCGAGTGTCCCGGTCGAATCGATGGCGCGGTCCGCACGCACGGCATCCGTTACATCATCAGCCACCGTTACGGGCCATTCGCTATCACGAACAGCTTGGGAAGGCGTCACCGGCAGTCCATGTTCGATGGCCATCTGCTCGGCGGCGGCGGCGATCTGGCTCGGTGTGCGGTAGTTGACCGTCAGCTCTTCCAGCCGCCAGCTATCTGCCTGCGGTTGGCGACCCAGAAGAGGACGCAACGCCCTTTCCCAGCTGGGCGAAGCGGATGCTGCCGCCGCTTGTGCAATGTCGCCGACAATGGTGAACGACCGCATCGGGCACCGACGAAGCAGCACTCGCCACTGCATGGGTGACAGTTCTTGCGCCTCATCGACAACAATGTGACCGTACGTCCATGTGCGGTCGGCAGCGGCTTTTTCACTTGTCGTAGCGCGCACCCCCACCTCCGCGAAGTTGTCTGCCAATGCCTTGGCATTCACGAGCCCGCCGACCTGCATGTTCTCGATCGCCGCTTCCGCGTTTTCGATGTCGCGCTTACGCTGCTGCTTCTCTTCGCGCTTCCGTGCAGCGTCGACAACATCGAACTCGCCCAAGTGATCGGCAGCCTCATCAAGGAGGGGAACATCGTCGATGGTGAATGGTGCCGAACGGTCCCGCTGCAAAAGCGCACGCTGCTCGGGAGACCAGGTGGGGGTAAGTTCAGCCAACCACTGTGGTCGCGCGTAAAGGTCCTGCACCAGCTTTGCGGGTGTGAGCGGAAGCCACGCGGTATTCAAAGCGATGCGCACGTCGTGCGAGGTGCGCAAGTCTTCACGCAGCATTGAGTGGTCGGACTCGTCGATGGAGTTGCCCTGCGCCCGCAGCTGCTCGGCGTACTGCCTGGTGAGCTGATTCAACGCACTTTTAACAAAGGTGACTCGGGCCTCGTTATGCGGCTTGCGGGTGTCACGCGCCTTGGCGATGGCGGAGGCGATCGTTGCGGGATCGAGCATGACCGTGTCGCCGTTCACCATGAGCGGCTGCGGCTGCTGGGGTATCCGCTGGCGAGAACGAACGGCGCGGGCGATCAGATCTGCCATACCCGAGCGGCCCTTCACAATGGCCACCGCGGGGGTGTCCTGGCCGGTTGCGTCGACGCCAGGGAACAGCTGCCCGACACTGGCCAGCACCACGCCAGTTTCGCCGAGGGAAGGGAGCACCGCCTCGATGTAGTGCAAAAACGACCTCGAGGGGCCGACTATGAGCACCCCGGAATTGCGGAGCCTGTCCCGATGCGAATACAGCAGGTAGGCGGCCCGGTGCAGGGCGACTGCGGTTTTACCGGTACCCGGCCCGCCCTGGACGACCAAAATTCCCTTCAGGTCAGAACGGATGATGCGGTCCTGCTCCGCTTGGATCGTGGCAACAATGTCGGACATTCGCCCGGTACGTTGCGCGGTGAGGGCGGCCAGCAGGGCCGATTCCCCCTGAAGGTCGGCAGAGTCATGCGACAGTAGCTCAGCGTCGAAGATTTCGTCCTCGATGCGAACGATGTCGCGCCCTTTGGAGATTAGGTGGCGCCTGGCTCGAGTTCCGAGGGGAGTTGCGGCGGTCGCCTGGTAGAACGCGCTCGCCTGCGGCACCCGCCAGTCGAGCAGGATTGGCTGCAGGTCTTCGTCGCGAAGGCCGATCCGACCGATGTACCGGTGGGGGGCTTCCTCGTCGGTGTCGCCCTGGATCTCCAGCCGTCCGAATGCAAGTCGCTCGGTGACTTCTCGCAATTGCACGATGCGGTCTTCGTACATTCGCGCGAAGGTGTCACGTTCGGAACGGCTCTGGTGGTTGCCTCCGACGTTCAGTCTGCGTACAGCGGCGAGTTGTTCCTCCGCCTCCCGTTGCAGGTCATCAAGGCGCGCGTAAAGCCCTCCGACATAGCGTCGTTCGTGCTCCAGGTCATTTTCGATCACGTGGCGGCCCCTCAGAAATTTGCAGCACACAAGCTTATCCGTCCGACGCTGGGGATAAGCCTCGCGCCTGGTGATCACGCTGTCTCATCTCCCGATCGCAGAGAACCGTACTTGGGAAGGTCAGAGACTGTCAGCGGACGCTCCGGCCACCCGAATCCCCTGTGTTTGGTTCAGCTGGCCGCGATGCGGGCACAGATAGCGCTAGGGACGAGGCAGCGGTGGCAGCTGCGCTAGCGCGGCACGAACGGCCGCTATTTCTGCCAACATCTCAGCTTCGTCACCGTGAGCACCGATGCGCTCGCGGCCAAGAACGACCCGGTTACGCGCGAAAGCCAGTCGAGTAGCATCACGCGTGAACCGCTGGTAGACGCTACCGAGTCCGTGACGGCGTGCCCATGCGATGCCCTTCCGGCGGCCGGCACCGGTTGACAGCAGTGCAACCTCTTCCGCACTGAACCATCCGACCGCTGCATATTCGGCCAGGTGGCGGCGGGTGAGCGCCTGCTCCTGCTGCCGAAGGAAGAGCACGATGGCAAGCCCCACCAGGAACAGAGGAACTTGCACGGTGAAGTAATACGAGTAGAAGTCCCGGACGAAAAGCGTTGCGCCGTTCCAGAACGCGTGCAGCACGATGGCGGGGATCAGACCGGGAACAAACCACGCCAGCATGCCGGGCTTGCTCGATGAGCGCGCTGCGAATCCGATAATAATGCCAGTGCAGGCCGTGAACATGACGTGGGCGAAGGGTGATATCAGTCCTCGAAGCACGAAAACCTGGCCGACATCGCCCGCACCTTCTGCGCCAGCCAGCGCCAACCCGAAGTACTGGATGTTCTCGGTGAAGGCGAAACCTACAGCCACCATCGCCCCGTAAACGAGTCCGTCGACCGGTCCGTCGAAGTGCCTGCGAAGCGACCAGAAAATGATGAGGATGCCGAGTCCCTTCGCCATCTCCTCGACGACGGGCGCCTGCACGACCAAGGAGAAGAACAGGGTTTCAAAACCTTCACCGATGCCCGCCAGATCGGAAAGCAGCTGCACGCCGAGATCGAAGACAAGCGCGATGGCGATGGACGCGGCGGCACCCCAAAGAAAGGCGAAGACCAGTGCCCCACGGGGCTCCGGCTCCCATCGGTCGATCCAGCGGATACCCAACATCACAATCGCCAACGGGATGAGGGCGAGGGCGGCTGCGTATAGGAACGTGGCAGCGCCGAGGAACGCCAGCATGTACGTGGTGACCGCCAGCAATACAAGGGCCAGGACTATGAATCCAACAACGGCGAGTGCGACCGCTGCTACGGAGCGTGTTCTCATTCGTTGCGCTGCTGCTGCTCGCGAAGGATTTGCAGTGCCCTGTTCACTCGGTCGCTCAACCCAGCGACGCCTCGTCCGGTTCTGCGCTCCAGCTCATCCAGCGCCTTCAGCACTTCGGTGCGCTGCTTGCTGTTGACCAGCGTCCAGGCTGCCCGGGCTCGAAGAGACACCCTCGCCGCCCGCGCGGCAAGCAGGACGCTACTGGCCGGCATCAGCAGCGCCAGGATACCCGCGACCACCCAGCCTGCGCCATCGGTTGGGAAACCCGCCGTCACGGCAGTGCACACGAGGAAGAAAGCTAACGTCGCGATGGCTATCGGGATCAGGCGCAGCGGACGCGCTATGTCTTCGTGCCGCACCGCTTCGCGGGTGTCAATGGTGTGCAATTCGCTGCGCCAGGCTTCGATATCCAACCGACTGACTTTTCGGGCACGTGATTCTCCCAGTCTGTAGCGCAGCAGGGCGTATGAGGGGCTGTCTCGTGTGAGCAACGCGACTAAGGCGACCCCCGAAGCTGCCGCGACGAGCACGATCACGGTGAGCGCGAGAAGGAGCCCGCTGACCAGCAACCACCCACGGTCGAACACGAGACTCGCTGCGAAGTCCACGGCAAAGGCCAGCACGAAAGCCACCAGCGCGGCGACAGGCGCGACCCAGAAAAGTTGATGCGCACGCCGGCGGGCGAGCTGTCCGGTACCGCTCTTCGCCGTACGCAGGTCAAACCATGCGGTTCCGAGATCCGCTATTTGAAACATGAGCGCGGAGAGCCACAACGCTACGGCCCACAGCGCGATATCCCACCACATGTTCACTTACGGAAACCTATCCTCTGGGTGCTTCGCCGTCGACTCCCCGCGCCGCTCGGTCTTGAACTGGCGAGAGCGTTCACACCAGGGCGGCCTCAATACGTTCCCGGCCCGGGATCGAGGGAACAGCGCCGAGAGACTCAACCGAAAGCGCAGCGGCGGCCGTGGCGAATCTTGCAGCAGCGGTCAGGTCTTGCCCTTCGGCTATCGCCGCGGCGAACGCCCCACAAAATGTGTCGCCCGCGCCGGTCGTATCGACAGGGGTGACATGGGGCGGGGTCACTTCTCCCACTTTGACGCCCTCGTCGTAGTAGGCCGCACCGTCGGCGCCGAGGGTGACAACCACTCTTCGCACGCGCGCCGCCACAGCGAGCGATGCTTCGGCGAGGTCGTCCACGCCTGCCATTAGGCGCGCCTCGTGCTCGTTCACCATGAGGTAGTCGACGACGGCGAGGAGGCGGTCATCGAGCTGCGTTGCCGGGGCAGCGTTGAGCATGACCGTACGTCCGGCGGCGTGCGCCACGGTGGCAGCTTGTTGTACAACACTCAGGGGAAGCTCAAGCTGCATCAGCAGCACCGCCCCGGATTCGATGGCGTCGCGGTCTTCCCGCGTAAGGGCCGTCACGCCAGCATTTGCACCCGAGTCGACGATGATGGTGTTCTCCGCCGCGCCGTCGACAACGATGAATGCCAGGCCGCTACGAGTGCCCTCACGACGAACAAGCTTGGTGGCGATACCGGCAGATGTCATAACGTCAGCGAGAACGTCCCCATTGTCGTCGTTTCCCAGTGCCGCGATCAGTGTCGTTGGTGCCCCCGCACGAACCGAAGCCACTGCCTGATTCAAGCCTTTGCCACCCGGATAGCGAGAAGAGCTTTGGGCCAAGAGTGTCTCCCCTGGCACCGGGATTCGCTCGACCGTGAAAACGATGTCCATATTTGCGCTGCCGACTACGACGACGCCCCTCGGCTTCACAGTGTTCATGGTTTGAGACTAGACCGATAACGATCGCCGGCAAGGGCGCACGCCGTGGCGTAACATCGCGCCATGAGCGAGCACACTGAACCGCACCCGGTCAGGGAAAAGAACAATGACCAACCGGGCTACCGGCGCCAGGAGACGGAAAGCGAGCGGCTCGACCGAAACTGGAACGAAATATTACAGGAACTACGTGTCACCCAGACGGGAACACAGATCCTTACCGGATTTCTCCTTACGGTTGCCTTCCAGTCCCGCTTCACCGACCTCGACCAGTTTCAGATCGACGTCTATCTCATTCTTGTGGTGATAGCGGCTCTCACAACCGTGCTCGGCTTGACGCCCGTGGTACTGCATCGACGCCTGTTCCGCCAGCGAGCCAAAGACACAATTGTGATGATCGCCAACCGCTTCCTGCAAGCCACCCTGGTCGGGGTGGCCATCGTGCTCACCGGCACCCTGATACTCATTTTCGACGTCGTCATTGGGCGCGAGGCGGGTCTGGTTGTCGGGGCGCTAGCGCTGGTGGCAATTGTTGCGCTGTGGTTACTCACCCCCGGACGCGCACACCGCCGCCAACGCCGCGCAGGCTAGCTTTCCGTTGTCGGCTCAGCGACACGCTGGTCTTTCGCGACAATGTTGATTACGCCGGTCGTTGGCACCAGACCGCTCAGGCGATCCGGCCGAAGTACCCGCTTCACGTCTTCTTCTGTCATCAAGCCGTTGGCGACAACAAGTTCGGCAATCGATGCGTTAGTTGTCAGGGCCGTATGCGCCAGCTGTGCGGATGCCGCGTAGCCGATGTACGGGGTCAAGGCCGTGACAACACCCACTGAGCTTTCGACCTGGGCTGCAAGGCGCTGAATGTTTGGCGTGATCCCGTCAACGCAGTTGACGCGCAGGGTGTAACAGCCGTTCGTCAGCCAAGCCAGCGATTGCAGAATGCTGTGTGCGATGACCGGCTCGAACGCGTTGAGTTGCAGTTGGCCAGCCTCAGCCGCCGCCGTGACCGTTGCATCCGTGCCGATAATGCTGAAAGCGATTTGGTTTACCACCTCGGGTATCACCGGATTGACTTTCCCCGGCATGATCGACGACCCAGCCTGACGCGCTGGCAGATTGATCTCCCCGAAGCCGGCTTGCGGGCCCGAACTCAGCAAGCGCAGGTCGTTGCATATTTTGGACAGCTTGACAGCGGCTCGCTTGAGTGTGCCGCTGACTGTCATAAAAACGCCAGCATCGGATGTCGCCTCGATGAGATCCCGTGCAGTGACCGTATGAATGCCGGTGATAGCGCTCAGGTGCCGACACACTGCTTCGGCGTACCGGTTGTCGGCGGTGATTCCCGTTCCGATCGCCGTCGCTCCCATATTTATTTCGCTGAGCAGCGGGATCGTTTCACTTAGTCGGTCGAAATCTTCGGCGAGCGTGTGCGAGAAGCCCCTGAACTCCTGACCTAACGTCATCGGCACGGCGTCTTGTAACTGGGTACGACCCACTTTCAGAATGTCGACGAACTCTGCCCCTTTCGCAGCGAAAGATGCCGTCAGCTGCCGGTGCTCGTCGAGTAGTCGCCTCATGCCGAAGATCATGGCCAACTTGATCGCAGTGGGGTACACGTCGTTGGTGCTCTGGCTGCGATTGACGTCATCGATGGGGTGGAAATTGGCGTAATCTCCACGCTCTTTACCGAGCAGTTCGAGAGCCCGGTTGGCGATGATCTCGTTTGTGTTCATGTTTGTTGAGGTGCCCGCACCGCCCTGAATGACGCCCACGACAAACTGATCGTGCAGGTTACCCGCAACGATTTCCTCACAGACACGCTCAATGACGTCAGCCTTGGCGGCATCGAGCACGCCGATCTCCCGGTTGGCACGCGCCGATGCCTGCTTTACTTTGGCCAGCGCCACGATCAAGTCGGTGTACACCGAAATGGGCCGACGCGTGATGGGAAAGTTGTCCAGCGCCCGTGCAGTGTGAATGCCCCAATATGCGCTGCGGGGAATTTCCATAGTGCCAAGGGAGTCACTTTCGAGGCGAGTCGGCTCTCCCCCAGTACGGGGTACGGCAGCAGTGACGACGGTCTCGGTATCGAGCGCGCTGTTCTTCACGGTATTGAGCTCCATTGCCTCATCCATTGGTTCGAACTGACCTACCGAGCCTATCAATCCCGGTATGCCAGCACACGGACACCATTGCGCCGATGTGCCCGTCAAACGACGGTTTTTATCACGCGGAGCCGATAACACGCATCAATTCCTCGTCGTCCGAGTATCCGGCACACGTGCGCAATAGCGCCACAACACCTCATCAGCAATGGTTGACCTCGACCATCGTGCGCCTCAACGTGATCCGGGAACTAACCACGCGGCTCCACGAGGGAGTTCCAGCGGGCGCAGCAGAGTGGGTCAAGACAAGCGATACCCCGCAACTGGTGAGCAAGTGGCCTGACGAGGCACGCCCATCAGCCGTTACGATGCCACTGTCGCACCCACGATTTCCGTCATCACGAGTGATTGATTCCGACGGTCGACATTCCACTTGGGGAATGGGTATGCGCGGGCTGTCAGTACCTGTCAGCTCGCCGTAACGAGGGGGTCATACCTTGCTAGACGACGACGTTGTGACGGTGCCCGCAGGATGGTACCCCGATCCGATGGGTTTGCCCCAATTGCGGTGGTGGGACAATCATGCCTGGACAGAGTTCACCTCTGCCGCTCGCACGCCCTTGATTATGCAAGACGACCCCAAACTCGCCTATGCCGACGATGAATTGCCATCGCGTCGATCGCAACGCACGCAGCGCGAGCAGATGCCCGGCCGGGGCAACGACAACCGCCGGCAAAACAGCACGACGGTGGATCTCGCGTCCGCTCTTCGTCAGCTTGAGCCCCCCATGGCTCATCATGTTGAGCTCAGCCATCCGGCTCCCGTGGTGAACGACACCGTTCCACCGGCGGGCGCCCGGGACGCTGCCTTTGGCAATAGCCGTCGACCGGCGGGTGGCGAAGATTTCACCGGTTCCATTTTCGAAAACTCGACGTTCCCGAGCTCTACCTTCGACAGCTCCGAATTTCACTTTCACATGGCCGACTTCGCCGCTAGTTCCCGATCAGCGGGCGGCACCGCCACGAACTACGGTCGCCGCGATTACGCTGGCAGCCCGTTCGCGGAGACCGGCCCTGCCGTGCCGCGCGCGGACGTGCACACGCCGCTCGCCTACACACCGTTCGTGTGGATCATCGCCATGGTCCCCCTGATACAGCTGGTCGCCATTTTGCTCGTCGTCTCCGCGATGGACGTCAGCGCTGCCCTGCCCATCGTCGCAGCCATCTGGCTCGGGCCTTATATCGGTGTAATTCCGCTGGCGATTGCAGACCGTCGCCAACTCGCGAGCATGGGCCACCGCCACCTAGCTCACTGGGCATGGTCCCTGCTCACCGCCCCCGGCTACCTGCTGGCACGCGCCGTAGCCTCCACTCGCGAATACGGCAAAGGGCTTGCCCCGTTACTTGTGTGGGCCTCGCTCAGCCTGTTGCAGATTGTCTCGATCATCGCCGTTCCCGGCATCCTGATCTCTGCCATGCCCTCCGTCTTCAGCGAAGAAGTGGAGAACTCGATCGAAGCCAGTGCCGCCGTCGTCGGCCGCACCCTCGAGGTCACCTGCCCTGACACTCCACCGGTTCAGATTCGTGCCACGTACACCTGTTCAGGACTGGTTCCGGCCACGGGCGACGTCAACACGATCGTCGTCAGCCTGCAGCGCGCCAACGGCTGGATCGACTGGCGCGTCGAATCACAGGTTTGGGGCGAACAGGTACCAACACGGGGATAGCCGGGCACGGCGACGCCGTTTCCGCGGTATCTTCGGCACCCCAACCAGGCGCCGGGTCATCGAAGCTAAAGTTGTAGTCATATGACGGGCGAACAGGGCGAGTGGCTGAGCGACAAGGAGCGCCGCCGTCTGACTCGGCGCCCCAGCGATCAACTCATGATCGCTACCCTTGCAGGAACGGGCCTGATCGCCGCTTTCATGCAAACCATTGTGACGCCGATCTTTCCTCACCTCCCGCAATTGCTTGATACGACGCCGGCGGATGCCTCGTGGGTGTTGACCTCGACGCTTCTCGCCGCCGCGATCGCAACCCCTATCGCCGGGCGCTTGGGAGACATGTACGGCAAGCGCCGCCTGATGCTCACACTATTGCTCATCATGTCGGCTGGCTCGATTATCGCGGCACTATCGCACACCCTCATACCCATGATCATTGGCCGCTCCCTCCAGGGGGTCGGGCTGGGTGTCATCGCACTGGGAATCAGCGTTCTGCGCGATATCGTCCACCCTCCCAACTTGGGTAAGGCTATTGCGCTTGTCAGTGCCACACTGGGTATCGGTGGGGCCGTCGGCCTGCCCATAGCCGCCCTCGTCGCAGAGAACTTCGACTACCACTACCTGTTTTGGATGGCCACGTTGATGAGCCTCGGCGCATTCGCCGCGGTACTCGCAGTTATCCCGGTGAGCACTCTTCGTACCGGCGGTCGCTTCGATTACGTTGGCGCGATAGGTTTTGCCATCGGGCTGGTTTCGGTACTGCTGGCAATTTCGAAGGGTAACGAATGGGGGTGGGGGAGCCCGCTTACGCTAGGGCTACTGATCGGTGGTCTTCTCGTCTTCGTCGGCTGGGGTTTCTTCGAGCTGCGGACTGCAGACGCGCTCGTCGACCTGCGCGTCGCCGCCCGCCGACCCGTCCTTCTGACAAATCTTGCCTCGATCTCGGTAGGGTTCGCCTTCTTCGTCACCGCGGCTGCTCTGCCGGTCCTCCTCGAGTCGCCCGCCACTACAGGGGTAGGACTGGGACAAACCCTGCTCATAGCGAGCCTCTGCCTGATGCCCACCGGCCTGGTGATGTTTTTCATATCCGGCGTCGCTGCACGTCTCTCGGAGGCCCGCGGGCCACGCACGAGCCTTATCCTCGGCGCTATTATTCTCGCCCTGACATTCGGGCTGGGCACAGTGCTGATGACTGAGGTGTGGCATATCGTGCTCATGTCTACCCTGGTGGGACTCGGGACCGGGTTCGCCTACGCGGCCATGCCGACGCTGATCATGCACGCCGTTCCGCCTACCGAAACGGCAGCGGCAAACGGCCTGAATTCGGTGATGCGAACGCTCGGGTCGACCGCCGCAGCGACCCTAGTGGGGATTGTGCTGTCAACTCACGTCGTCACTATCAATGGGGTTGCCACGGCCACGCACGAAGCCTTTCAGGTGGCCTTCCTGCTCGGCGCCGGCGTCGCAGCAGCTGGCGCTGTTGTGGCCTACTTCATTCCACGGCGCGAACTTCGTTACGGCGATACAGCCAGCATCCCGGCGCAACGTGATCCCGCACAGTAAGCGCTGAGATTACCGAGCAGATTCCAGAGCGTCACGCAAGAGACTGACCAAAGCCTCCTGCTGCACGCTCGCCGCATCAACAACGTCGTCGTCCGACCCGTCCAGTGCACGAGCGGCAAGTCCTGCCTTGCTGTCGATGAGTTCGGCAATCCTGGCGTCAATGGTTTGCGCCGCTATAATTCGCCAGGCAGTGACCGGCTCTTCCTGTCCGATGCGGTGAACGCGGTCGATGGCCTGTGTCTGCTCCGCCGAGGTCCAGCTAAGTTCCGCCAGCACGACATTGGATGCCGCCTGAAGGTTCAACCCGACTCCGGCTGCCGTCAACGATGCGACGACGACGGAAACCGCCGGGTCATTGTTGAAGGCATCGACTTGGGCCTGTCGGAAGGAGGCAGTCTGGTCACCGCGGATCGAGACCGTCTTCAGCCCGCGTTTGGCAAGCGTTTCTTCCGCGATGTCCATCACGTCGATGTGCTTGGCGAAGAAGACCACCTTCCCGACGGAGCGGGCTAGCTGCGCCGTATAGTCAGCGGCAAGCACAGCTTTTGCCTGGCCGATCTTGCGCAGCATGGTGAAGACGTTGTCACCAGATTTCGCCGCCTTAGCCTCATCCAGTTCGGCTCGGGCAACCATCCTCATAAGTTCGGGATGAATCTCGTCGGGATCGCCTTCGACCGCTTCAGGATTCGCCTTGACCAGCGCCCGATAACGGGTCAGCAAGCGCAGACCCAGTTCCTTTTCGGCCTGCTTGATGCTGCGTCCCAAGTCGTCGTCCAGTTCGACCGGCAGGTCGGCAACACGCTTGGACGGCAGGTTGGCCGCCACGTCGATTTTCTTGCGGCGGACGATGCCCATGTCGATGACCGTTTGCCGTGCTTCAGCGAAAAATCCGAAGTCCGCTGGGGTGAGTCCGGTGTCTTCCAAGCGCTCCATCAAAGTAGCAGTTGGCCTATCCCCATCAATCCAACCGAGGAACTGCCAGATAGCCCGAAAATCTTCGATCGTGTTGATGAGGGGGGTACCGGTCAGGGCAATCATCAGCGCGTTCGGGCGCATCTTGCGGATGCTCTCCGCCAGCGACAACACATGCTTGGACCGCTGTGATTCGCGGTTCTTTATGAAGTGGGCCTCGTCGACGACCATGCCCTTGAAACCGAGCGTTCGTAACCAACCGATATGGCGGTCGAGAACGTCATAGTTGACGATGACAACATCCGCATACGCATCCAGGTCTTCCCCAGACCCATGGATGACGGTCGCTGTCTTGTTCGGCGTCCAGCGTTCAACTTCGCGTGCCCAGTTCATTTTCACGACATTCGGCACGACCACGAGCAGGGGGTAGGAATTTGTGACGGATGCGGCCAGCAGCGCTTGGGCGGTCTTTCCCAAGCCCGGCTCGTCTGCCAGTAGGTAGCTGCGGTGTCCGTTCCTCGCGCTGGCGACAAATTCGGCCTGATGGTGAAACAGCTCTGAACCCAGCGGAACCTTGCGATCTGCCGTGCTTGGTTCCGGCAGGGCCATGCTGGCGACGTTGCCACCGGAACCGTACTCGAAAGCGCGATAAAGAGGCTCGAGCAGCTCCCAGTTGGCAAGCCTCCGCGACGCCGGTTTGGACTTCACCGGTTGACTGAAATCGGGCGCTAAGAAGGGGTTGCTGAGCTGTCTCGAAATCACCGATTGCGGCACGACCTGCTTCTCCGCGACCGGTGTCGGCGCAGGGGCCTCCGTTGCGATGATCAATTCGTCCGAGCTGAGCTCGGCCCCGGAAGCGATCAGCATGTCTCGGCGGAGCTTGCGGCCCGCGTCTGGGACCGCGGCGTCTTCAGCCAGAAGCGCGATCAGCGACGTATCGCGTGCTGCCGTCTTGGCGAGGATTGTGGCGACCCCGTCCAGGCGTTTGAGTGTCTCTGCACGGTCGCCGTCGGTCAGTTCCGGGTCGGTTTTGGCTCGTGCGCGTTCTTCGCGCATGAGCAAGGCGATCACTTGGAACTTGGTGCGGTTGGATGGGCCAACCTTGCCCCGCTCGGCGGCGCCTTCGATTTCTCGAACGGCGCGGGCGAGCACCGGGATGAGGCCCGTGTCGTCCCCTGGTCGTGAGCGACGATGGGGTGCCTTGCGCTGTGCCGGGCGTCTGCCTGACTTGTCCTGTGTGGACTTACCCTGCGAGGCGTTGCCTTGTGACTGGCCGGAGCGGGCCATGGTCCTCCTGAATCAAGGGATGCCATTACCCCCTGGCAATGGCGCGCGCCGCACCCCTTCGGATGCGCTTCTCTCGGTCCGCTGCGAAGCATGATCAGCAAGATGATCGATGGGCGGCGATTCCAGACTCAAGCAACGTGAGATCACGGTCGAGACGGTGAACGGAATCGTCAGCGCTTGCCTAGTTTACCTCACGGAAGGCTCATTGTGCAGGAAGGGAGACAAAATTCTGCCTGAGCCACCCCTCACCCCTACTATCGGCGCGGGAGGTCCGATAACGCAGGGCCTTCCAGCCGCACACCTGCGGCGTCGAATCGCGAGCCGTGAAGCGGGCAGTCCCAACTCATCTCGGCGTCGTTCCACGACAGCACACCACCCAGGTGCGGGCAGACAGCCGACACAGTGCATGTCTTTCCTTTCACGGTAGATGTGCCCACCGGCCATGGTCCCTGATGGGCCACGACTCCTTGCCCTTCGGCGACCGCACCCGGCTTCTTCGTTCTCAAAGCGGTCACGTATCCTTTGGTCAGCGCCGCACTAACTGCGGCGTTAGCTCCAAGGAATGAACCGGCATCGGCCAGACTTGGCAGGGTGCGATGAAGTGTCGTGGCCCAGGGCATGTGGCCTCCGAGGATCGTCGACGACAGCGTGAGCGCAGCGGCAACAGCGTTGGTCATCCCCCACTTGTCATACCCGGTGGCGACAAAGATATGGCCGCGTCCGCCAGGCAGTCGTCCAACATAGGGAATGCGGCCGAGGGGTTCGTAGTCTTGTGCTGACCAGGCGTGCGTGCGCTGCGCATCGGGAAAGTGCTGGCGCGTCCATTCATGCAGGTCTTCCACGCGTCCCCGGGGCGACTTCTCACGCCCAACGGGGTGACCGTTGCCGCCGACCACAAGCAATTCTTCTCCGTTAACTGCTGCGGTGCGCAGGGAACGCGACGGGGAATCCACAGATAGGTACATGCCCTGCGGCAGCGCACCGGTAACCCGGAACGCCTGCGCGTAGGAGCGCAAAGGCGTCAGCTTGCCGAAGTACAGGCCTCGGTCCAAAACGGGCATTCCCGTTGCCAGGATGACCTGGTCACCGAAGAGTGCGCCGCGGCCTGTGGTTACCATGGTCGGGCTCCCGGCCTTGGCCTTCGTGACCCGCACACCTTCATGGATGACTCCGCCGTGGCGTTTTACGTCGGCCGCTAGGGCGGCCAATGCTTCCATTGGGTGTATCTGCGCCTGGTTCGCCAGCCGCACGGCCCCGTAGGTTTCATAGGGCAGCTCGTCGTCATGTTCAAGCGTCACGTCAAGGCCGAGTCGTCGGGCTGCCCTAAACTCGCGCTGCACGGTGACTGCGCCCTCAGGTGTACCCGCATAGCTGTAGGCGTCCCGGCGCTGCACGGGAACAGCATGCTCTTCGCAGTAGCGGAGTAGCCAATCCCGCCCCTCTTCATTGGCTTCGACGTATGCCCGACCGGTGCGCAAAGACTTATGGCGAAGAATGTTGCTGAGCCGAGTACCCTGCAGGACGCTGACCTTAGCCGTCGTGTTGCCCGTGGTGACAGCGCCGATGTGCCGTGCCTCAACGACCGCAACGGACATCCCCGCACGAGCGAAGAGCAACGCGCTGGTCAAACCGGTAAGCCCCGCGCCCACCACGATGAGATCAAAGTGTTTTCCCGCGACGAAAGGGTCCGCCTCATATGGCACGGAGCGGTAACCGGGGCTGCTGAGATTCGGATCGAGCCAAAGCGATGACATTAGTACCTCCCGTGGTGTGCACGTGTACTCCCATGAGTGAGTGTTCCAACGCTAGGCCGTCACGGATGAAGTCGCACGGAAATCTCAGTTTTTGCTACCAGGTGTTCGTGCTCACATGCGTATTCAGCAAAGGATCTAATCCGCCCGCGGCACCTTGGTTGTGACTCCAGCAACAATCAGCACCAGGGCGGCAACGTAATGCATGGCCACCCAGCCTTGTCCTTCACCTTCGATGATCCACGCCGGGTTCCATATGACAGCGATTGGCAGCAGTCCCACCAACCACCACCACTGCCGCCCCTGCCAGGCGAAGACGGCAACGATTAGCGCAAGGATGCACACTCCGAAGCGCACGAAGAGAAACGCATCGCTTTCCCAGAGAGCGAAGCCGACGAAAATGACGATGGCGCCGAGGATACCCGGTGCCAGAGCCGGACGGGTGAACTCAGGTCTGCGTGGAGAAGTCACCCGGCAAGGCTAATAGAGTCGCCCTGTGACTTCTCCCCTGCCACCCCGTGATGACAGTGGCGCCATCGCGCGACTACAGGAACTGGTACGCATTCCCACCGTCTCCCACCCCGATGAGAGCCAGACCCAGTGGTCGCACTTCGAGCACTTCATCGGCGTGCTGCCATCGCTGTATCCGATGCTGCACGCGACCCTCGAGCGGGAAGTCATCGGCGGCTATTCCCTGCTCTACCGGTGGAAAGGGCGCAGCATGGAAGCCCCGATCGTTCTCATGGCACACTACGACGTCGTGCCGGCGAGCGACGAAGGTTGGAAGTATCCGCCGTTCTCTGCAACCGTCACCGGAGACGGAAACGAGCGGCTTATCTGGGGGCGCGGAACGCTCGACGACAAAGGTTCGCTGGTGACAGTTCTTGAAGCCGTGGAAGGGCACGTCGCTGCCGGGTTTGTCCCCGCGAACGACGTCTATCTCAGTTTCGGGCACAACGAAGAGACCGCGGGAGACGGGGCAGGCCACGTTGTGGAAACTCTGGCACGCCGTGGCGTGCGACCGGCGCTCGTCCTCGACGAGGGCGGCGCCGTAGTCGAGGGTATTTTCCCCGGCGTGGGCGAGCCGATCGCTGTCGTAGGCGTCGCTGAAAAAGGAGTCCTGACGCTCACAATGACGGTCGACCAAGAAGGCGGCCACGCATCAACTCCCCCACGGGTGACAGCCACAGCACGCCTCGCCAAGGCAATCGTCGCCATGGGACGACGACGATTCCGCGCCGGCTTCACAGCGACGAACTTGGAGATGATTGGCACGTTGGGAGCCCACGCCCGCAACCCGCTGAAACTTATATTCACCAATCTGTGGCTGACGAAACGCCTCCTCCTGGTGCTATTTGACCGTCTGGGAGATGAGACGAGCGCCATGGTGCGCACGACGCACGCCGTCACCCAACTCTCAGCAAGCCAGGCGGCCAATGTTCTTGCCGAACGCGCTGTAGCTACGGTAAACATCCGAGTGGCCGTCGGCTCCTCGGTAGCCGAGGCTGTCGAACACGTGCGCAAAGCGATCAGGGACCCCGCCGTGCAACTTGACGTATTCCATCCCTCGGAGCCCTCGCCCGTCTCGCCAACCAGCGGACCCGCCTGGACGGTGATCAAGAATGCGATTGAAGAAACTTACCCGGGAACCATAGTGACTCCGTACGTCATGCTCGGCGCAAGCGACAGCCGCCATTTCACCTCGATCAGTGAACACGTGTACCGCTTCAG
>JAODMI010000129.1 GCA_025464755.1 Homoserinimonas sp.
GTAAAACAGCGTCTGCCACTGGCGAACCATGCCCAGTGACGAGTTGTTGATGATCGCCACTTTGATTGGGATCTCGTTGATCGTGCAGGTTGCCAGTTCCTGATTGGTCATCTGGAAGCATCCGTCACCGTCGATCGCCCAAACAATGCGGTCGGGGTTGGCCACCTTTGCCCCCATAGCTGCGGGAACCCCGTAACCCATGGTGCCGGCACCGCCCGAGTTGAGCCAAGCGTTCGGCCGCTCGTACTTGATGAACTGTGCGGCCCACATTTGGTGCTGCCCGACGCCCGCGGCGTAGATTCCTTCCGGGCCGGTGATCTGGCCGATGCGCTCGATGACATACTGCGGCGAAAGAAGGCCGTCATCCGGTTCGTCATATCCGAGCGGGAACTGTTCCCGCAAATCGTTCAGGCGAGCCCACCATTCGGTGAAATCTGGTGTCGTCTTCTTCACCGCAGTGGCATACGCCTGGGTGAGGTCGACAATGACATCCTTCGCGTCGCCGACGATGGGAACATCGGCGACTCGGATTTTGGATATTTCCGCCGGGTCGATGTCGACATGGACGACTTTGGCATCTGGAGCGAACTCGCTCGGCTTGCCGGTGACCCGGTCGTCGAATCGGGCACCTAGAGAGATCAGCAGGTCAGCTTCCTGCAGCGCAAGAACAGCCGGCACCGTGCCGTGCATTCCCGGCATGCCGAGGTGCTGTTTATGCGAATCGGGGAATGCACCACGTGCCATCAACGTGGTCACTACGGGTGCGCCGATCTTCTCAGCCAGAATGAGAAGTTCTTCGGATGCGCGGGCGCGGATCACGCCGCCTCCCACATAAAGCACCGGACGCTTCGCCTCTGCCAACAGTTGCGCTGCAGCCTGAATTTGCTTGCCGTGAGCCTTGACCACCGGGCGGTAGCCGGGAAGGTCGATCTTCGGCGGCCAAATGAAAGGCGCGCTGTTCTGTTGGCAGTCTTTGGTGACGTCAACGAGCACAGGGCCGGGGCGGCCGGTGGAGGCGATCTGGTATGCCGCTGCGATGGTGGCTGGGATGTCTTCTGGCCGGGTGACCAGGAAGGAGTGCTTAGTGATCGGCATGGTGATGCCGACAATGTCTACCTCCTGGAAGGCATCCGTTCCCATGGAGGTTGAGAAGACCTGACCGGTTATGGCCAGCAGCGGCACCGAGTCGAGATGCGCGTCGGCGATGGCGGTCACCAAGTTGGTGGCGCCCGGGCCAGACGTCGCGATGGCGACTCCAACTTTGCCCGTCGACGACGCATAGCCTTCGGCTGCGTGCCCGGCACCTTGTTCGTGTCGAACCAGAATGTGGCGGATAGCGGTCGACGACATCAACTCGTCGTAAAACGGCATGATCGCGCCGCCGGGCAGGCCGAAAACGTCTGTGACTCCGAGCAACTCAAGCGAGCGAAGGATCGCGCCTGAGCCGGTGAGAATTTCTGGTTCGCCCTGGGAAGGCTTGGTGGACGAGGTTGGCACGGGCGGTGATTCCGTGGACATCAGATGCATCCTTGTGTGTGTATGAGCACGAGTGGGTGATGACGCAAAATTACCCGGTGATTGCGCCTTCTGCGGCGGAATGCACAAGCTTCGAGTATTTTGCAAGAACGCCACGGGTATAGCGCGGAGGAAGTGGAGCCCAGCCATTGCGGCGAGCTACCAGCTCTGCTTCGTCGACAAGTAGGTCCAGAGAGCGAGCTGCGATATCGACCCGTATTAGATCACCATCGCGCACGAAGGCGATGGGACCTGCGTCCACCGCTTCGGGTGCTATGTGGCCGATACACAGTCCGGTTGTGCCGCCTGAAAATCTGCCGTCCGTCAAGAGTAATACATCTTTTCCGAGCCCAGCACCTTTGATGGCTGCGGTGATGGCGAGCATCTCGCGCATACCGGGTCCACCCTTAGGGCCCTCGTACCGGATAACGATGATGTCGCCCTTGCGGATGGTTCCCTCGGTGAGGGCATCCATTGCGCCGCGCTCACGTTCAAAAACGCGTGCCGGCCCTTCGAAGACGTCGGCGTCGAAACCGGCTGTCTTCACGACGGCGCCGTCTGGGGCGAGCGATCCGCGCAGCACGGTGATGCCGCCGGTGGCATGGATGGGGTTGTCGAGCGTGCGGATCACTTCGCCGTCGAGGGCGTCCGGGTTCAAATCGGCGAGGTTCTCGGCCACAGTCTTGCCCGTCACGGTGAGTGCATCGCCGTGCAGAAGTCCGGCATCCAGCAGCGCCTTCATGACGACGGGCACTCCCCCATGACGGTCGACGTCGTTCATGACGTACTTACCGAACGGCTTAAGGTCACCGATGTGCGGCACTTTGTCGCCGATGCGGTTGAAATCCTCCAGCGTGAGTTCGACTTCCGCTTCGCGCGCAATAGCGAGCAGGTGCAGGACGACGTTTGTTGAGCCGCCGAATGCCATGGCCACGGCGATGGCATTCTCGAAGGCTTTGCGAGTGAGGATGTCACGAGCGGTGATACCCAGACGCAGCAAGTTGACCACGGCTTCGCCGCTGCGGTGCGCGTAATAGTCACGGCGGCGGTCTGCTGACGCCGGGGAAGCTGAGCCAGGAAGGCTCATCCCAAGCGCTTCAGCGACACTGGCCATGGTGTTGGCGGTGTACATGCCACCGCACGCGCCTTCACCGGGGGCGAAAGCGCACTCGATGCGCTTGGCGTCCGCCTCAGACATTCGGCCCGCCTTGACAGCACCGACCGCTTCGAAGGAGTCGATGATGGTGATGTCTTTCTCGGTTCCGTCGCTCAGTTTGACCCAGCCCGGCGCAATTGACCCGGCGTAAAGAAAAACCGATGCGAGGTCCAGTCGAGCCGCAGCCATCAACATTCCGGGCAGCGATTTGTCACAACCGGCAAGCAAGACGGAGCCGTCGAGTCGCTCCGCCTGCATGACCACTTCGACGGAATCGGCAATGACCTCCCGGCTGACAAGCGAGAAGTGCATGCCCTCATGGCCCATGGAGATACCGTCGGAGACGGAGATCGTGCCGAACTGGAGCGGGTAACCGCCGCCGGAATGCACTCCCTCTTTGGATGCCTGTGCGAGGCGATCGAGGGAAAGGTTGCAGGGGGTGATTTCGTTCCAGGAGCTTGCGATACCGATCTGCGGCTTGTCCCAGTCGGCATCGCCCATACCGACAGCGCGCAACATGCCGCGGGAAGTCATGGCTTCAATGCCATCGGTGACAATACGGCTGCGTGGTTTTATGTCGTTCTCAGGCATGTACCCGAGTCTAGAACGATTCCGTGGCACGCTATTTTCGGGCTAGCTTGCCTCATCGATTGTGGCGGGCAGCTTCTGCCTGCGCCGCATCGATGGCCTCTTCGAGCTCATCGACCAGCAGATGCTTGTCGGTCCGTTTTCCGGCCCGGTACGCCGCGCGGCCGATCATGTGCGCGGAGATCGGCGCTGTCATCATCTGGAACAGCAAAACAGGGATAAGCGTTGCGACGGTGGCCCAGTTGTTGTTGCTCAGCGCGATGGCGAGCAGGATGAAGATGAGTCCAAGGATCTGAGGCTTCGTTGCGGCGTGCATGCGTGACAAGGCATCCGGGAACCGTAAAAGGCCCACGCCTGCAGCCAGCGACAGCAGCGCCCCGAAAAGCAGGCAGATCCCGGCAAGCACGGTGAGGGTCTCTTCAGCGGTCATCGTGGTCCCTCCTCTGGCAACGGCTGCGACGGGCGGGCGTCCTTGGAGACGTAGCGAGCAACCGACATGCTGGCGAAAACCGCCGACAACGCCAGGACGAGCATGATCGGGATGGTGCGGGTGTGCTCGTGCCACACCATTTCAGCGCCCAGCACGAGGATGAGCGTGGTGACAAGCATGTCAGAGGCGATCATCCGGTCAAGGATGGATGGTCCACGCACAATGCGGTACACGGACGCCCCAGCCGCCGCCGCAAGCAGCAACCCCACGATAAGGATGATGGTTCCCATCATGCGGCCCTCCTGTTTTCGACGAGGCGCTTAAGGTCATCCTTCGAGCCCATCGCTCGAATGATGCGGGCTTCGACGGTAAGAACGATTTGTCTCGCCTGTTCGACTGCCGCCTCGTCGTCAGTTGCCAAGGCGTGCACGTATAGCAAGGAGCGCACCCGATCCGTTTCGACGACAAGCGAGCCGGGTACAAGTGAGATTGCGATTGTGGTCAACGTCATGATCAGGTCCGACCGGGTACGGAGCGGGACAGCGATGACGGAGCTGCGCGGTACGGCACCAGGCCTGATAGCGGTCCACGCCACGATGATGGAGCCCTTGATCAGGTCGTACACAAAGTGCGCCGAAAAAACTAGGGCCCATCTCAGGTTGAACCGGCCAGATAGGAGCACTGGGGGCAGGTAGAACACGCGCGTGACCAGGACGGCGATGATGGCTCCGGTGACAAGGTTGAGCCACGAGAACGATCCCCACAGCAGCATCCAGAGCACCACCAGCCACAGCAGCAACGGAATCTGATGCGCCCAGCTGCGGCGCACGCTTCGGCCAGAGAACTCGGGCATCACTCGACTCCCTCTGGGAAGACCAGTCGTACGTAGTTCTCTGGACCGTTGAGATTTTCGCCTGCGCGTGAGCTCAGGGCGTAGAGCGGTCCCGCGAATACGGTAAGTGCGACGCTGACCACAACCATTGCGGCGGTGACGCCGATCATCAGCCGAGGTGAGTTCTTCATCTCCCGATCTGTGTTCTCGCCCGGCGCTTCAGTCAGTTCCTCCAGCAGTGGGGATTCGTACTTCTCGACTTCATCCGCGGGCCGCCAGAACGCCATATTCCACACTCGGGCAAGCGCGTACAGGGTCAGAAGCGAGGTCAGCGCACCGGCACCGATGAGTGCGTAGACGAGCCAGCTGGGTTGCTGTGCGCCAGCCGTGAAAAGGCCGAGCTTTCCGATGAATCCTGAAAATGGCGGAATACCACCGAGATTCAATGCCGGAACGAAAAATAGGACGGCGATGACGGGCGACGCCTTAAGGAGACCACCGATCCGGTTGATGGAGGTGCTTCCCGCTTGCCGCTCCACCAGCCCGGCTGCCAAAAATAGTGTTGTCTGCACAGTGATGTGGTGAACGATGTAATAAATTGTCGCGCCCAGCCCGGCCACCGTTCCCATGGCAATGCCGAAAATCATGTAACCGATATGGCTGATGAGGGTGAACGACAGCAGCCTTTTTATGTCCGCCTGCGCGACGGCACCGAGGATGCCGACGATCATCGTGAGGAAGGCGACCACCATCAGTGCGTCATTGACGTCGCTTTCGGCGAACAACACGGTTTCCGTTCGCATGATCGCGTAGACGCCCACCTTCGTCAGCAAACCGGCGAACACGGCTGTCACGGGTGCGGGCGCCGTCGGGTAGGAGTCGGGTAGCCAGAAAGACAACGGGAACACGGCGGCCTTGATACCGAACGCGATCAGCAGCATGACGTGCAAGATGAGCTGAACGCTCGGGTCTATCTCCGTCATGCGCACGGAGATCTGGGCCATGTTCACTGTGCCAAGTGCGCCATAGATCATGGCGATGGACGCGAGGAAGAGCATCGAGGAAATCAGGCTGACGACGATGTAGGTGACGCCGGCGCGAATACGGGGACCGGTGCCCCCCATCGTGATGAGCACGTAGCTGGCCACCAGCAGAATCTCGAACCCGACGTAAAGGTTGAACAGGTCTCCGGCGATGAACGCGTTGAAAACGCCGGCAGCCAAGACCATGTAAGTCGGGTGGTAGATGGAAACCGGTGTTTCGCTGTCGCCGTCAGCCATACCCTGTCCCACCGAGAAGAGCAGCACCGCCAACAACACCACGGCGGAGACGACCAGCATCAGGGCAGAGAGCCGGTCGACGACGAGGACAATGCCGAACGGAGCGGGCCAGCCGCCGACCTCCATGATCAGAGGCCCGACGGCGTCCACCTCAACGAGGAGCACAACGCTGACCGCGAGCACCGCGACGAGGGCGATGACGGTGACGATAACCTGCAGCCGTTGCCGTTTGCCAGCGATGAGGGCTGCTGCGGCGCCGAGGAGGGGCAGCATCACCACGAGGGGAATCAGGGCGTTCACTCCTCTCCCCTCTCACCAAGGTCATGCGCCGCAGCTAGTTCGTCAAGGTGGTCCACTTCGGTATCGAGCGGGTCGGGGTTGCGCAACTCTTCCTGCACGGCGGCATCACGCTCGGCGATAGCCAAATCTTCTGGGTCGTCTTCGAGTTCGTCCGCACGCGACAAGCGCCATGAGCGGTAGATCAGCGCGAGCAGGAAGGCGGTGACGCCAAAAGTGATGACAATGGCGGTGAGGATAAAAGCTTGCGGCAGGGGGTCGTTGATCTCTCCTGACGTTGCCCCATCGTTCAGAATCGGTGCCAGACCGCGACGACCACCCATGATCAGAATAAGGATGTTGGTGGCGTTGCCTACGAGCAAGAATCCGAGCACGACCCGGGTCATGCTTCTCTCAAGCATCAGGTAGACGCCGCAGGCGTACATGACCGCCATCAAAACTACGAGGACGAGGGAAACACTCATACGCGCGTCCTCTCGTCTAATCCTTCATTAGGCGTGGCCGGGTCTTCGTCTTCCTGCTGCCGGTCCACCTCGCCGCCCAGGCTGCGCAGAACGTCGAGCACAAGGCCGATGACGACGAGGTAGACACCGACATCGAAGATTGTGGATGTCACGAATTCGACCTGCCCGAACAGGGGAACGTCGCCTTCAGCCCAAGTGGAGGTGAGTGCGTTAGCACCGAAGAACAATGGGACCAGCGCCGTACCGACAGCCAGAAGCAGTCCGGTACCCAGCAGTTTGCCCGCATCGATCGTGACCGCAGCCCCCAGTTCGTACCGGCCTCCGGCCAAATACCTGGCCACCAACGCCATGCCAGCGAGAAGGCCGGCCGCGAATCCACCACCTGCTCCGTTATGCCCGTTGAAGAGCACAAACAGTGACACGACGATGAAAGAGTGGAAGAGCAGTCGCACTGTCACTTCCAGCAAGATGGACCGGTTCTCTGGCGCGAGTGTGCGACCGGCGAGCAGCCAGGAGAGGCGGGTCTCTGCACTGTCGTCGCTCTGCTGCCTTCCGCGGGGGCGGGCGGGTTCGGTTACCGGCTTCTGGCGGAGCAGAAACCCACGCCGACCCAGCAATTGCTGGGGCCTGGGAAGATCATCCGTTCGGCGGTCGAGGAAGACCATGCTGGCTACACCGGTAGCGGCCACAATGATGACCGACAGCTCGCCCATGGTGTCCCATCCGCGGATGTCCACCAGGGTGACATTGACGACGTTGGTGCCGTGGCCGCCCTCGTAAGCGATGTCAGCGAGTATTCGGGAGATCGGATCATGCGCGCGGGAGCCTAATGAAATCATCGCTACGAACGCCATAGTCAGGCCCACACCGACGCCTAGGCCAATCCGCAGGCCACTCCTTCTCCGGCGGGGATGGGCGACCCCTATGCGCTGCGGGAGGCGGCGCAGAACCAGAACGAAAGCCACCAGGGCCACGGTCTCAATCAACACTTGTGTGAACGCCAAGTCTGGCGCCCCCTGAAGGGCGAACAGCACAGCCATTCCGTAGCCGGTGACGCCCACCAGGACGACCGCTGTGAAACGTTTGCTCGCACGGACGGCCGCGAGTGCGGCCACCGCCATGATGATGGCAATAGCTAGCTGTGCAGGGTAATCCCACACAACCAGGTCGGAGGGCCACTGCGCATTCAGGACCAACGTGGTTCCCACCGCAACTACGAAGACGAGGAGGATAACTCCCAGGTAGAAAGGAAGGGAACCTCGCTGGGTGCTTGAGGTGACGCGAGCTGCGGTGCGATCAATGAAACGCATGACCTTCCAGTAGCCGTCAGCAGAATTGATGACCGCCGGAACACGTTTTTGAAACGACGTGACCGCGCTGCGCTTCCAAAACAGGACGATGCCGAGAACTAAGGTCAACGCCGACAGTGCCAGCGCCGGCTCGATCCCGTGCCACAGGGCCAGGTGGTAATCGTCGCGGCCATCCGCCGCCGGAAAATTTTCGGAGTAGCCACTGATCCAGTAACCGACGGTCGGCGCCACGATTCCGAACGCAAGACCGGCCAGGGACAATAATGCCGGTGCTGCCAAGAAGTCGGCAGGCTCCTTGTGCAGCGCCACTGCGGTAACCGCGGGCTTGCGGGCGAAAGCGCCCCACAGGAAGCGTGCGCTGTAGGCGACAGTTAAAGTCGAACCGGCGACCACGCCTATGAGGCCAACCATCCCGATGGCGGTTTCAGATTCGAGCAGCGCGGTGAAGACGGCTTCTTTGGCGACGAAGCCGAACATGGGCGGCAGACCGATCATCGACGCGATGGCCAATGTCGAGGCGATGGCCAGCGCCGGCGACGCCCGGCCGAGCCCGCTCAGCTTGCGCAAATCCCGGGTTCCGGTGCGGTGGTCGATGATGCCCACCACAAGGAACAGGGTGGATTTGTAGAGCGCGTGGGCAATGAGGAGCGCGATTCCGGCCAGGGCGGCATCTCGAGTCCCAAAGCCGACGATGACGGTGAGAAAGCCAAGCTGGCTGACGGTGCCATAGGCCAACAGCAGCTTGAGGTCTTGCTGCCGAAGTGCCCGCCATCCACCGACAAGCATTGTGAGCACGCCGACGCAGACGAGCAGCTCTCGCCAACCCGGGGTGCTTGCGAACGCGGGCGACATGGCGGCGATGAGGTAGATGCCAGCCTTCACCATGGCGGCGGCGTGCAGGTAGGCACTCACCGGTGTGGGCGCGGCCATGGCGGCCGGTAGCCAGAAGTGGAAGGGCACCAGGGCAGACTTCGAGAGCGCGCCGACCAGTATCAAAATGACGGATGTCGTGACGAGCGCCCCAGATTGGGGTTCAGCAAGGATCGCGGCCAGGCTGGTTGTGCCGGCCTCCACCGCCAGCAGCACAAGGCCCACCAGCATGGCCAGGCCGCCGGCTGTGGTCACCAGCAGCGCCTGCAACGCTGCACCACGGCTGGACTTGCGATCGGTGTAGTGGCCGATCAGCAGGTAGGAGAAGATTGTCGTCGCTTCCCAAAACATGAAGAGGAGGAAGACGTCGTCGGCGACCACCAGCCCATACATGGTGCCAGCGAACGCGATGAAATGACCAGCGAACCGCCCAAGCGCCGGTTCATCGTTGGAGAAGTAGCGCGTGCAGTAGATGAGCACGAGAGCCCCAACGCCCAGTACGACGAGGCACATGATCCATGACAGTGCATCCATGCGCACATTTAGCGCGAGGTGCAGCTGGGGTATCCACTCATACGATTCCACAACCGCCGTTCCTGACAGGACGGTTGGTGCATGCCACACTGCGTGCGCAAGAGCGCCAAGGGGCACGAGGGCGAGGAGAAGGAAGACCCTGGTGCCGAGCCAGCGCGTCAGCGTGGGCGCGATAAGCGCTGCGAGCGCGAAAGACGCCAGGGCAGTTAGCACATGACCTCCGTCGTTTCGGCGGGCGGCACGCGTACGTTGGGCAACGAGGCGCGCGGCAGGTTGGGTCAATTGTACCGAACAGTCGTGCGGCGACAGTTGCCGATTCGCTCAGCTTTCGGTGCCGGTTGCTTGCTGGCCGGTTTCTTCGCGCCGCAGACGGGCCAGTTCCTCGAGAACCTCAGCGACCTGTTCCGCGTTCGCGACGCGGTGATCCGCCGCAGTTTCTCCCGCACCGCATTTCAGGCCGAGGTCGCCCGGCTCCAGCACGGCAAAAGCGTCTTCATCGGTGACGTCATCGCCTGCGAACAGAGTGGCAGTGGGGTGGACGAATTCGCGAAGTCTTCGAATCGCATCACCCTTGTTGGTCGCCCGCACCGAAAACTCCAAAACATTTGTTCCGCGGCGCACGGTCAATCCCGGTAGGTCATGCTCCGTTTCGGCCAAGGCACGCTCGGTGGCACTGTGCGAATCTTCGGAGTTTGCAAGCCGTGTATGCAATGCGAAACCAGCGGGCTTCGCCTCGACCCAGACACCTTCGTGCGTTTGCGCAATTGCGGTCAGGATGTGACGGAGCGCGTGCACTCGCCCTGCCTCATCGGCATCCAGGGTCAAAGCCGGTTCGGCGTCGAGCCTCACCTCGACGCCGTGCGAACCAATGAGCAGTGCGGTCTCCGGCAAGTCAGAGACCTGCACAAGGCTGCCCATCGCCCTACCGGAGATGAGCGCAACGCGGGTGCGTGGAAGCGCCATCAGCAGAAGTATGGCGTCCCGGGCTGCAGGAAGCGCGCGCGCATCCTGCGGATCGTCGACCATCGGAGCGAGCGTCCCATCGAAGTCGAGGGCAACCAGCAGCTCATCCGTACGGGCAAGCTGCGCCAGCGTCGTGCCGAGCTCAGCCATCGGCTTTCGCCGTCAGTTCATCGAGGAATGCCGAGGACCATGTGACGACGTCGTATTCGAACACGCGCTTGCGCAGCGACCGCATTCTGGCCCTGCGCTCAGTCTTCGGCATAGTGACCGCCCGCACAATGGCCGCCTTGAGCCCATCAATGTCGTGGGGGTTAATGAGCAGGGCACGCTTCAGCTCATCGGAAGCGCCAGCGAATTCGCTCAGAATGAGCACACCGTCGTCGTCGATGCGACTGGCCGCATATTCCTTGGCGACAAGGTTCATCCCGTCGCGCAGCGCTGTCACCAGCATGACGTCGGCAGCCAGGTACAGCGCCACCATCTCTTCCCGCCCGTAGCTGGTGTGGTGGTAGCTGATCGGAACGTGGGCCATCGTCGCGTGGTCGCCATTAATGCGACCGACCATCAGCTCAATCTCATCTCGCAGAGACATGTAGGCGGTAACTCGTTCACGGCTGGGGCTTGCAACCTGCACCAGGGTGACATCTTCCACGCTGATACGCCCATCGTTGAGCAGCTCGCCGAACGCTTTGAGCCGGTGCCCGATTCCCTTGGTGTAGTCGAGCCTGTCGACACCGAGCACGATGCACTTCGGGTCACCGAGCTCTTCACGAATCTGACGGGCCCTCGCCTGCACTGAGGGAGTTTGTGCGAGATCGGCGTAACTTTGGGCGTCGATAGAGATGGGGAACTGCTTTGCCACCACCGAACGGTACGGCTTGCCGCCTTTGAGCGGAGCGTGCACACGCACTCCCGGACTCTCATCGACGAGAGGAACATCCACCTGGGTGCCCTTGGTGTTATACCCCTTGAGCCGGCGGACGGCGCGCGTGAAATTGTTGGCGTCGGCGAGTCGTTGAAAACCGATTACGTCTGCGCCGAGAAGCCCCTCAATAATTTGCGTGCGCCACGGCAACTGCGAATAGATGCCATAGGGCGGGAATGGGATGTGGTTGAAGAATCCGATGGTGAGATCTGGGCGCACCTCCCGAAGCATTTTCGGAACGAGCTGCAGCTGATAGTCCTGCACCCATACGACCGCACCCACCTCGCTGATCGCGGCTGCAGCATCCGCAAAGCGACGATTGACGCTGACATAGCTCTCCCACCACTCACGGTGGTATGTGGGCGGGGCAATGACGTCGTGATACAAGGGCCACAATGTGTCGTTGGAGAACCCTTCGTAATACTCTTCGACGTCAGCTTGGGTCAGCGCAACAGGAACAATGTGGATACCGTCGCTCTCGAACGGCTCAAGCTCGAGGTCGGCAAGGCCAGCCCATCCAACCCACGCTCCGTCGTTGCGTTTCATTACCGGCTCGAGGGCCGTGACAAGTCCCCCCGGCGAGTGCTTCCAGTGAGCGGTGCCGTCGGGTTCTGCAACACGATCGACGGGAAGCCGGTTAGAGACGACGACGAACGAATGTTTACCGCTGTCCACTTGAGCTGGGTCCGTCATAAAACGTCGTGCTCCGTCTCTGTTTTGCGTTATCGTGCATCATCAAAAAGCCGTGAAGCAAGGATATCAGCCGGCGCAGCCGCTCCCCCGGCCGGCCTCGCACACGCGTCCATAAGGCGCATGCCACCATCCCTCTTCACCTATGGCAACTGTCTACATGCCGATCCGAGCCCTCAGCGACTAGCGTTGTGAAGATCACCGCCCCGACCTGCTTGGAGATTTCGTGCGCAAGTTCATATTCAGCAAAGTCATCATTGGTGCCTTGTTCGGCGGTTATAACACCGTGCAAGCGACCAGGCAGGGCCCCCGCGACTGGCGGCTCGCATTGATGTGGATCAGCTGGGGGCTGACGGTTGCCATCGCGGTGGGCACCGTCATCAAGCAAGCGGACACCGGCAACGAATTGAAGGGCTAAACCATGTGGAATCACAATAACGGCTGGGGCGGGCGCCTCGCCCACTTCTTCGGCGACATCATCGAAGCGTTCCTCCTGCTGGTGGTGGCCGCAGTTGTCATCGGCCTCATCTTCCTTTTGGTCCGGTTCTTGCTGGTAGCAACAAAGGCCGCCCAAATTTACGTGCACCGGAACGAGCCCCAGCGCCCCGCCACAGTCGCGGCATCTGCGCCTGCACCGCCTACTGCACCCGCAGCAGCGCCCGCACCGCCTACTGCACCTGCAGCAGCGCCCACAGCGCCCGCAGCGCGACAGCCAACAGCATCACCCGCCGCGGCTCCACCAACCGATCAAGCTATAACCACGCCGCTTACGCCAATGGATGCACCGCCCACCGCTCCGACGAAACCTCTTCGACCGGCATCGGTAACTTCCAAATCGGCCTCCAAACGCACCCCGAAAACACCGCCAAGCGCCTAGAGGTCTTCTCGCGGAATGGTATTAATCGGCCCCGTAAACTGACCGCCGCGGACTTCGGCCGCCTCATCGCCACTGAACAGCGCCGACTCTTCGGCGGTGTCCATATCGGCCTTCCCGGCGCGCGCCTCAGGCTCGGCCTCCACCAGTTGTACGCGCGTGCGCGGAATCGCCTGAGGGCTACTCCCGTGCAACCAGGAAATGAGCTGTTCCCGCACGAGGCACCGAAGGTCGAAGAGCTTGCCCGCGTCGCCAGCGCTGACAAGCACACGAACTCGAACGAAGCCGCCGACGGCATCCGTTATCTGTAGCACGCCCACCCGGCCGTCCCACAGATCGGTGGTTTCGAGAATGCGGTGCAGTTCCTCGCGCATGCGTGCCGGCGCGGCCCGCCAGTCAAGGTCAAACTCGACGGAACCCAAAAGCTCAGAGTTGCGTCTGGTCCAGTTCTCAAACGGTGTGGTGGTGAAATATGTCGACGGCAGCACCATGCGCCGGTCATCCCAAATGTGTACGACCACATAGGTCAGGGTGATCTCTTCGATACGCCCCCATTCTTTGTGGGCGATGACCACGTCGTCCACTCGGATGGCGTCGCTGAAAGCCAACTGCATTCCGGCGAACACGTTGGCCAGCGTGGACTGTGCCGCCAGCCCGGCGACAATGCTGACAAGACCCGCTGAGGCCAGCAGCGAAGCCCCAGCAGCCTGCGCACCGGGGAAGGTCAGCAGAATGGACCCCAAAGCCACGATGACAGTTGCCACCACTGTCAGACGGCGGATGATCAGCACCTGCGTGCGGATGCGCCTGGCAACCCTGTTGTCAGGCATGTCCATACGGAAACGCGCCAGCCACAAGTCTTCGAAGAAAATCGCAAGCGAACAGACGAGCCACGCCGCTGCCGCGATGGTGAGGATGAGGAAGACGTGACTGACGGCTCCGTGGCCAGCAAAGTCCGGGGCGTAGTTGGCGAATGCCACCCAAAGCAACGCCACCAACAACAGTATGCGGAAGGGAATTCGCACACGACCGATAAGCGAACGCGCCCACACCTGACGGCGCGCAATCAGTCGAATGCTCAGCGCGACAACTGCTGTTATGGCCACGGCAACGACGAGCGCGATGGCGACAGCGACAACTAATCTCATCCACGGATCGGTAATCATCAGTCCATCGTGCCACGCATGATGCGCCCGCCATCGCCTCGCAGGCTGGCGCGCACACAAGGCCCACCTTGCCGTTGTGTACCGCTGCCGGGCCTGCCTCGGACACCCCTTGACGGTGGTCTACGCCGGTGACAGTTTCGACTCATGACTGGTTTCGGCTACACCCTCATGACGGAGCAAAGCGGCCCCCGGGAACTTGTCCGTTATGCGGTCGCCGCAGAGCGGGCGGGCTTCGACTTCGAGGTATCTAGCGATCACTACTCGCCCTGGCTGGCGGCACAGGGCCACGCCCCGTACGCGTGGACGGTTCTGGGTGCGGTCGCCCAAGCGACCGAACGCGTGGAGCTTGCAACTTATGTCACCTGCCCCACGATGCGTTACCACCCCGTCGTTGTTGCACAGAAAGCGGCCACCTTGCAGATCCTTGCCGAAGGCCGTTTCATTCTCGGGCTGGGGGCGGGCGAGAACCTCAACGAGCATGTGATCGGGCAGGGGTGGCCGGCCATCGACATGCGTCACGAACTCCTGGAGGAGGCCGTCGAAATTATTCGTGAGCTGC
>JAODMI010000142.1 GCA_025464755.1 Homoserinimonas sp.
TTTGGGGACTGTGAACCGCGCTACCCGTCGGGCGACGCTTCCTCGGTCGTCGAGGCTCCGGGCGAATTCGGATCCGACCCCCGTATCGACTTTCCGACCCCGATCATCGCCCACACAACTCAGATGAGCGAAATACTGGCGGGCGATGGAGAACGGCTCCAGGCCGGCCAGCCGGTCCGGGCCGAGGTCAGCATCCTGAACGGTGCGAACGGCGACGAACTTCAGGCGACCGCCCACGATGGCCAAGGTGTGATCACCATGGTGGGCGAGTCCAGTCTCCCCACCGTTGGGCGGGCTTTGGAGTGCGTTACCGTCGGGTCGCGTATAGCCGTGGCGACGTCGGCACAGGACGGTCATAACAGCGAGCCGATCCCCGATTTCAATGTCGCCGCCAACGACAGCTACATCTTCGTCATCGATGTACTGCAGGCGTTCCTTGCGAAAGCGGATGGCGCGGCACAACTTGCCAAGGCCGGCGACCCGAGCGTCGTACTCGCCCCCGACGGCACACCTGGAATCACAGTCCCCCGGGAGCAGGCACCGGAAGACCTTGTTGTATCACTGCTGAAAAAGGGTGATGGACGCGAAGTGGAGCAAGGCAGCCTGGCCGTCGTCCAGTACACGGGCGTGCTGTGGGATAACAAAGAAGTGTTCGACTCCAGCTGGGCCAATGGTGCTGCAGCCGTCTTCCCCATGGTTGAGGGCCAGGTCATCAAAGGATTCGCTCAGTCCCTGATCGGTCAGAAGGTGGGCTCGCAAGTTCTCGTGACGGTTCCGCCGGAACTCGGTTACGGCGAACAGGGCAGCGGCGCCGTGCCCGCGAACGCAACCCTCGTCTTCGTCGTCGACATTCTCGGCATCATCGACCAGGGCTAGTACGTTACGCAAAATCCGAGACACGGGTCGGGTGTCGTTCGAGTTTCACGAAAAAACTAGGATTGCCTCGTGCCACCACAAAGCCAACCCCGCATACCGGTCGAGGAACGACTATTTAGTCTCGTCCTCGCCCTCCTGGCCACGGAGACGGGCTTGACGAAAGGCGAAGTCCTCTCGACCGTGCAGGGCTACCGACAGAAGTTCAACGCATCGGGCGACAACGCCAACTTGGAGCGCCAGTTCGAGCGCGACAAAGACGACATCCGCGAACTCGGCGTCCCGCTTGAGACGCTGGAGTCGCCTGGCCAGGCTGGCAATAATCAGAACCTGCGCTATCGCATCCCCCGGGGCGCGTATGAACTGCCCGCCGACATCAGCTTCTCTGCCGAAGAGACGACACTTCTCAATCTGGCGGCGATGGTGTGGCGGGAAGGCTCGCTGTCGGGAGAGTCACGTCGCGCCATGCTCAAGCTTCGATCCCTTGGGCTCACCCCTGATGAACCCGTTCTCGGCTACGCGCCTCGCGTCCGCGTGCGTGATGCCGCATTCGAGCCTCTCAACACGGCGTTGGCCAAGAGTGCCGTCGTCACGTTTTCGTATCTGAAGCCTGGTGAGACGAATGCTCGGGCAAGAACGGTTGAGCCTCTCGCGCTCATACAACATCAGGGCCGGTGGTATTTGGCGGCTAGGGAGGCGGGCACGGATGTGCGTAAGACCTTCCTTCTTCGGCGTATCGTCAGCAAGGTTACGATAAGCAACAGGTCGTTCACCCCACCCTCAGGGGACGAGGCGGAGCACGCCCTGCGCGAGCTGGAAGGCCTCTGGAACACCAACACCGCCGAGGTGCGGGTGACAGCCGGATCTGACGCGGCGACGCGATTGCACAAACGCCGGGGCACGACGGAAACGGCGTCTGATCGCCTACTGTTGCACTACACGGACATCAATATTCTGGCCGAGGAGCTGTCTAGCTTCGGTCCCGAAGTGTTTGTTCTGACGCCAACAGAACTGCGTGACGCTGTGGTCACCAGGCTTCAGCAACTAGTGACCGACCATCAGGACACTGACCGTGGCTGAGCGCAAAGCTGTGCACCAGGCAGCAGACAAGCTCGCCTTCCTGCTATCCCTGGTGCCCTACCTGATGGACCATGATCAGGTAGGCGTCGCCGATGTGGCCAAACATTTTGGTGTGCCCGAGGAACAGATTCGTGACGCGGTGAAACTTATCGCCGTGTCAGGGGTTCCTGGCGCTACCGGCACCTATCAGCACGGCGACCTCTTCGACCTCGCGTGGGACAATTTCGAAGACAATGATGAGATCGTTCTGACGAATCTCGTTGCCATCGACGACTCGCCGCGGTTTTCTGGCCGTGAAGCGGCTGCTCTCATCGCTGGGCTGCAATATCTGTCATCTCTCCCCGAGAACGCCGACCGGGGCGCTATCGCATCGCTTATGGACAAACTTTCCCGTGGTGCGTCAACGCTGCCCAGCCAGATGGGCGTCGAGGGGGCAGAAACTGATGCGACGCTGGCACTTATCCGGGAATCTGTCGCCGCCGGGCTTCAGGTCGAGTTCGACTACCTCAACTCTCGGGGCGAGCAGGAACGTCGCCGCGTCGACCCGCTTCGTATCGAATCGATGGACGCTGACTGGTACCTTCGCGGCTGGTGCCATGTTCGGGAAGCGGTTCGCACTTTCCGGCTGGATCGCATCAGTAATCCGCTGCAGTCGACGTCGCCCATATCTTTCAGCGCGAAAGATGTTCAGCTACCGGACACACTCTTCCAAGGCTCCGCCGACGATTTTGATGTGACTTTGGATGTGGCCTCCGCCGCTCTGCCGCTCCTAAGCGACTACATAGGCGACGCTGCGGTCACTCCAACGGCCGAGGGTCGCGTCATCACGACAATTCGCGTCGCACACCTGTTCAGTCTCAAGCGCCTCGTTGCAGGCATGCCGGGCGTTGTCAGGGTGGTCACCCCAGGAGAGGGCCGCCAGGCAGTGGCTCAGTGGGCGGCTGCGGCACTGGAAATGTACGAGAACTGACCGGAGACCCGGTTGGCTAGGATGTTGCATCCACGCCACGAGCGGGTTTAAGACCAGCTCCATCTGCTTCGCATTTCGCCCGCGTGAGGGCCATGCGGGTGTGGGGGTAAAATGTTTCTAACTGATCACTGACGCGTGAGGACGTGGTTCGATGTTTGCAAACCTCAACGGATGGCATGCAGTGATCCTGCTGGTCATCATCTTGCTGCTCTTCGGTGCTCCCAAATTGCCGGCGCTGGCCAAGAGCCTCGGGCAGTCGATGAAAATATTTAAGAACGAAGTGAAGACACCCACCGCGGAGAACTCAGGCACTGACAGTTCGGCTACCGACGGGACCACCGGTAACCCGGTGCAGCGCCCCGTCGCCCCCGGTGGCAGCGCAGGCGACCAACCATCGAACCCGCAGTCGCCGCTCCACCCGTAACCTCAGTGGCCGCGCGCAGGAAGCGGGGCACCGCCGAAGGCCGGATGTCGCTCGGCGAGCATCTCGTCGAGCTTCGCAAACGACTCTTCATCGGCGGCCTTGCCGTGCTGATCGGAGGCATTTTCGGCTTCCTGATCTCCGGATATGTTTGGGACGCCCTCCGCGTTCCCATCCTTGCCATTGCGGAAGCACGAAACGCCACCCTCAATTATTCGACGATCACGTCGGCTTTCGATGTACGCATCCAGGTGGCCGTGACGATCGGTATCGTCGTTTCGAGCCCCGTCTGGCTTTACCAGGTTTTCGCATTTTTGGTCCCTGGGCTCACCGGGCGTGAGAAGCGGTACACCTTCGGGTTCTTCTTCTCAGCTGTTCCGCTTTTTCTCGGCGGATGCGCGGCCGGTTGGTTCGTACTGCCACATATTGTTGAACTCATGGCCGGTTTCGTACCCGCACAAGACGCAAGCTTCGTGGAAGCTAAAACGTATCTCGATTTCGTGCTGAAGCTTGTGCTCGCTGTCGGTATTGCCTTTGTCATGCCCGTCTTCCTAGTTCTGCTCAATTTTCTCGGCGTAGTTTCGGCTGTCGCCATCATCAAAGGGTGGCGGATAGCGATCCTGCTCATCTCCGTTTTCTGCGCCCTCGCAACTCCTGCTGCCGATGTGGTCTCGATGTTTCTGCTGGCCATCCCCATGGTGTTCTTGTACTTCGTAGCCGCAGGAATCGCCTGGATCCATGACCGTGCGGCAGCACGAAAGCTGCGCGCCTTCGACGAGGAGTTGGGCGCCGCAAGCGCCTGAAGACTATGCCAACCAACGCCGCAGAATCTCTCAGCCCAGCCGAACGGTATGCAGCTTCGCGCAGCCGACAGAACTCCCCCAAGGTGGAGGCATTCCGCAGGTCACTGAAGTTCGACCTCGATCCATTCCAGCTGACCTCTTGCCTAGCGTTAGAGGCGGGCAAGAGTGTTCTGGTGGCTGCACCGACCGGGGCAGGTAAGACTGTCGTGGCTGAGTTCGCGGTGTTCTTGGCAATGCAACATCCGACAGCCAAGGTCTTCTACACCGCGCCGATGAAGGCCTTGAGCAACCAGAAGTACCAAGAATTTGTTGCTGAATACGGAAACAGCGAGGTCGGGTTGCTGACCGGCGACACCAACATCAACTCATCCGCACGCATCGTTGTAATGACAACTGAAGTGCTGCGGAACATGCTGTACGCCGACTCGGATCTTTTGCGACACCTGTCATTCGTGATCATGGACGAAGTTCACTACTTGGCTGACCGGTTTCGCGGCGCTGTGTGGGAAGAAGTCATCATCCACCTTCCGCAATCGGTCAGGCTGGTATCCCTAAGCGCAACCGTGTCGAACGCGGAAGAATTCGGCGACTGGCTGCAGGTTGTCCGTGGCGAGACCGAGGTCATCGTCTCGGAGCAGCGTCCAGTACCGCTCGACCAGCATGTACTCGTGCGTAGCAAGATGCTCGACCTCTTCGACTCCTCTGGCCAGGCCGCAACACACAGGGTCAACCCTGAACTCATGCGGCTTGCGTCTCCAGGCGGACGCCAGAGCGCACGACAAGGCGGACGGGGAAACTCCGGACGAGACCGTGACCGAGACCGTAATCGTCATCAGATGCGGAACGGGTTCGACGGCGGCCGGATGGATCGCGCCCAAATCGTGGAACTGCTGCGATCTAAAAACATGCTGCCCGCCGTCTTTTTCATCTTCAGCCGCCTGGGTTGCGACCAGGCGGTGAAGCAGGTGCTGCGCGCCGGGGTGCGACTGACCGACCAGAACGAACGGGATGAGATTCGCGCCATTGTTGAGGAACGCTGCCGCACCATCCTCGACGAAGACCTCGCAGTGCTCGGCTACTGGGAGTGGCTCGACGGCCTTGAACGTGGCGTTGCCGCCCACCACGCGGGCATGTTGCCGGCGTTCAAAGAGGTTGTGGAAGAGCTCTTCCAAAAGAAATTGGTCAAAGCGGTTTTCGCTACCGAGACGTTGGCGCTGGGAATCAACATGCCAGCGCGCACCGTCGTTCTGGAGAAACTGGAGAAGTTCAACGGTGAAGCGCGCGTGCCCATTACACCGGGGGAGTACACGCAGCTCACCGGGCGGGCCGGAAGACGCGGCATCGATGTTGAGGGGCACGCGCTCATCCAGTGGCAAGAGGGGCTCGACCCGCAATCGGTAGCGTCGCTAGCCTCACGGCGCACCTATCCGCTGAACTCGAGTTTTCGCCCCACGTACAACATGGCGGTCAACCTCATCGAGCAGTTCGGTCGCGACCGTACCCGCGACATCCTGGAATCTTCGTTCGCGCAGTTTCAGGCCGACCGGGCCGTGGTTGACATGGCTCGCAAGGTTCGCAGTCAGGAGGAGTCCCTCGAAGGCTACGCCAAGGCGATGGAGTGCCACCTCGGAGATTTCAAGGAGTATTCGGGCATTCGCCGGGAACTTTCCGATCTGGAACGTAAGGGCATCGACGCCCTGGGACGTGCCGAGAAGGAACGCCGGCAGCGCCAACTGAACGCCCTGCGCAAACGGATGAAGCAGCATCCGTGCCATGCCTGCAGCGACCGGGAAGCGCATTCACGCTGGGCTGAACGGTGGTGGCGGCTGAAGAAGCAGAAAGACGAGCTGAGCTCTCAGGTGCGCAATCGTACGGGGGCGGTCGCGAAAGTCTTCGACCGTGTGACGGATGTGTTGTTGCAGCTGGGCTACCTCCAGCGTGATGAGAACGGCGCCATCGTGGTCGGGCCGAACGGCCGCATCCTGAAGCGAATCTACGGCGAACGAGACCTTCTCGTGGCAGAGTGCCTGCGCCGAGGAGTGTGGAACGATTTGGATCCGGCTGGCATGGCAGCGATGGCTGCGGCACTCGTATACGAACCGCGACGCGATGAAGGACCCATTTCCGATCGCTACCTCCCGAGGGGCCCGTTCCGTGCTGCGTTGGAGCGGACCACGGATTTGTGGAGCACCCTGGACGACCTTGAACGCGAACACAAGCTTCCAGGCAGCAATCCGGTGGCTACCGGGCTCTCATTGGCCATGCATCGATGGGCTCAAGGATCCCCTCTGGACGCTGTGCTCGATGAGGGAGACATGGCAGCCGGTGACTTTGTTCGGATGACCAAACAGACGATCGATTTGCTGGACCAACTATCGGTTGTTGCCGACGCCCCGGTCGGAGTTACTGCCCGGCGTGCCATGGAATCCATCCGCCGCGGCATCGTCGCGTATTCCAGCGTCGCGTAGGCGAACTACATTGGTAGTGATGAAAGCTGACCTTGCGCGCCCTCAACCGCTCTGGTTAGCCATAGTCACGGCAGCCATCGGCGGTGGGATGCTGTCGGCAGCGTTCCCGGGGTTGAACATTTGGCCGCTTGCTTTCATCGCGGTGATCCTCATTTTATGGTCACTCATCGGACGAAGCGTCGGCTCGAGCCTGCTCGTCGGTGTCGTCGGTGGCTTCGCGTTCTACGGAATCCATATTTTTTGGCTCACCACGTACCTCGGACCGGTGCCCTGGCTAGCCCTCGCGGGGCTCCAGACGCTGTTCTGGGGTATCGGCGCTGTCTTAATCAGCCTCGCCTGGCGTTGGACGTCGACGTGGCAAAACCCGGCGACGCGGCTTGGGCTTGTTCCTGTCATCATCGCCGGCCTCTGGGTGCTTCGCGAAAGTGTGACCAGCGTCTGGCCGTACGGCGGATTCTCCTGGGGACGGCTTGCCTTCTCACAATCGCAAAGTCCGGTCGGCGATCTGGCCCCGTGGGTGGGGGCATCGGGTCTCAGCTTCTTAATCGCAATGGTTTCTTGCGTACTGCTGCAGGCCGTCCGCGAACAGGCTCTCCGTAGTCGGACCCGCGTTGTCGTGGCGTTCGCGGCGGCCACGGCACTTCTGATCATTCCGGCTTGGCCGACCACGACTTCCGGCTCACTTCGGGTGGCTGCGGTGCAAGGCAACGCCGACGCCGGGCTCCACTCGCAGCGTGAGCCCGGAGACATCCTTGACGACCATCTGCAAGCGACCGTACCTGTTCTCGACGAAGACGTGGATCTGATGGTCTGGCCGGAGAATGCCGCCGACCTTGACCCCAGCCGGTACCGGCAGGCTTCCGGTGTTTTGGACTATGTGACAGAAGAGATGAATGCTCCGCTGGTCGTTGGCACCATCACCTCCGATGGTGTCGGCCGAAGTTTCAACAGCTTGCTGCTGTGGCAACCGGGCGAGGGGCAGACAGCACAGTATGACAAAATGCACCCGGTGCCGTTCGCGGAGTATCAGACTGACCGTGAGTTCTGGTACCCCTTAGCTCCGAAGATTATAGACATGGTGCCGCGCGATTACTCATTCGGTGAACGCTCCAACGTCTTTGACATCGACGGCGTGCTCGCCGGTCTTGCCATCTGTTTCGACATCGTCGACGATGCACTCCTACGGCAGATGGTGGATGGGGGAGCGGAAATCATTTTGGCTCCCACCAACAACGCAGACTTCGGGCAAAGCCAGGAGAGCGTGCAGCAATTAGCGATAGCACGGGTCCGCGCCCTTGAATATGGCCGCAGCGTTGTCAATATTTCGACGGTCGGTACCAGCGCCATCATCGCGCCGGACGGCAGCACCATCGCGCAGTTGCCCGTCTTCGAACCTGGTGCCATGGTGGAGGAGGTGCCTCTGAGTACTTCGGTGACCCCCGCCTCTGTGATCGGGCACGGTGTGGAGCTTGCCACGGCAGCCTTTGGCCTGTCTGCTCTTGCCGTCGCCGCACTGCTTCGACTGCGAACGCGGCGCGCCTTCACTCGCGGCGCTCGTGGCTGACACGCTGGTCGTTGTCCCCACCTACAACGAGGTGGACAGCCTCGAGGCGATTATCGGTCGACTGCGCCAGTGGGTTCCGGCCGCGGACATTCTGATCGTGGACGACTCATCACCCGACGGAACCGGAATTTTGGCCGATCGTCTCGCCGCTGATGACAGCGCGATTACGGTGCTGCACCGAACATCCAAGCGCGGACTGGGCCAGGCCTACATCAACGGCTTCCGCCATGCGCTCGCCCGCAATTACTCGACGATCGTAGAAATTGACGCCGACGGCTCCCACGACCCGTCGGAGCTTCCGCGCATGATCGGCCTGGCCGAAAACGGAGCCGACCTCGTCTTGGGCTCACGATGGGTCGCTGGGGGAGCGGTGCTGAACTGGCCGCGTCTCCGTCTCTGGATCTCGCACACCGGCAACCGCTACGCACGGCTCATGCTTCGGTCGCAAATTCACGACCTCACCTCCGGATACCGCGTCTACCGGGCAGAGGCGCTTGCTGGCCTGGATCTGGGTGACGTCGCTTCCCAGGGCTACTGCTTCCAAGTAGAACTTGCCTGGAGACTTGAACGTACCGGCCACCGTGTCGTAGAACACCCGATCACGTTTGTCGAGCGCGCCGCCGGGCGATCGAAAATGCACGCCGGTATTGTGGCGGAGGCTCTCTTGCGCATCACCGTCTGGGGCCTGCGCATTAAGCGGCCGTGACGTTCTTCACCCGTTAACACAAGAAGAGCCCGATTCTCATCGGGCTCTCATGCAAAGCAGCTTTCTTAGGCGCCAATCTTATGCTGGCCCTTACGTGCACGCAGAAAATCGAGTCGTTCCTTCAGAAGCTCTTCCAACTCTGCCCGACTGCGGCGTTCAAGAAGCATGTCCCAGTGCGTTCGCGCTACCTTCGACTCTGCTTCGTCTTGCTCAACCAGCTCTCCGGCATCATCAACAAGTCGCCCTTCGTGTCCGCTCTTCGGCGATTCCCAAACGGTGGGAACTTCCGCCTCAGCAGAAAACGTTACCTCGAAGGTCGAGCCGTCAGCGGCGCGGTAGGTACTTTTCTTTCGCGGAGAAAAGGTGACGCCCTCTTCACTCTGGAGGCTCTGCGATCCGAGCCTCATTCCGCGCAAACTTCGATCTGCCATGATGTGGTCTCCTTGCTCGCGATGCTCTCAAGTTATAAACCCTCAAGCTGGGAGAATTCTTTCGTCCCTCGAGCTTTAACAGCCTGTTCACAGACTAACCGGTCTTTAAGCTCGCCGCCGGGTCAGTGCTCCTATTGGCTAGCGGCGACGGTCAGCTACCACCCGCAAAGCGATATCTGCACGATCCGTGATGAGGCCGTCGACGCCCATGTCGAGCAGCTTGTGCATGGCCACCTCATCGTTGATTGTCCACACATGAACCTCAACACCGGCGCTCTTCAGAGCGTCCACCACGCTGGGGGTGATGATGCGCACCCCCTTATATCGTTCGGGCACCTGCACGGCGTCCACGTTCCGCACAAGGTGACGCACCAAAGATTGCTGGTCCAATTTTGCTGCCGCAAATGCCAACCCGAACGTGCGCGAAGACGCAGAGGTGGCAACGCCAGGCAGGTCGCGGACGGCGGCCCGTCGCCGACGATCATCGAAGGCCGCGATCAGCACGCGGTTCGTCGCCGCAGTGTCGAGTATCGCTTTTACCGTTGGCCCGACTACGGCGTCCGCTTTGAGGTCGATGGAGAATCGGGCCTCGGGAAAGGCGTCAAGGGCTTCGGTCAGGCTGCAGAAGGACTGCTGATGGCCCAGCCTGATGCGGGTCAATTCTGCAAACGTGAGCTGGTCGACGCGCAGTGAGCGGCCGGCGACGCGGTTCAGGTCGGCATCATGCGCTATGACAGCCACTCCGTCATAGGAGGCGTGAACATCGATCTCGAGATACTGCACGCCGATACTGAGCGCCTTGACAAAAGCGAGCATCGTGTTTTCGGGCGCTTCGGATGCAAGCCCTCGGTGAGCCAGAATGCGAGGTGAATCGGGGGAGAAGAACGTCTCGTCGGCTGCTCGTGGGCCGGCCGGGCTACCGGGCCGGCGGCGCACCGGTGCCGTCTCCTCCAGCACCTTGCTGGGCGGGTGGGGCGTCATTGCCCAGGAACCCTTTGGCGATGCCCTTGAGAGATTCAGTCAGCTCCGACGGGATAATCCACAGCTTGCTGGCTTCACCCTCAGCAATCTTCGGCAGCGTCTGAAGATACTGGTACGCCAGAAGCGGCGCATCGGGGTTACCCGCATGGATGGCCCCGAAGACGGTCGTGATGGCTTCAGCTTCACCCTGGGCACGCAGCACTGCGGCCTTGGCGTCACCTTCGGCGGACAGGATTGCTGCCTGCCGGGCGCCTTCGGCGGTAAGAATGGCGGATTGTTTGGTCCCCTCGGCGGTGAGGATCACTGCTCGGCGGTCACGCTCCGCACGCATCTGCTTCTCCATTGAGTCCTGGATGGAAAGTGGCGGGTCGATTGCCTTCAGCTCGACGCGGCCGACACGGATGCCCCACTTACCTGTGGCCTCATCAAGCACGATCCGTAATTGACCGTTGATGTTGTCGCGGCTGGTTAACGCCTCCTCGAGGTTCAGACCACCAACGACGTTACGCAGCGTCGTTGTCGTGAGCTGCTCAACGGCTCCGAGGTAGTTCGCAATCTCGTATGTTGCCGCACGAGCATCCGTCACCTGGAAGTAGACCACCGTATCGATCGAGACGACCAAGTTGTCTTCGGTGATAACCGGTTGAGGTGGGAAGGAGACAACCTGTTCGCGCATGTCAATTAGCGGACGCATCCGGTCGATGAAAGGCACCAGAATGTTGAGGCCCGGCATGAGCGTCTTATGGTACTTGCCGAGACGTTCCACTACGCCAGCCGTAGCTTGCGGCACGATGCGCACCGCACGAGATACGACCACGATCACGAAAATTGCGATGATCGCGAGAATCACCCAGAGCACAACCTGCCCCACCATGTCGCCTGAGTTGTTCACTGTGCGTTCCTTTCGGTTGGCACGACCACAGCGGTCGCACCGTCGATCGCGGTTACAACAACGCGCTCACCGACGTAAATTGGTCGGTCTTCAGTCAGGGGAGAGAGCCGTGCCGTCCACGTCTCTCCATTGGCCAGCTTGACCCTGCCGTGCCCTCCCGCGAACTCGATCAAGACGGTACCGTCGGTGCCCAGCAAAGCGTCGATATTGCTGAGGGCCGGATCTCCGCCACTTTGCAGTTTGCGAACCATGGCCGGCTTCAGAAGGAAAAGGAGCAATATGGCGAGGATGCCCGCCAGAATAATTTGAGCCCAAACCGGAGCGTCCAGCAGATCTGCCACTAACCCGCCGACACTGCCGAAGGCCAGCATCAAGAAGGTGAACTCGAGTGTCATGACCTCGACGATCACGAATATGAGAATGAGCGCGAGCCACACGATCCACGCATAGTCAGCGAGAAAATCTGTCACCATGATTGGGCACTCCCTGTCGTGTGGGCTCACCACCGAAACTATCACTTCGCTTCCCTGCGGCACGTGATTGCGTTGGTATCCTCGGAGCAGCATCCAGCACCATCAGCCTTGCACCATCAGTATCAGCATCGGAGTCCAGTGTGACCAAGCCCCTGCCAGCCGCAACACCCAACGCCGGATCAGTCCGCACCGACGCAGTCAGCAATGGGGTGCTCAGCGCTGACGCCCTCAGCGGCATGCGAGCCTTGGTCACCGGATCTTCCCGCGGCATCGGAGCGGATACCGCCACCATGCTGGCCGCGGCAGGTGCACGCGTTGTGATCAACTTTCGCAACAAAGAGAAACGTGCCCTGCAGTTGGTCGACAAGATTACGGCGGCAGGCGGAACGGCCATCGCTGTCGGTGCTGACCTAACGGATGCATCATCCGTAAACACCATGTTCGCAACCATCGCCTCGGAGTTCGGCGGGCTCGATATTCTCGTACTCAACGCCTCTGGGGGGATGGAGAGCGGCATGGCCGAGGACTACGCCATGCAACTTAACCGTGACGCCCAGGTGAATCTACTCACCGCGGCTCTGCCGCTGCTCGGTCGGGGATCCCGTGTCGTGTTCGTCACGAGCCACCAGGCGCACTTCATCAAGACCGTTGAGACGATGCCCGAATATGAGCCGGTCGCCCGCAGTAAAAGAGCGGGGGAGGACGCTTTACGCAATATGATTCCCACGCTGGATGCTGCGGGGGTCGAGTTTGTCGTCGTGTCCGGTGACATGATCGAGGGCACCATCACCGCCACCCTGCTTGAGCGCGCCACCCCGGGAGCAATCAGCGCGCGCAAGGAAGCGGCCGGCAAGCTGTACAACGTTAACGAATTCGCCGCCGAGGTAGCGGCAGCTGTCGTCGATCCGGTTCCGGCCGGTCACACCCGCTATGTCGGTGACGTCAGCGCGTTCCAGAGCGCTTAAACCGTCCGCTGACCGCGATCGTGTTGAGCAATCCAACGCCGGGGAAGAGCCAGCCGTGACGGGCGTCGAGAGACTTATTGCCGAGGTAACCCAGCAAGAGGCCGCCTTGGTGCTTACGCGCTTCGACAATGATGATGCGTGGCGTCTGGGCACGATCTTGGTGCAGTTGGCGCAGGAGCGGCGCTTGCCAGTGACACTTGACATAACCAGAGGCGAGCAGCAGTTATTTCATGCAGCATTGCCCGGTGCCTCTGCGGATAACGACGATTGGATCGTCCGAAAAAACCGCACCGTGCGTCGATTTGGGGTGAGTTCCTATCTGGTCGGGCTTCGCCACAGGGCGTCAGGCAAGGCATTCGAAGACCAGCGCTGGCTGGACCCGGAACTGTATGCAGCCCATGGCGGATCATTTCCCCTGAAAATCGCCAACGTAGGCGTTGTGGGAACTGTCACTGTTTCCGGGTTGTCCCAGGCGGACGACCATGCGTTAGTTGTTGAGGCACTGGAAACATTCATCGCTGGCTTGTGACGGGCGCCCGCACGCACTGCCGCATTCTACGTATGAGCCAGGAACCCGAAGCGGCATTCGCGGGGGTCAAAATGCGCCGATAATGCACATTATGTCAAGTACTAGATGGCGCATCTAGATGGCGCATCTAGATGGCGCATGCAGATGGCGCATGCAGATGGCGCATGCAGATGGCGCATGCAGATGGCGCATGCAGATGGCGCGCAGTAGATGGCGCGCAGTGGATACCT
>JAODMI010000145.1 GCA_025464755.1 Homoserinimonas sp.
CGCAGAAGTCACTGATCCCGTGGTCTTGGCGGAGGTGGGCGGCATCCTCGGATTATTGCACGCGCGAAATGCGCTCAAATCGGGTTTGCGTGCGATAATTTGAGGGCGTCACCTGAGCCGCGCTCAATGTGACGCCAAAGAAGGCTTTCCGGGCATCAAACCGGGCCACGACGAATCGGCACACCGTGTCGCAGTTGAGATCGTGTCGGATAGCAAGTTCCGAAGAGATTTAGACCGAGACGATTGAGTATCGAACCAGAGCACCAACCCAGAGCCAACAATGACTGGGCCGAAGAGGCCAGTAGACAATAGTGACGGGCAGCTTGTGACGCACAACGCGAAACGAATGCAGGGCAACACAAGCGCAGGGTTACACAAGCTTCGGAACGATCTTAAGACGTAAAGAATTCGTGGTGAATACGCAAATGCGTGGAAACCACACGAGAGAGTACCCGGTTGGGTAGCGCGGTTACCCGCTCCGGGATAGGAGTGCGCCAGTAATGGTGGAGACAAACGCAGACAACAACGATGGATCAGCAAAAGATGGAGCACCGCGCAAGCGGGTTCGACTCTTCGGAGGCCGCAGGGCCAAGACGGTCGATACCGCAGTAGCTGTGGACGGGGCCGGCCAGGCTCCGGCCGAGCAGGAAGAGGCAACCACGCCCACTGCATCGGTGAAGGCCGCGCAGCCGGAAGCCGCGCAGCCGGAAGCCGCGCAGCCGGTCGAGCGACCGCAAACGAGCGAGGCGACTCGTGGGCGAGGCAGAAAAGCCAGTGTCGATGCTCACTCCGACGCGTGGGAGCCTGCTATTGCCGCCTTATCGCCTGAGCCGACGCGACCCGCCCGTCCGTCAACCTCGCTACTCTTCCAGGCGCCGAACCTTCCCACGCAGTTGCCGACACGCCAGGATCGCCGAGTAGACGACCGCCGGGACGATGCTGACGAATCCACAACGGTGCGACGCCGCTCGCGTCGACGGTCGGGCGAGGAAGAGCGCGTCGACGACGAGACCACGCCGCCCAACACTGTTGTCAAGGTGCGCCAGCCACGCCAGCAGCAGCAAGCGGAGCTGATCACTGAGCCGCAGAAGGTCCGTGGCTCCACTCGGCTGGAAGCGAAGAAGCAGCGTCGCCGCGACGGTCGCGACGCTGGTCGTCGTCGCCCAGTGATCACCGAAGCCGAATTTCTCGCTCGTCGCGAGAGTGTGGATCGGGTCATGGTTGTGCGCCAGAAAGCGAATCGCATCCAGATCGGCGTGCTTGAAGACGGTGTGCTCGTTGAGCACTATGTCGCCCAGTCGCAAGAAGCGTCCCTGATCGGCAATGTGTACCTCGGTCGGGTGCAGAACGTCCTGCCTAGCATGGAAGCGGCTTTCGTCGACATCGGGCGCGGGCGAAACGCTGTGCTCTATAGCGGCGAGGTCGACTGGGATGCAGCTGCAGAGAACTCCACCGGTGGTGGTAGCCAGGCTCGCCGTATCGAGCTGGCGCTTAAGCCGGGCGACAAGGTACTCGTTCAGGTCACTAAAGATCCCATCGGTCACAAGGGCGCGCGTCTAACCAGTCAGGTGTCATTGCCCGGCCGCTACCTCGTTTATGTGCCGAACGGTTCCATGAACGGAATCAGCCGAAAGCTGCCAGATACTGAGCGCGCGCGACTAAAAAAGATTCTCAAAGAGGTTCTCCCCGAGAACGTCGGCGTCATCGTCCGCACTGCCGCTGAGGGGGCAACTGAAGAGCAGCTGACGCTCGATGTGAACCGTCTTACGTCGCAGTGGGCGGCGCTCAGCGCCACGCTTGAGAACTCGCCCGCCCCCGCGCTGCTCCACAGCGAACCCGACCTGCTCATCAAAATCATCCGGGATGTCTTTAACGAAGATTTCCACAAGCTAGTGATCGACGGAGACGACGCGTACGGCACGATAACCACCTACCTCGGACAGGTAGCACCAGACCTCATTGATCGCGTTGAAACTTACACGAGCGATGCAGATTCGTTTGATGAGTACCGCGTTTCCGAGCAGATCGAAAAAGCTTTGGACCGTAAGGTGTGGTTGCCTTCCGGCGGCTCTCTCGTGATCGATCGCACTGAGGCGATGACAGTAGTTGACGTCAACACCGGAAAGTTTGTCGGCTCCGGCGGAAACCTGGAAGAAACCGTCACCAAGAACAACCTCGAGGCGGCCGAAGAACTTGTGCGCCAGCTACGGTTGCGCGACATCGGCGGCATCATCGTCGTTGACTTCATCGACATGGTGTTGGAGACCAACCGGGATCTGGTGCTGCGTCGTCTCGTCGAGTGCCTGAGCCGTGACCGCACCAAGCACCAAGTTGCCGAGGTCACCTCGCTGGGTTTGGTGCAGATGACGCGAAAAAAGCTTGGTCTTGGCCTGATCGAATCGTTCAGCGAGCCGTGTGAGACGTGCGCCGGCCGTGGCATCATCATTCACCACGACCCGGTCGCCAAGCACCGCCAGTCAGCGCAGCCTGAGATTCGCCGTGGCCGCAGTAACAAAAATGGCGGCAACGGCAACGGCAACGGTGGCGCAGAGGGCGGGCGCAAGGCTCAAACTCCAGTCGCTGTGGCGAAGACGCACAACGGAACGCATGCCATTACTGATGACGTGAAGAACGCGCTCGCGCAGATTGCGGCCAGCACCATCGTTTCCACCGACACAGCGTCAATTGCGATCGTTGCAGACCAGTCCGCCGTTAAAGCTGCAGCAGGCCCAGCGTCGGATGCTGGCGAACCAGTTCAGGACCACCCAGAGACGGACGTGCAGCAGTTACAGCGCACGGAATCCTCAAGCGGTAAATCCCGAGGCAGGGGCCGTGGCAAATCACAGTCGGTTTCAAAGGAGGATGAGCCGCTTGCAGCACCGTCAAAAGTGGCAGTAGCTATCTCTGCCGAAGATGTAGCTATTCAGACGGCGGAAGCTGCCGTTGAGATTCTCGAGATCCCGCTGAAGAAGTCATCGCGACCCAGCCGACGGATCAGCAGCCACGATGCTGAGCAGATCCTTGACTCCGTCCTCGATGCGCTGCCTGAGCCCAAGCAGCCCGGGCAGGGTCGCTCACGGGTCTCCCGTCGAGCATCCAGCGCCGGCATCGTAACCACGGCAGAGTCGACGGCAGACGGGGTCTAGCCGTTGTGAACTGAATGCTCCAGCGGGCACACGCAGGTTCTGCGTGTGCCCGCTGTCGTATCATCTGCCGGGTGCCCTGCGCTCACGCTGGGTCACCCGCAGCCCGCTGCCTCGCAGCCGCACCACCAGATCACGGTTGCTCACGAGGTGGGCTCCCGCCCTCACCAAATCTGCATGGCGTGATTCAGGGACGTCATAGTGGTCGTGGTCAAAGCTTCTCCGGGGGAGACCATGTGCGGCAGCGAATGCGTGTAACTCCTCGAGCGAGACGTCGCTGACGAGGTGCGCCCATAAGGTGTCGTGTGCTGGCCACATTGGCTGGTCGATCAAAATCATGTGCGCCTCCGGGATTGCTGAGAACTGATGCCCACTCTAAGTCGACCTCGCGCTGCCGTAGCTGTTGAGAGCTGCAACGTGCACCAGTAACACCCGTTTCGGGCAGCAGTACCCCTGACGCGTTCACCTGACACTATTTTCGCGGTGCGTTTGGTGGCAGGCGAGCCTCTGCCCGGATTGGTGAACCTGCCGACTGGGGTATCGTTATAGTTCTGGCTCAGCGAGCAACCGTCACGACACGCTGTTAACGGTATTCTCGACGAGGTTTGACCCACTCCAAAAAAATCGGGTAGTATTGGCCCTTGGTGTGGCTGGGCTAAGCCCGCTTTCAGCGCCACAATTTTTAGGTTGTTTGGCTTCATTCAATAGTTAGGGTTCCAAGTGGTTTACGCAGTTGTGCGCGCCGGCGGTCGGCAGGAAAAGGTCGAGGTTGGCTCGATCGTAGTTCTCGACCGTATTGCGGCAGGCAAGGACGGCAACATCGAGCTGGCTCCAGTGCTTCTCGTTGATGGCGACACGATCACGCATGACGCGCAGGCGCTTGCGAAGGTTACGGTTACGGCAGAAGTCCTCGGTGACCTGCGCGGACCGAAGATCGTCATCCAGAAGTTCAAGAACAAGACCGGATACAAGAAGCGCCAGGGCCACCGCTCGGAGCTCACCCGCGTCAAGATCACCAGCATCAAGTAATTCTTCTCACAAGTTTCACGTAAGCATTAGGGGCTGAACAATGGCACACAAAAAGGGCGCATCGTCCACTCGTAACGGTCGCGACTCCAACGCGCAGCGCCTCGGCGTCAAGCGCTTCGGCGGCCAGGTTGTCGGCGCAGGCGAAATCATCGTTCGCCAGCGAGGCACTCACTTCCACCCCGGCGTCAACGTTGGACGCGGCGGGGACGACACCCTGTTCGCTCTCACGGCCGGTGCGGTCGAATTCGGCGCGAAAGGCGGCCGCAAGGTCGTCAACATTGTGGCGGCTGCGTAACAATTCTCGATCGGCGGCCCGCAGCCCCTCAATCAGCAGTTCAGCGTAGGGGCGAGCTTCGGCTCGTCCGTACGTGTTAGTGCCACCAACCCACTGAACTGATCACCAGAATGGATCGCGGATTATGGCAAGTTTCGACGACCA
>JAODMI010000173.1 GCA_025464755.1 Homoserinimonas sp.
GGTTTTTCAAGATTATGCGCTGCTGCCTTGGCGCACGGTGGAAAAGAACGTGCAGTTTGCTCTTGAAAATCGTAATCGTCGTCGAGATGTTGCCGCAGATCGGCACACAATCGCTGAGGTCATCGACATGGTGGGGTTGACCGGGTTTGAAAAGTCCTTTCCCCATCAACTGTCCGGCGGTATGCAGCAGCGAGTCGGCATCGCCCGTGCGCTCGTCACAAAACCAGAAATTCTCTTGATGGACGAGCCGTTTGGAGCTGTCGATGCGATGACGCGCGAAGCCATGCAGGCTGAGTTCGAAAAGATCATTGCGGAGACAGGGCAGACAGTGGTCTTCATCACCCACTCCATCGACGAAGCGGTCACCCTGGGAGACAGGGTCATCGTCATATCAAGTAGGCCAGGAAAGATCAAAGAAATCGTGGACGTCGATTTGCCGCGTTCGCGATTCGACGAAGAGGTGAAGCGCAATCCACGGTTCACCGAACTGCGTGAACACATTTGGGGCCTGTTGCGCAATGAGGCACTCGGTGCCAAGGATGAGAGGTAGTAAGCCATGACCGAAACGACGCTCGTGAGCCGCACAAACATCCCATCCGGTACAGGCTCTCCCATTGAAAACATGGCCCGCAACAGGTTCGCGCCGTACAAACCTGCGGTTTTTACCGTGATCAACCTCAGCATCTTCTTTGCTCTGTGGCAGGTGCTCGCGTTGAGCGGCGTCGTCAACCCGCTCTTCTTTCCGACGGCAACCGATCTGTTTAGCGCCCTCTTCACCGGCATGGCAGACGGCACCATCCTGCCGCAACTCCAGCACAGTTTGACGAACTTTCTGATCGGCATGATCGTGGCCGCTGCTGTCGGCATCCCCGTGGGGCTCTTAATGGGGTCGAGCCGCATTGTTGATCTGATCCTCAGTCCCTATGTTTGGGCGATGTCGTCGCTGCCCCGGGTGGCGCTCATTCCCCTCTTGATCCTGGTCTTGGGCTTCGGTAATGAGATGCAGCTGACCATCATCATCTTGTCCGCCGTCTTCCCCATCATCATCAACTGCATGGAGGGCGTAAAGACAGTGGACCCGTCGCTCGTGCGGGCGGGGCAAGTCTTTGGGGCGAACCGGTTTCAGATGTACGGCAAGATCATCGTGCCGTACACCTTGCCGTTCGTGATCTCCGGCATCAACCAGGGCATTGCGCGCGGCCTAGTTGGCATGCTAATCGGAGAACTTCTTGGCGGCGGTGGCAGCGGGTTAGGCTTCCTGCTTGATCGAGCAGCCGATCGTTTTGACGCCCCGATGCTGTACGCGACCTTGATCCTGCTGGCAGTCATGTCCGTCAGCCTCGTCCAGTCCATCCGCTGGGTGGAACGTCGTGTTGCTCCCTGGCGCGACCGAGCCGGCCGCTAATCCGCGACCGCCAAAAGCGAGCACCTTACACAGTTCCTGTTTCACCACACCTAAAGGAGTAACGATGCAACGACGCAAACGATTGCTGGCAACGCTTGGAGTGGTGGCCATCATGGGCTCATCCCTCGTAGCATGCGCGGGAAATGATGCAGCCGCTGGCCCAACTGAACCGGTACCAACTACCGAAGAGGAGGTTAAAGGCGAGATTGATACGAGCAAGGTTCAAAAATCTATCATCGTGGGGGTCGACAACCCGTACTACTTATTCCATCACGATGTGCTGATCGCGCAAGAAAAAGGCTACTTCAAAGAGGTCGGAATCGAGGAAATCGAGCTGGTACAGGTCGAAGATCCACTTCCGGCGCTTATCGGCGGCTCATTGGACTTCTCGCTCTACGACACGGACACCACAATCGCAGCCGCCGCGAAGAGCAAGTCTTCTATCAAGTACCTCTCCGTCTATCTCGGTGGCGAGGCGAACATCCTTGGCGTTGGTCCGGGGATTGAGACCATAGAGGATCTGAAAGGGAAGACCATCACCGGTGGGCAGTTCGGAAGCCGAAACGACTTCCTCATCCGCCAACTGCTCAAGAACAACGGCCTCGACCCCGAAAAAGACGTCGATCTCGTCAGCACAGGCGGCCAGTCTAATGAACGGCTACAGTCCGTAATCGCCGGCACCGTAGATGGCGCAAGTCTGCAGATCCGCCATGAAGAACTCCTCAAAGAAGCGGGCGGAAAGTTCCTCATGCAAGAACTCGGACGAGTTCCGCAGATCGGTTGGGCCGCCGGCAAGATTCTTGAGGAGAGCCCCGAGACGGTGGCGGCATTCCTGTCGGCAACGCTCAAGGCTCGCCAATTCATCAACGACCAGGCCAACAAAGATGAAGTGTTGGACTTCATGGAATCGCTCGACTTCGAGCTGCCCGAACAGTACAAGGCAGCGTACGCCGCTGAAAACAATCCGACCTACCACACGGGTGATGGCGGCTTCGATACTGCCGACATGGACGAATTCATAGATCTCCAGACCGAACTGGAGATCATACCGGCTGGTACCGAGTGGAGGGAATATGTCGATCTCGTGCCGCTTTGGAGGGCTCAGAAGTCTCTGGGACTCCCGCTCAACCCAGCGATAGAAAGCTACTAACTCCATGGATGTGGCCACTGCTTCTGCCAAGGGACTGCGTGTTGTCGGTCACCACGACCTGGATGGTTATGGCGACGGTATGCAGGTGTTGCGTCAAGGGAACGCCCTGTATGTCGGCCATAACGGTCCATCGGGCATGGGCACATCGATTCTCGATGTATCCGACCCTACGCAACCCCAATTGGTAGAGCAGTGGCCAGCACCCCTGAACACCCATACCCATAAGGTGCAGGTGGCTGACGGCCTGCTTCTTGTGAACAATGAACGCTTTCCCTATCGCCCGAAAACCCCCCTCGGGCCGCACACAGCCGGGCTGGCTGTCTATAGCCTGACTGATCCGCTCCACCCCAAAAAAATTGGTTTTTGGGAATCCGGAGGAAAGGGAGTGCACCGAATCGTCTGGGAGGGCGGTCGGTACGCGCACATGTCAGCTACCCCAGAAGGGTTTAGCGACCGGATTTGGGTCGTTATCGACCTCGAAGATCCGACCAGCCCCACCCTCGCCGGTAAATGGTGGATGCCGGGGCAGTGGGAGGCCGGCGGAGAGGTAGCCACGTCTTCCTCTTCCCGGTCGCACTTTCGAGTGGCGGCGCACCATGCGCTGCTCGAGGGCAACTATGCCTACTTGGGCTACGACGATGCCAACCTCGTTGTTCTGGATGTGTCGGATATGACAAACCCGAGGCATGTTGGCAGCCTCGCCTGGGGCGGCGGGGCGACGCACACCGCGATGCCATTGGCCGGGCGTGACCTGCTAGTAGTGAGCGACGAACAACAGTATGACGGTCCGCACGCACCCGAGCGCCGCATCCACCTGGTTGATATTTCAGATCCGACCATGCCTCGCTATTTGCGCACTCTGCCAGCACCTGACGCCGCGTACGACCTATTGCCGCAGCGATTCGGACCTCACGGGTTCCACGAAAATCGTGCCGGCTCCTATCGCAGCAATCGACTGGTATTCGCCACCTACTTCAATGCAGGAGTGCGCGTATACGACCTGGCAGACCCGGAGAATCCACGGGAAGTTGCCCACTGGGTTTCTGCGACACCGCCGGGCTCTGCCGCGCCGCAGTCAAATGACCTCTTCGTTGATTCCGATGGGATCATCTGGGTAACCGACCGGGGAACCGGCGGTGTCTTCGCCCTTCAGCCTGATGATGAACTGGCTGCCTTGATGGTCGAATCCGCTTACTGATGCGGACAACCGTTCTTGAAAGGTCATGTCATGGCACCCGAACCTGCGCCTAGCTACACATCTAGTGGCATTGACTTCGTCGGCTATCACGACCTTGACGAACGACCTGCATTCAAACTTGCGCTCCAGGTCGTTGATGAACGCTGGTACCTATACGCCACACATTTTTGGGAACCGAGGCTTTCCATCCTCGATGTAACGGATCCCACCGATATGCAGCTGGTCGGAGCAATCGAAGGGCCAGAACATACCGCCACCTGGCAGGTGCAGGTGGCCGACGGCCTGCTTATTCAGGGCTTGGAGCCAAGGCCAGCGGCATGGGGCGGAGAATCAGACGATGCGTTTGACGAGGGTATTCGCATCTGGGATGTCTCAGTGCCCGCGAAGCCGGCCCTTGTGAGCCACTGGCGCACAGGAGCGCGGGGTGTGCATCGAAACCACTATGCGGGAGGCCGTTACGTTCACGTCGCCGCGAGCCGCCAAGGCTTCGACGGCAACATTTACGTCATCCTCGATATTGAACGGCCGCACCATCCCGTTGAAGTGGGGAGTTGGTACCTGCCCGAGCAACGCATCATTGAAGGCGAAACACCGGTGCGACGCGTTTCGCTGCACGGCCCACCCTACGTGTCCGGAGACCGAGCGTACCTCGGTTACGGTGCTGCGGGACTGATTATCGTGGATATTTCAGACGTCACCGCGCCCTCGCTGGTCTCCCACCTGGAAATCGGTGCAGCGTTTTCGAGCATGATTGCACTGCACACTGCCATCCCTGTCCGAGGACGGGAAATTGTGCTCGTTAACACCGAAGCTATCGCCGAGATGTCAGAAGAGGCATACAACTTTGCCGGGATCGTAGACGTTCACGACGAAAGCGCGCCGCGGCTGATATCTCTCCTGCCGATCCCCGTTCCCGGCCCTGAGGCCGCATATCCCAACTTCAGTCGCCGAGGCGGCCGATTTGGCCCGCACAACCAACATCACTCACAAGACCTGCCTGAGCTATTCCAGTCCGCAAACATGATGTTCATGACCTGGTTCAACGCAGGACTGCGCGTGTACGACACGAGCGACCCCTACTTGCCCGTCGAAGTCGCCTGGTACCTTCCGGATGATCCGGTGGAAAGGCGGGGGCTTCTCCCCAAGACACTCGTCACCCAATCAGAAGATGTCTTGGTTGACGCCCGAGGGTACATCTACTTCAGCGACAAAAACCACGGCATCCACGCGGTACGGATGCGCGAATGATCAGGGCAAACGCCCGCTCGGTGCCAGCGATTGCAGTACCGAACTCACAAAGCAAGAGAAAGGTTTCCGACATGAACGAGGGCACAACATACGACCTCCATCGACCCCTGTACTCCGAGGAGGTCGAGGGTTCTGACCGACCGGTGAACTACTTCCTGGCCGAAACCATTGATGGGCTATACACGCCGTATGCGTTCAGGACACCGGCCGATGAAGGCGTATTCCCGTTTGTTTTTCTTGCCTACGGCAATGGCGGGGGAGGGCTCGACTGGCTCAGCGATCGGGTGCGCAGCCACAGCCACATCATGGAGAGGTTGCTCGACGCTGGCTACGCATGCGCCTGGGGCCGGTACCGTTCGGAGGTGGAGCTGGGATTCCACCGTGGCGGTGACCTTGTTATCGATCGCAGGCAGGGTATGGACTTGCTAAGTCGTGCGCCACTTGAGTTCGAAGATGAGGTTGCCATCATCAGCCACGTACGCAAGCATCCCCAGATCGACCCTGAGCGCATTGGGCATGTCGGGGTGAGCCATGCCGGCGAGATGCTGTTCAAGTTAGCTTCTCAGTACAGCGGGCTGATTCAGGCCGGTGTTGCGTGCGAGCCCGCGAATCACGAGTTCTTAGACTTGACGCCGGACAGCACTGCATTTGTGAACCCCCACACTCAGCTGCGCAACATCGAAGAGATGCAAATGGTGGACGCAAAGCAAGTACGAGCGCGAATTAATGAACAGCTCGCCTTGGAGCGCATGGCCAAAGTCAATGTGCCGATTTTGGTGATGGGCCGCGATGATGACCACCTGCAGGGAATTTTTCGTGTCAGCTATGACCTGCTTGAGGAAAGCGGCGCACAGGCGGAGTGGGTTTCGTGGGATCACCCACTCCACGGTTACATATTTCCGGTCCGTGGCGAGGATGGGAAAATCGAGGTCGACGACGTGCAGGAAAGCGCGATCGACGGCATCATCGCCTTCCTGGACCGTAATCTCAAGTCCACCAACCCCTCTGATTCCCTGGTAGGTGCGCAGGCGCTACGGTGACGCCATAACGGTTGAAGGCGCAATGCCCAGGTCCTCCAGGAGTACACGAGCCGTGTTGCGGCCGGGCCGTCCAGAAACCGACCCGCCGGGGTGAGAGGTCGAGCCGGTCAGATAAAGGCCGGCGACCTCGGTGCGGTAGTCGAGCCATCCGGAAATCACTTCACCGCCGGGCAGCGCGAACTCGCCTCCGTGGCACGATCCGCCGATGTTGGAAAGATTGTGCGCTGCCAGGGATCGTGGCGATTCCGCACGCAGGAACAGAATCGAGTCGTCATCGAGTCCGTCGACGTGTTTGCGAACTAAGTTGAGCAGCTGAGTGCTATAGAGCTGGGCGTCCTGATCGGTCCAGGCTGCGCCATTCAGGGTAGAAGGAGCGATTGTGAGGAATTTCAGTACGCTGCCTGGAGCCCGCGCCGGGTCGACGATTGTTGATGAGACGACCAGGATCCATGGGTCATCGGATTCAGTCTCACCCACGTAGGCTTTCGCCACCTGCCGTCGCAGTCCCTCGGGGGTGCCCAGCCCCCCCGCGACGGCCGAGAGAGCCCCGGCGGGCGTACGGTAGCTGATCTCTGCTTTGAGAGCCAAGTGCACAGCGAATAAGGCGAGTCCCGGGCGCCATGCGGACGCCGCCGCATCCAGTAATGGGGTGGGCGTCGACTCGAGCATGGACGGAAGCTCCACCAGGTGACTGGATGCGACGACAGCGCGTCGGGCTGCGAACGTGCGACCATCGCTAGTTCGCACTCCCACGCACTGGCCGTCCTCAACGATCATGCTGGCCACCTTGGCGTTGGTCAGCACTTGGCCGCCGTGATCGCGAATGTGTTGTGCAAGCGCTGCAGGTAACGCTCCCGAGCCGCCCACCGGAGTTGCCCAGCCGAAACGTAAACGGCCCATCATGATAGCGGCGGGCAAAGCGCCTGTTCCGGGCCGTTCCGGCGGCTGGATCGTGGCGAAGGAAACCCACAGCATTGTCTGCCTGATAGCCGGGTGCTGAAAAGTGGCGTGGACTACTTCCCAGGCGCTCTGGAGACGAAGCTTCTCATACCGCTCCGCCCATGGCCCATCCGGCAGGGGCAAGCCCGCAGAGAAGTGAGCGTGAACCAGACCGAGTCCGTCGTCCCAGTCCTTGGCCATCTGTCGTAGCGCGTCAGCGTCATGCTCCGAAAATCGCGCAAACTCCGCGGCGGCGCCTTCGACATCCGGCGGAATCACAACAAGGCCGTGTTTTTCGGTAGCCATGGCGACAGCGGGATCCGTTTTCACATACTTCAGCCCATATTTGGAAAGCAGCCCTAGCTCGTCATTTTTGATGAGCGGATTCGACTGGATGACAACATGTGCGCTTGAGCATGAATCATGATGCCAGCCGGGCAGAGTGAGCTCTTCCGTGACAGTGTTGCCACCAATGATGTCGCGTCCTTCTAGAACCAGTACCTGCACTCCTGCCTCTGCTAAGTACGCGGCGCACACCAGAGCATTGTGGCCAGCCCCGACAATGATTACGTCGGTCGAAAAATTAGCCACGTGCTACCCCCTTGTAGAAACATCGGTGCATCTAACCTAGGACCCATTACAATCGGTTGCAACGCCGGAAACACACAGAACTGGCGGCTACCGATCTGATGTGACAATGGAGCCAAGATGGATGAGTTAGTCGCTTCTGCCCGCGCGCACTGGGGCCCAAGAATCACCGCCAACGGCGTACCAGTCGGCGATTTCGATCGGGTCACCGCGAAAATCGACTCTTGGTCACAGTGGTGCAGCGAGTGGTCTGCGGCGGCGGCGGCGCATGAAGCCCTAGGGAAGGCGGCCATAGCGGAATCCAGGCTCAAATCGGCAGGCGAGCACTTCAGTACTGCCGCTGTGCTCTATCACTTCGCGAAGTTCGTCTACGTGACAGACCGGGTACAGATGCGAGAGGCGCACCTTTCGGCTGTCAGGTGCCATGAACTGGCGCTTCCCCTGCTTGACCCGCCCGGCAGAAAAATTAACATCCCGTTTGAGGGATTCACTATCTACGGTGTCTTGCGCCTACCTCAGAGCGACGGCCCCTTTCCGACCGTAATCCTTGTGCCCGGCCTTGACTCGACCAAAGAAGAGCTGCGATCGACAGAAGATCTTTTTCTTCAGCGCGGGCTGGCGACTCTAAGCGTTGACGGTCCAGGTCAGGGTGAAGCGGAATACGACCTGCCGATCCGGGCCGATTGGGAGGTTCCAGGGCGGGCTATCGTTGACGCGCTGCAGAAGCTACCCGAAGTCGATAGCGCTCAAATCGGAGTCTGGGGCGTCAGCCTCGGCGGCTACTACGCACCGCGTTTCGCCAGCGGCGACCCAAGGATAAAGGCGTGTGTCGCCCTATGCGGCCCATATAATTTTGGCGAAGCTTGGGATGACATGCCCCAACTGACTCGCGACACCTTCACTTCGCGTGCGCATTTGGCGCACGACGAGCAGGGCAGGCGAATGGCTCTCACCCTAAGCATGGAAGGCAGAACCGATCAGCTAACCTGCCCGACACTCATCATTTCCGGACGAAAAGACCGACTTATACCGTGGCAGCAGCAGCAGCGCCTACACGATGAGACGCAACCCAGTAGCACGTTGCTCATGTTGGAACAGGGAAACCATGGGTGCGCTAACGTGCTCTCAGAGCACCGCTATCGGACAGCGGACTGGATGGCCGAACAGCTGGGCGCGACCGCTTAGCCTCTAACGGGTATCCGTTGGGCTAAGTGGCGGGCTGTGACCGTTGAACTTGCTGTGCAAACCATCCGACTCAAAAGCAAAGGGAACGGGTGGGGGTAGTATGGATCCAGTAAGAACTTGCCTCGGCTGCCGCAAACGGGCTAACGCATCCTCCCTGCTGAGGTGTGTTGCTCAAAACGGCGAGGTGATGGCGGATACATCCGCCATCCTTCCTGGTCGGGGAGCGTGGGTGCATCCCACAATCGAATGCGTCGAGAAGTCAATCAAGCGGCGGGCTTTCGCCCGGGCTTTGAAAGTTTCCACCGTGCTCGATACACAAAACCTCACGCAACAGTACTTACATAACCACCAGTCGGAAACTCATCCGAGATTCCACGAAGAACAGGCTGATTGAACTATGGACAACTAATGAGCGGCTCGAAATGAGACCCGTCCGTAAGTAATGGCTTGCTCCTGTCCGGAGTAGGCCCGAGACAGGAGAATTGTGGCTAAACCACGCGTGCACGAGATCGCAGCAGAACTCGGCATTGAAAGTAAGCAGGCCCTTGAGAAACTCAAGGAAATGGGCGAGTTCGTCAAGGGACCCTCGTCCAGCATCGAACCACCGGTAGCGCGGAAGCTTCGTGCTGCACTGGCAGCCGACGGTGTGAGCGCGCCGGCCAAGGAAGAGCCGAAGGTTACGAAGGCGCCGGCCCGTCCGGCACCCGCGCCGGCAGCTCCGGCACCGTTCCCCGCGCCGACCTCGCAGGCACCGACCTCGCAGGCACCGGTTTCGCAGGCACCGGTTTCGCCGGCACCGGTTTCGCCAGTTCCGACTTCGCCCGCCCCGACTTCGCCCGCCCCGACCTCGTCGGCACCGGTTGTCGACGCGCAGGCAGTTCCCGCATCTTCGACTACAGCCGAAGAAAAGCCCGCGGCCTCCGCCCCTAAGCCCCCCACGGCAGGCGACGGCGGATCAGGCATCCCGCGACCCGGGGCTGCCCGTCCCGGAAATAACCCTTACGCATCTACGCAGGGTATGCAGCGTCCGGGTGCACCCCGTCCAGGCAACAACCCCTACGCCAGCGCGCAGGGAATGAACACGCGACCGGCAGCACCATCGCCGAGCGGCATCCCGCGTCCTGCGGCTCCCCGTCCCGGCGCTCCGCGTCCGGGAGCGCCGCGCCCGGGTGGTTTCACACAGCGCCCCGGTGGGCCCCGTCCTGCAGGGGCCGGCGGGTTCCAACGTCCTGGCGGACCTGGCCGTCCGGCCGGTGCTGCTGGAGGCTTTCGTCCAGGAGGTGCCCCGGCAGCCGGTGCCCCTGGCAGCAATTTTGGACCTAACCGTCCTGCAGGTGGCGGTGGCCGTGGCCGCGGCCCCGGTGGCGGAACTGCCGGCGCATTCGGTCGCGGTGGAGGAAAGAGCCGCGCTCGCAAGTCGAAGCGTACGAAAAGGGCAGAGTTCGAGCTGCGCGAAGCACCGTCGCTGGGTGGCGTCAGCGTTCCCCGCGGTGACGGTAAGACGGTCATCCGTCTGCGCCGCGGTGCGTCCATTACGGACTTCGCCGACAAAATCGACACCAGCCCCGGCAACCTTGTAACCGTTCTCTTCCACCTCGGACAGATGGCAACGGCAACCGAGTCGCTTGACGAGGCTACTTTCGACATCCTCGGTGACGAGCTGGGCTTCAAAATCCAGATGGTCTCCCCAGAAGATGAAGACCGCGAGCTTCTTGCCGGGTTCGACCTTGATCTTGATCAGGAACTTGAAGACGAGGATGACGAAGACCTGGAAGCCAGGCCGCCCGTCGTCACCGTTATGGGTCACGTCGATCACGGCAAGACCCGGCTCCTTGACGCCATCCGAAATGCCAATGTCGTTGCCGGTGAAGCCGGTGGCATCACGCAACACATCGGTGCGTACCAGGTGGTGGCCGAGCACGAAGGCATTGAACGTAAGATCACCTTCATCGACACCCCCGGCCACGAGGCGTTCACCGCTATGCGGGCCCGTGGTGCACAGGTCACCGATATCGCAATCCTCGTGGTGGCGGCTGACGATGGCATCATGCCGCAGACCGTCGAAGCGTTGAACCATGCTCAAGCGGCCAACGTGCCCATTGTCGTCGCGGTCAACAAGATCGACAAGGAGGGGGCAAACCCCGCCAAGGTGCGTCAACAGCTCACCGAGTTCGGTTTGGTTGCAGAAGAATACGGTGGAGACACCATGTTCATCGACGTTTCAGCACTGAACAAGATCGGTATACCCGAGCTTCTCGATGCCGTGCTCCTGACCGCTGATGCCGGTCTCGACATGCGTGCCAACCCGAATAAGGATGCCCGTGGCGTCGCCATCGAAGCGCGACTCGACAAGGGACGTGGTGCGGTTGCAACTGTACTGATCCAGTCGGGAACGCTCGAAGTCGGTGACCCCATCGTCGCCGGCACTGCTTACGGCCGCGTCCGGGCGATGTTCGACGAGAATGGCGAGTCAGTACAGTTCGCGACACCGGCACGTCCGGTCGCGGTCTTGGGCCTGACTTCGGTACCGCGCGCCGGTGACACGTTCCTTGTCACCGATGATGACCGTACCGCCCGACAGATTGCCGAAAAACGTGAAGCAGCGGAGCGCAACGCGTTGCTGGCTCGCAGCCGTAAGCGCATCAGCCTCGAAGACTTCACCAAGGCGCTCGAAGATGGCAAGGTCGAATCGCTCAACCTCATCATCAAGGGTGACGTATCCGGTGCCGTTGAGGCGCTCGAAGAGTCGCTCCTCAAAATCGAGGTCGACGAATCGGTGCAGCTGCGCATCATCCACCGTGGAGTTGGTGGCGTTACCGAGAGCGATGTCAACCTTGCAACAGTTGACAACGCGATCATCATTGGGTTCAACGTTCGCCCCGACCCGAAGGCCCGCGACCGTGCGGCGCGCGAAGGGGTGGACGTTCGTTTCTACTCGGTTATCTACTCCGCGCTCGAAGATGTCGAGAATGCTCTTAAGGGCATGCTCAAACCAGAGTTCGAAGAAGTCCAGTCGGGTGTCGCCGAGATTCGCGAAGTCTTCCGTTCCTCCAAGTTCGGCAACGTCGCAGGTGTAATCGTCCGGTCCGGCGTTATCACGCGCAACGCCAAGGCGCGGGTCATCCGCGAAGGCGTCGTCGTGGGAGACAACCTCGCAATCGAGTCGTTGCGTCGCTTCAAGGATGACGTCACGGAAGTTCGCACCGACTTCGAGGCCGGAATCGGCCTTGGCAAGTTCAACGACATCCAAATCGGTGATGAGATCGAGACGATTGAGATGAAGGAAAAGCCCCGCGTGTAGCGCTTCAGGAGGATGCAGATGCACGGCGCGAAAGTACGGGGCGCACCCCGTGCTTTCGCCGCCGTACATCTGCCTCCTCCATCTTCATGCTCGAAACCTCGCTAGGCACAACGAACTACGGTG
>JAODMI010000057.1 GCA_025464755.1 Homoserinimonas sp.
GGGCTGAAGTATTTCAGCTCGCGGGCAACCTTGGTGTGCTTTGCTTTTTGACGGCCGCGCCCCATGGCTTGACCCCCTTACGATTCATGCCCAGGCTAAGCAAGAGATGCCCAGGATTGACCAACAAGGAACTACGAAAACCTAACTGCTTACTTTAGCACGGCAAGAATTTGTGTCTGTCTGCCTTGACAGCAGGCTTGCCCTCGCAGGTTGTGGGGTGCGTTCTGGACTCGACGAGTAACGTAAGCGCGTGACCTCTGACTCTTCCCGCACCTCCGTTGTGGTAATCGGCGCGGGTCAGGCGGGCCTGTCCGCCTCGTACTACCTGCGGAAACTCGGGCTGGCCCCAGGTAAGGAATTCGTTATCCTTGACCGCGGTCCTGGAGCCGGCGGTGCGTGGCAGTCCCGCTGGGAGGCTCTCAAAATCGGGTCTGCGCACCGCATCAATGATCTGCCCGGCATGGATGCGCTTGGTCTTTCCTTTGATACTGCCGATCGCAGCAGGCCGGCAAAGGAGACCGTAGCCGACTATTACCGTCAGTACGAGCTGTTTTACGACCTTAATGTTCACCGCCCGGTGCACGTGCGCTCCGTGTCCAACCGGGGCCCCGACCTGGTGGTGCACTTCACCGACGAGCGTGGACATGGGGCGGAATTGGTGACGGATGTGGTGGTTAATGCCACCGGAACGTGGGGTTCGCCTTTTATGCCCTGGTATCCGGGGATGAACACGTTCACCGGTCGGCACGTCCACACTGTCGACTACCGGGACGCGCACGACTTCGCGGGAGAGAAGATTATCGTGGTCGGCGGCGGAACCTCAGCGATCGGATTCCTGTTGGAACTCGAGCACGTGGCCTCCGCACTCACCTGGGTGAGTCGCCGCCCGGTCGAGTTTCTCAATGAAGGCGAACTTAATATGGAAGCCGGTGCCGCTGCAGTCGCGATGCAGGACGCGGCAGCGCGGGCCGGCCGGGCTCTGCCCAGCATCGTGAGCGGCACAGGGGTGCCGCGTACCCGGCGCATCCAGTCGGCTATCGACCGGGGTCTACTGGTTGCCAAGCCGATGTTCAGCGTCATCGAGCCTGCTGGCGTGCGCTGGGCAGACGGTGCCTTCCAGCACGCGGACGCGATCCTTTGGGCCACCGGTTTCCGGCCAGAGCTACGCCACCTGGCGCCGTTGAAGCTGCGCGAGCGAGAAGGCGGGATCACCGTCGGGCAGGGCGCCTCCTGGAAAGATCCCCGGATTTTTTTTGCTGGCTACGGACCGCAGGCGAGCACGATCGGGGCCAACCGGGCAGGGCGCATGATTGCGCGCCAGGTGGTCGCACAGCTGAGCCACCTCTAAGTCGGCCTGCCCTCTTAGGTGAACAGGCAGTAGCCAAATACGGCCGCCGCAAGCCCGAATGTCACGTTGGTCGCGACGCTCAGCGCCGCACTACGCCAGCGGCCCCTTTGTAGCAAGTCAATCGTCTCCACCGAAAACGTGCTGAAGGTTGTAAGTCCTCCAGCGAACCCGGCGAGGAGGATGAGCTCGGTGGTATCCGAAAGCCCGCTAGAAAGTCCGAGTACCATCCCGCCGAGGGCCGAGCCGAGAACGTTCACGCTGAGCACGCCCCAGGGTGATCTGATGACGAGTGCGGTGATGTACCGCACCGAGGCACCGAATCCGCCGGCGATCATGATGGCTAGGGCAATGAGGGCGGTCATACGGGGGTTCTCGTGCCGTGCCGAAATCGCAGCCCAAGAGCCGCCGCAGCGAAACTGAGTGCGAGTGAAGCTAGCAGGTAAGTGACCGCCAGCGCACGCTCTCCCTGTGCTGCAGCATCCACGACAGCCACGACGACGGCCGAAAATGTGGTGAATGATCCGATGACGCCCACGCCGGCGCCGACCTTGAACCATGCTGGCAGGCCCGGCCGTGGCCAGACGAGTGCTACGAGGACGCCGAGCAGGAATGAGCCGGAGATGTTGATGAGCAGTGTCCCGAGGGGGAAACCTGCGGACGGGATGACCATGTCAATGAGCAGCCGAAGGCCGGTCCCCACCATGCCGCCGACGAAGACGGCTATCAGAGACCGCACGGGAGTCGCTGTGGGTGGCGTCACGAGCAGCGACATTACACGACGCTGGGTGATTGCTGCAGCATTGCGCTAGGGAAATAACCGGGCTCTCGAGGTCGTGAGGTCAGTGGCCGAAACTGAACGGCTGCGAATGCTGAACGACCAGCAGCAGACGGGACGGGGTAACGGACCGGTTGGCGAATCGGTGCAACCTTTGGGCATCGAGGTGCAGAGTGTCCCCGGCCTCCAGCTCGTACGTCTCCTCAGCTATTTCCACTGTCAGGACCCCCTGCAAGACCGTAAGGTACTCGTGGCCTTCGTGGCGTACCGGGTCCGAACCTGTGTGCGTGCCGGCTGGAAGCTCCAGCTGAGTCATCTCGATACCGCGATCTCGATCATGCAAGATCAGCCGGCGGACGACTCCTGAGCCGATCATGATTTCTACCTGCTCGGAACGGCGGATCAGGTTGGGGTCAGTCGAAGACGTTGTCTGGAAGAGTTCACCGACCTGGATACCCAGCGCCGAAGCAACTGCGACCACCGATCCCACTGACACTCCGGTCTTTCCGCGCTCCAGCATGCTAAGCATCGAGACGCTAAGTCCCGTCGTCATGGAGACGTCACCGAGGGTCAGGCCGCGTTGGGTGCGCGTATTGCGGATCTTCGAACCCAGTTCATTGGTGCCATCGTTGCCGAGTTCGTCGGTGCTTCGGTGGGAATGGGTGTCCTGATCAAGACCCTCAACTTTCAGCTAGACATCGCCGGGGGCTTTGCAGTCATCCTTGTGCTGACGTTCTTTGGGCTGATCCTTTACTGGATCATCGAACTGCTGGACTCCAAGGTCGTGTTTTGGCGATCGCACAGTTGAGCCCGCGCCACGCCCGTGGCCTGGGGTAGCGGTCAGGCCTGACCACAGCCTCGGATGCGTTCCCTCACGCGTGCGAGTCGCGACGCGGTTGATGCACTGCGATAGCGCTGAGGGATGGCTGAAAACGCCGAGGTGGCGTGGCTCCGGCACATTCCCGCCATTTGGGCAGCCCGGCCCGCTGAGGGTTAGGCTGGCGCAGCATCCGGATCCGGATCCACATCACCCCGGGCGACAGCTGCGGGCACAAGCAGCAGCGGCATGAAGTAGCCGGCCAAGGGCCCGATCAGCAAGGCGAAGGCGAGCGTTCCCAGGCCGACGTTGCCGCCGAGCAGCCAACCGCACAGTAAGACGACGGCCTCGATCGACGTGCGCACAATCCAGATCGGCTTGCCCGTCATCCGGTGGAGACCCGTCATGAGACCGTCACGCGGACCGGGGCCGAAGCGAGCACCGATGTACATGCCCGTTGCGATGCCGTTCAGCAGCAGCCCCAGAGCGAAGCTGAGGATGCGTGCCCACATCTCCGTCGGCACCGGAAAAATCAGGAAACCCAGCTCTACGCCCGGACCAACCAGTAGTGCGTTCAGCACAGTTCCGATGCCTGGCTTTTGTCTGATCGGAATCCACAGCAACAGGATGAGGCCACTCAATACCACGGTCAGCAGCCCAAAGGGGAGCCCGGTGTGCCGCACGATCCCCTGCGTCAAAACGTCCCACGGTGGCACGCCGATAACACCCTGGATCATCAAGGCAAGGGACAGGCCGAAAATCAGCAATCCGAGAAGAAGTTGAACCCAGCGGCGGGTTAAGGTGAGGGCGGGGGACACCACATCATTCAACACCACGCAACACTCCCGAAATGCACTGCGCGGGAACCCTGAAATACTGAGAACTCTTACCCACCTTTTTTGGGAGAACCGTGCATCTACTTTCAGTCTTCAGTCTGCGGAACCGCGCACTGATTGCGCTCGTAACGATTGTCGTAGCGGTCTTCGGCACGATCTCTCTAACCTCCCTCAAGCAAGAGCTCATCCCCTCGGTCAGTTTTCCGCAGCTTGTGGTGCTCACCACCTACCCCGGCGCCTCTCCCGAGGTGGTCAATGAGGACGTCAGCACGCCCCTCGAAACCGCGATCCAAGGCGTCGCCGGACTGGAGGGAACCACCGCAACGTCGCGGACGAACATCTCAACCATCTCCGCATCGTTCGCATATGGCACCGACCTCGCCACGGCGGAACAGAAGGTGCAGCAGGCGATCAACCGCATCAAGTCGACACTGCCACAAGATATCGACCCTCAGGTCATCACCGGAAGTATCGAAGATCTGCCCGTGATCCAAATAGCGGTCACCAGTGGCCTGGACATCCGCGATCTCACCGCGCAGTTGGAAGCGTCGACTCTTACGGAAATCCAGGGCCTGGAAGGCGTGCGTGAGGCTAACCTGCTCGGCACCGTTGGCCAACGTCTGACCATCACACCTGACCAGGCACTGTTAGCTGCAGCGGGCGCGAGTCCGCAAAACATCCGAGATGCTCTTGACGCCAACGGCATGTTGTTGCCGGCAGGTGCCATCACCGAAAACGATCAGACCCTCACGGTGCAGGCAGGATCACGAATTGAGGATGCGGGTGCGCTCGGTCAGCTTCCCCTGTCCGGCACGACCCTCCCCGTGACAATTGCGGATGTTGCGACAGTGGCTGTCACAGACAACCCCGTAACCGGCATCTCCCGTGTCAACGGCGAGCCATCACTCACAATCGCTGTCACCAAAACGCCGGCGGGCAACACGGTCGCCGTGTCACAGCTGGTGCAGGAGATCATCCCCGAGCTAGAAGACTCACTCGGCGAGAACACCACGTTCACGGTCGTCTTCGATCAAGCCCCATTCATTCAGCAGTCCATTGAGGCCTTAGCGACGGAGGGCCTGCTGGGGCTTGTCTTCGCGGTGATCATCATCCTGGTGTTCCTACTGTCGGTTCGCTCGACACTGGTTACCGCGATCTCCATCCCGGCATCCGTTCTCATCACTTTCATCGGCATGCAGGCTGCCGGCTACACACTCAACATCATCACGCTCGGTGCATTGACCATCGCCATCGGCCGGGTGGTGGACGACTCCATCGTGGTCATCGAAAATATTAAGCGGCATATCTCCCTGGGTGAGAACAAACTGCAAGCGATCTCCGCCGCCGTCAAAGAGGTAGCCACAGCGATCACCGCGTCCACGGTCACGACGGTTGCGGTGTTCCTGCCGCTTGCCCTCGTTGGCGACATCACGGGGGAGCTGTTCCGCCCCTTCGCCTTGACTGTGACAATCGCGCTCGCCGCATCCCTTTTCGTGTCGCTGACCATAGTGCCGGTGCTGGCGTTCTGGTTTTTGGGTAGCAAGAAGGTGGTGCGCACGGCCGCAGCAGGTCCCGAGGATGCCAGCCGCGGCGGTGTTGACAAGTCCATCCCCTCCATCGAGACGGCTGCACTCACACGCCGCGCTCGCCGCAGCCCCAGCGGCCCGGATGAGCTCGACACTCCCACCCGCCTGCAGAAGGGCTATTTACCCGTCATCAATTGGACCTTGAAGCGTCCGGCTGTGACCCTCATCGCAGCGGTGCTCATCCTCGCCGGAACCATCGCACTTGTGCCCAGCATGAAGACGAACTTCATCGGAGACAGTGGCCAGAACACCCTCACCGTCAGCCAAACCCTCCCGCTTGGTACGAGCCTGCAGGCTCAGGATGAGGCTGCAACCAAAGTCGAAGACGTGCTTCGCGGCATCGAGGGCATCGAGACGGTGCAATTGTCGATCGGCTCCAGTGGAGGTTCCCTCCTTGGCGCTTTCGGCGGTGGAGGCAACATCAGCTTCTCGCTAACCACCGACCCTGACGTCGACCAGGAGGCCCTGCAAGCATCAGTTCGCGACGAGGTTGCCGAGATTGAGGATGCAGGAGAGGTCTCGCTCGCCGCGGCCGGTTCCGGTTTCGCCTCCACGGACATCGCGGTCAACATCAAGGCCAACGGCCAAGACGATCTCCGTGAGGCGACGGATGCTGTGCTCAAGGTGGTCCAAGATCTGGATGTCACCGCCGAAGCGACCAGCAACCTTGCCGTGTCACAGCCCTACATCGGGGTCGTTGTCGACCGCGCGAAGGCCGCAAGCCTGGGGCTTAGCGAGATCGCTGTTGGCGGAATCGTCGCGCAGTCAATGCTGCCCGCGGTAGCAGGGTCCGTCGTCATCGATGAGAAGACCATGTCGATCTACATCGATAACGGCAACGCACCCAACAGTCTTGAAGAGCTGCGAGCCTTCCCCATTCCCACCGTCGCAGGTCCACTGCCCTTGTCGCAGTTGGCTACCGTTCAGGAAGTCGACGGGCCGGCAAGTATTACGACCATTGAGGGCATTCGCTCCTCAACTGTCAGCGTGACGCCCAACGGTGATGATGTGGGAACAGCTTCCGCTGCAGTGCAGGCGGCAGTTGACGAGGCGAATCTTCCCGGCGGGGCAAGCGCGGAGCTGGGTGGAGTCACCGCTCAGCAAGGGGACGCGTTCCAGCAGCTGGGTCTCGCTCTTCTGATTGCCATCCTCATCGTCTATGTCGTGATGGTGGCAACGTTCAAAAGCTTGCGCCAACCGCTGTTGCTGCTGGTGTCCGTACCGTTCGCCGCCACCGGCGCTATCGCCTTGCAGGTGGTCTCCGGCGTGCCGCTCGGCGTGCCGTCGCTCATCGGCGTGCTGATGCTGATTGGCATCGTTGTCACCAACGCCATCGTGCTCATCGATTTGGTCAACCAGTATCGCGAGCGGGGGCTGTCTGTGGTGGAGGCCATAGTGCACGGGGCGAGCCGCAGACTTCGGCCTATCTTGATGACCGCCCTGGCCACGATATTCGCGTTGCTTCCCATGGCCGTCGGGCTGACGGGGCATGGCGGATTCATCTCCCAGCCACTGGCGATCGTCGTCATTGGCGGGCTCGTATCCTCAACCCTGCTCACGCTGGTCGTGCTGCCCTCCCTGTACTATCTCGTGGAAGGCGCGAGTGAGCGTCGTGCGGCCAGACGTGAGGCGGCGCTGGTAGGGAGCGTCGAAACCGCCCCAGCCGATAGCTCGGACACTGAGCGAGCACCACGGCCGACTACCAAGTAGTTTGTCGTCTGCACTCTTCACACCCGTCAACACCCTTCCTCAGGAGAAGCCGATGACCGAAACATCCCAGGCGATAGTCATGATTGTCAACGGGCCGAATCTCAATCTATTGGGCAAGAGGGAGCCTCACATCTACGGGTCGGCCACCCTCGCCGATGTGGAAGCGTCGTGCACTGTAACGGCAGCTGAACTCGGTCTGGAGATCGACTTCCGCCAGAGCAACCATGAGGGCGTCATCATCGACCTCGTCCAGGAGGCACGCGAACGCTGTGCCGGCATCATCATCAACCCTGCCGGTCTCACCACGACCTCGATCGCCCTGCTTGATGCATTGCTCGCCGCCGAGCTGCCGGTCATCGAAGTGCACATCACCAACATTCACCGCCGCGAAGAGTTCCGGCATAACTCCTACGTCTCGAAAGCGGCGGATACGGTCATCATGGGAGCCGGCACGCAAGGCTACGAACTGGCGCTACGTAGGATGGCAACACTGGTTTCGGCCGGCTGATAAGTCAACTCGCTCACAGACAAAGGAAGGCACTATATGGCACTCTTCGCCGTCACCTACACCTACGCGGACAACTCCACCGAGGCGCGCAATGAGCACCGTCCCGCTCACCGTGCCTTCATTCAGGAGGCATTCGCTGCAAAGAAGGTGCGCCTTTCCGGCCCGGCCGGCGATGACAGCGCACTGATCATCGTTGAAGGGGAAACGGAAGCGGATGTCGCGTCTCTGTTCGACGCCGACCCGTTTGCGCTGAGGGGACTTATCGCGAACCGTGACATCCGCCCCTGGACTCTCTTCTTCGGACACATCGCGGAGTAACCCACCGCAATATCGGCCTGCCGATATTTACAGGTGTTCGCGCAGGAAGCGCACGATGGATGCCCGCATGGGATCGTTGAGCATGCCAATGGAGTGCATCACGCCGGGTACAGCGGTGTAGTCAACCTCAACACCCGCCGCGGTCAGGGCGGCGACCAGGATCTCCGCATTACGAATCGGGATGTACTCATCTTTCGAGTGCCCGACAAAGAATGGGGGGTCGCTGGAGTCAAGGGAAAAAATGGGCGACGCTGCCGTCGCGTTTGCGCAGTTCTGGTAGGCGGCGCATCCGAGATATTCCAGCTGAAAACCCTTAAACTCCTCGGTCAGGCCGCCAAGGCCTGCGCTGGTGAGATCCATCGGACCGCTTAGCTCGACAACGGCTGCCACACGGCTGCCGGTGTCCCAGGCGCCGGTGCCGGATGCTCCCAGCAGCGAGACGAGGTTGCCGCCGGCCGATCCGCCGAAAGCGCCGATAAGTTGTGGATCAAAGTCGTACAGCTGAACTTGCGCCGGCTGGCGCAGCCAAGAAACGGCCGCCTTGACGTCGTTAATCGCGGCGGGAAAGGGTGTCGCTGGCGCGTGACTGTAGTTCAGGGCGAAGACGACGAACCCTTCGGATGCCAGCCACTCGCAGGCGCTGCGCCAGAACGGACCCGCCTTATCTCCTTCGCGCCAGCTGCCACCGTGCACGGAAACCACCGCGCGTCGGGGGCCGTTATTCACCAGACTCGTTTCGGTGTCCTGCGGCTGGCACACATCAAGAACCTGAGAGGCTCCCGTGCCGTAGGACACATTCTCGGTGACCGTGATATCCGGAAAGATGAGTACCTGGTTGGCAACGGCAGCAGGTGTCACCGTGTCGGTTTCGGTCGGCACGCAGGCCGCTAGTGCAGCCGCCATCACGAGCGCACTCAGCACTGCACCGCCGCGTGCGGCCCGTCGGGTAATCGGGAGCATCCTGAGGGATACCCTAAGTTATTTCGCGCCCATGTGATGCATTCTTTTGCAACGTCGTGTAACGTAGACAAGTCGGCTCTAGACATCGCGAAGTCTCGCGAATGGGTTTGTAAGTCTTTCGGGCCGGTCCCCACACATCAACTACTCCTTGAATGTGCCTGGGGAAAATCACGTATGTGAACGGTCCTGGCCAAAGATCGCCCGGGTTCCTGCAGTAGTGCAGCAAAAAGTGCTGCGCCCTGCCATGCAATTTATTAAAGCCCGGAAAGCACTATGCCTAATTTCAATAACTCCGACCGTCCAGCCGCTCGCGGCCCCAAGTCTGGTGGAGGCAACCACAGCCCGAACCACCGCGGATATCGGGCAGATGCCGCAGCTCCCGCGAAGAAGCGCTGGAACGCCGACGAGCGTTCAGCTCGCAGCAGTGATCGCCAGGCGACCGGCGACAGCCGCCCCAACTGGACCCCTCGGGAAGAACGTCCTGCCACGGGACAGCGCCCCTCTTACGGCGACCGCGCCAACCGTACGGAGCGTCCGTCGTATGGTGACCGTCCTGCTCGTACGGACCGTCCGTCGTATGGTGACCGTCCCGCTCGTACGGAACGTCCGTCGTATGGTGACCGTCCCGGTCGTACGGAGCGTCCGGCGTTCAACAATGACCGCAACGACCGTCCCGCTCGTACGGAGCGTC
>JAODMI010000079.1 GCA_025464755.1 Homoserinimonas sp.
GATCGGGAAGGTGGTCAAGGCAATAAGTGAAGCGAGCGACAAGGCTGCCACAAAGGGACCAACACCGGCGCCGGCACCCCCAGCCGCAGCAAAAAGCAGCCCGGCGAGAGCGATAGCAGTCGCTGCCGCTGCTGCATCCGCAATCGACAAAGCGGCACTGTTGAATCCCTGATTGCTCATCGTGGAAAATCGCAAAACCAGGGTGCTGATGCGAGGAAAGATAAGACCCATACCACCGCCGGCAACAAACCAGCCAGCCGCAGCCACGGCCGGTGACAGTACAAGTGCCGCCGTTAGAAGCTGCGCGAGCGTGCCGACCATCAGCAATGCTGTCCCCACCCGCAGGGCGGCATTGTGCGACATCCGATCGCCCAGCTTGCCCTGCACCGCCGAGCCAATAGCCCACGACACCGTGCCAACCGTAAGGATCAACCCTGACAGCCACGACGGGAGTCCGTAGTGCGCGTTCAACAGATACGGCAAGTAAACTTCGGCGCCGAAGAAGGCAGCAGCGATGACGGCGCGCAGAAGAATGGTAGCCGGAAGCCCCGGCCTGGCCAAGAAAGTACCGCGCGGAACGAGCGGTCGCACAGCGCAAACAACAATTGCGAAGGCAGCCAGAGCAATAAGCCACGACACCAAACCTCCGCTGGAGCCCCCCAGACTGATAGTGAGCACGCCCGAAGCGACAACGAATGCCCACACGACTCCCCACCGCCCGCGGGGGCTGGTGGAGCGATGATGCACCATTGCGTGCAGTAACCGCAACGCCGGGATGATCGCAGCACCGGAGATGAGTACCAAAACGCCCACGCCCAGAAAAACCCAATGCCAACTTATTGTGTCAGAAACGAGGCCTGCAACCGGTGGGCCGATCATTGCCGGCAGCACCCAAGCTGCAGCAAAAGTGCCGAAGATTTGCGGATGCAGGGTCGGAGGGTAGATACGGGCAACAACCACGTACAGCGCAACGTTGATCGCCCCGGCACCAAGCCCCTGCAAAAATCGTCCAACGATGAACATTCCCATGTCGGCGGCTATTCCCGACAGCAGCAGGCCGACGAGGAACACGGCAATGGCCCCGATCAGCGGGCGGGACGGCCCAACGTGGTCCGCCCAGCGCCCTGCGACCACCATGCCGATTACGCTGGCCGCCAGGGTGCCCGAGAACGCGACCGAATATAAGGCATCCCCATTCAGTTCGCGGCTGATCGTCGGCATGACCGTGGTCACGGCGAGCGACTCGAACGCGCCGAGAAAGATCAGCGCGTTCGCCGCGATCGTCGTCCAGAAATACTGCGGAGCGAGGAGGCCGTGGCCCGGGGCGGACGCGGCCTGACTGGTCATGACTCCCCTTATAGGTGGTTTCTGCTGTGAGGCGCGCTCAAGCACCAATGCCCGCACGCGTGCGGCGTCGGCAGTGCCCTTCATCGCCTTCATCACGGCACCAATAACGGCGCCCGCAGCCTGAACCTTGCCATCGCGGATTTTCTCGAGCACATCTGGCTGAGCAGCCAACGCTTGGTCGATAGCCGCGATAAGCGCGCCATCATCCGACACCACAGCCAGTCCCCGGCTCCTCACAACCTCGGACGGTGATCCCTCACCAGCAATAACGCCCTCGAGAACCTGGCGGGCCAAGCGGTCGGTGAGCTCACCATTGTCGACCAGGGCAACCAGCTCGGAAACGTGAAGTGCCGACACCAGCGAAGACGCGTCGACACCAGCCACGTTGGCCAGGCGAGCAATCTCCCCCGTCCACCATTTGCGAGCCGCATGAGCGGATGCCCCGGCGGCAGTCGTTGCTTCGATCTCGTTCAACAGACCGGAGTTCGCGACGTCTTGAAATTCAAGATCAGTGAAGCCCCAAGCCTCCTTGAGCCGACGCCGACGGATCGCAGGGCCCTCGGGAAGAGCGGCGCGCAATTCTTCGATGAGCTCCCGGGATGGCTCGACCGGGAGCAGATCGGGCTCCGGGAAGTAACGGTAATCATCCGCGTCGCTTTTCGGGCGCCCAGCGGATGTGACGCCGGTGTCCTCATGCCAATGGCGAGTTTCCTGGACGATGGTGCCGCCCTTGGCAAGAATCGCAGCCTGGCGCTGAATCTCGTAGCGAATCGCACGCTCAACCGAACGCAGGCTGTTCACGTTCTTGGTCTCCGTACGGGTGCCAAGCGGCAAAGGCAGGCCAGCCGCTTGGGCCTCCGCGACGGAAGCGCGAGAACGCAGCGAAATATTGGCGTCGCAACGAAGGTTGCCACGTTCCATTTTGGCGTCCGAGATGCCCAAGGAAATCACGATGTCACGAATGGTAGACACGTAAGCTTTTGCCAGCTCCGGTGCATCGTGCTCGGCGCCGTAAATGATGTTCGTCACGATCTCGACCAACGGAACACCGGCACGGTTGTAGTCGACCAGCGAATATTCCGCACCTTGGATGCGGCCGGTTGCCCCGCCAACATGCGTGAGCTTGCCTGCATCCTCTTCCATGTGCGCGCGCTCGATAGGGATCTGGAACATTCGCCCGTCGGGCAACTCCACCTCGACAGAGCCGTCGAAGGCGATCGGTTCGTCGTACTGGCTGATCTGGTAGTTCTTGGCAAGATCTGGGTAGAAATAGTTTTTGCGTGCGAAGCGGCTCGACGGCGCAATGGAGCAGCCGAGCGCGAGTCCCAGACTGATCGAATACTTGATCGCCTGTTCGTTGACCACAGGAAGTGCGCCCGGCAGCCCCAGGTCCACCGGTGTCACGTTCGTGTTGGGGTCACCGCCGAAGAAGTTTGGGGCATCCGAGAACATTTTGGTCTTCGTGTTCAACTCGACGTGCACCTCGAAGCCGAGCACCGGCTCGAACAGTTCGAGTGCTTTGTCGAAGTCCATCAGTTCTGCTGTAGCCATCAGACGGCTCCCTCTGTTGCTGCGAACATTTCGGTGGCGCCGAGGTCGGGC